>DATBZM010000172.1:0-12966 GCA_036513175.1 Xanthobacteraceae bacterium | reverse complement strand
GCATCATGCTGGCGCGCGCGTTGAGCCACGACCTGCCGATGGGCCGCCTGCGCGACCTCTGGCTCGACAATGCGGATGTCACCCACCTCTTGGCGGCGGACGCCAAGGCGCATGGCTGGAGCAAATGGTTCCTGCGGCCGTTCTTCTGGGCCGCCGGTCTCACCCGCACGCCGGGAATCCGCGATCGCGAGGTGCGCTCCAAGCTCTCGCTGGTCATGCGCTCGCGCTGGTTCAAGCCGCCGTTCGACGGGACGAAGATGGCGGCCCTGATGTATGACGGCATCGTCGCCATGGGCGCACCGCGCGACCGTCTCGCCTCCCTGCTGCCGTCC
This sequence comes from Xanthobacteraceae bacterium, assembly GCA_036513175.1. Classification (GTDB taxonomy): domain Bacteria; phylum Pseudomonadota; class Alphaproteobacteria; order Rhizobiales; family Xanthobacteraceae; genus JAVDCA01. Next base: position 12,634 of record DATBZM010000172.1, on the reverse strand, counting down.
GGTCTCGATCTCGACCTGTTCGTCACGCTGACCGATTTTTACGGCTGTCAGCAGCTCATGCAGATCCACGATCCGCCGATCGTGCACGAGCGCGAGCATCGGCATGTGCTGCATTTCCGTTATCGACGACGGGCGAGCGGGACGGTCGAAAGCGACTTCGACCTCGACAATGCGCCGGCGCTCGCCTTCGCGGCGCGCGCGACCGCATCCATCCCGGGCGCGTTTCCGCCGGCGCAGATCGTCGAAATGGACGCCCTCCTGCAGGCACGCGGCGTCGCCTGGCCGGGGCGCGCCGATTTCATCGCCCGCAAGTTCGAATCCTACGCGCAGGCAAACGTCGATCCGGCCTCGGTTCCATTCGTCGACGGCAGCGTGCTCAACAGCCGGCCGTTCCGCGAGGCGATCACCGCGATCCGCGGCCGGCCGGCGTTTCGCGAGGTCGATCGGCGCGTCGTCTACATCGACCCCAATCCGGCCCCGGTCGGCGTGCCGACGCATCACGGCCTCCCCGGCTTCTTCTCGACGCTCAAGGGCGCGCTGTCGGAAATTCCGCTCGCCGAGCCGATCACCGACGAGCTCGGCTGGATCGCCCGATTCAACGACCAGGCGCGGCGGCTGCGCGCCATCATCACGAGCGCGCGCCCGCACATCAGCCGGCTGGTCGCCGACATGATGTCCGCCAACGACGAGCCGATCACTGTCGAGCGCCTCGGCGCCTGGCGCTCGCAGGCCAACACCAAGGCGGCGCGCGATGCCGGCTTCGCCTACGAGGCCTATGTGCGGCTCAAGCTCGCCTCCGTGCGCGGCTTCGTCACCCGGCTCATCGTCGACATGCGCGGCGTGCAGCCGCGCTCGCCCTTCGCGCGCGCGATCGGCGAGATCGTCGATGCCTGGGCGCTCGAGGCGGGCGTGACCTACGAGCCGCCCGACGGACGCTCGCTGCAACAGGAGGCAGCCGCCGGCGCGGCGGAACGACCCGACTGGGTGAAATTCCTGCTCGCCCTCGACGTCGACTTCCGCAAGCGCCGCCTGAGCTTCCTGATCGAGGGGCAGAACCGGCTCTACGCGATGCTCGGCACCGACGGTTTCGCCGACCTCGATCCCGCCGCCGTCGACGGGCTCAAGCGCTGGTTCTACGACTGCCTCGACGCGCTGGAACGGCGCGTCACGCTCGCGGCCGACGACCGCGCGGCGTGCGATCTCGTCGAGGATATCTTCCGCGCCGCGCCCTCGCCGAGCGAAATCAAGGACATCGCGGCCTATGCGCGCGCCTTCGCGCAACAGCACAAGGAGGCGCTCGACCGCCTGATCGCGCGCATCGGCGTCGCGATCGACCTGCAGGCAAGCACGCGCGACATCGATTTTTTTCTCGGCGAGATGCAGGACCTGCCGGGAAGCGGCCTGCACGACGTGCTGGTGAACTATCTCGGCTTTCCGTTCTGGGACGTGCTGACGTTCCCGGTGATGCCGTGGCGCGAAGCGGGCGAGTTCAACGAGATTCGCGTCGATCGCATCAGCGCGCAGGACGCGGCCGGCATCGCAAGCCTCGGGACGTTCCCGCTCAAGGGCGCGGCCTTCAACCAGTTCGCCGCCTTCCTGTCGCGCGCCTATCGCGAGAACGACTACCTGCTCGGCCGCCTGCATGCGGCCGACCGGCTGATCGACATCGTCTGCGATGCGGCGGGCTCGGACGCGCTCACGCCCGTCGAGGTCGACGCATTCAAGCGCCACGCGGTGCGCCGCATCCTCGACGCCGAGGAACCGCACCTCGCCACCTGTCGCGCGTTGATCGCGCAATTGCGCGCCGCGCTCGATGCGAAATAGCTGCGATTTTTGGTAGCTCGTTACCCGGCTGCGCATTCATTCGGCAGCATGAAGCAAATTTTTGCTCGGCGCGTTTTCGATTGGCTTCATAATGAAGGCGCAGCAGCGCGAGTCGCGCGCGCCAGAGCATGATCCCGAAAAAGCCTGCCCCGGACTTGATCCGGGGTGCCTACCGCTTTTCGGAAAAGATGATGCTCAAAAGCAATGCGGCGCTCGCGCGATGGCATTGTCGAGGCGCTCCAGCGGCGGGAGCGTGCAAGCCGAGCTGCAGCGGGAGGAAATCGGAGCCGAACAATCGCCGCGCCGGGACAACATGAGGATATCTGCATGTCCGGTCTCTGGGTACGGCTCTTCGTCGCCGGCGCGTTTTTCGCGATCGCCTCACAGTCGCTCGCGCATGACAGCTGGATCTCGCGTGGCGCGCTGCGCAATGCGGCGGGCGAATGGTGTTGCGGCGAAGGCGACTGTTTCGTCATCCCGAGCAAGCAGGTCAGCATCACGCCGACCGGCTACCGCCTGCCCAACGGCGAGACCGTCCCGTTCAACGAGGCGCAGCCGAGCCCGGACGGCGAGTTCTGGCGCTGCAAGCGCGCCGACGGTTCGCGCCGCTGTTTCTTCGCGCCGCCGCCAACCGATTGAGCCGCGCCCCTGGCGCGGGCGGCGAATTGCGAGTAGCGAATGGCGGATAGTGGACGGCCGTCCCATCTATTCGCCACTCACCATTCGCTATTCGCCGGAACCCTATGTCGGAGCCCTTCTGGAAGACCAAGACGCTGGCGGAAATGACCCGCGTCGAGTGGGAGAGCCTGTGCGACGGCTGCGGGCGCTGCTGCCTCAACAAGCTCGAGGACGAGGAGACCGGCAAGTACTACTACACGGATGTCGGCTGCCGCCTGCTCGACGGCGAGACCTGCCGCTGCCGTGACTATCCGAACCGGCAGGCCCTGGTCGACGACTGCGAGCGGCTCACGCCGGAGAATGTCTCGCAGCTCGGCTGGCTGCCGCCGAGCTGCGCCTATCGGCTGATCGAAGAGGGCAAGGATCTCTATTGGTGGCACCCGCTGGTGTCGGGCGATCCCGAGACCGTGCACAGCGCCGGCGTCTCGGTGCGCGGCCGCTTGCAGGGCAGCGAGACCGACGTGCCCGACGACCAGCTGGAGAACCACGTCGTGCGCTGGCCGATCCGGCTGCCGAAGAGCGCGAAAGAGCCGAAAAAGTGACGGCGAACCCGTCATGCCCGCGCACAGCCGTTCTTCGAACGGCTATGCCCGGCCATGACGGCGGACTTTGACCAGTTCTCTTGTGGGCCCTAGAGTTGCCACGCCGTTCTGCCGGACCCCCGTCATGCTCACGCGCCGCAGCGCCCTCCTCTCGGTTGCCGCCGTCAGCCTCGCATCGCGTGCCCGTGCCGACACCTTTCCGACCCGTACGATCACCATCGTGGTGCCCTACCCGCCGGGCGGCCCGATCGACCTGTTGGCGCGGCTGATCGCCCAGGAAGCCGATCTCGGCCAGCCGATCGTGGTGGAGAACCGGCCGGGCGGATCGGGGATCATCGGCGCCGGCGCGGCGGCGCGCGCGGCGCCTGACGGCTACACGCTGGTGCTCGGCACCAACCAGACGCACGCGACCGACCAGAGCCTGGTCAAGAACTGTCCCTATGACGCGGTGCGCGATTTCACGCCGGTCGCCGGGCTCGCCGCGATGCCGCACGTGCTGGTCGCGCGCAAGAACCTGCCGGTTGGGAGCCTCGCCGACCTCGTCGCGCTCGCCAAGCGCGAGCCCGGCAAGCTCACCTTCGGCTCGACCGGCGTCGGCTCGAGCGCGCATCTCGCCGGCGAGCTGTTCAAGACCAAGGCCGGCATCGACATGCTGCATGTCCCGTTCAAGGGCCTCGCGCCGATGACGACCGAGATCCTCGCCGACCGCATCGATCTCAGCATCGCGCCGCTGCCGGGCCTGATCGCCCAGCTCATCGCCAACGGCTCGGTGCGCGCACTCGCGGTCGCGAGCGCGGCGCGCGCCGGGCAGCTTCCCGAGGTTCCGACCTTCGCGCAAGCGGGTGTGCCGGGCGTCGAGGCCGATGCCTGGGCGGCGCTGTTTGCGCCCGCCAAGACGCCGCCTGCGGTGATCGACCGCCTCTATGTCGCGGTCGCGGCCGCCCTGCAGAAGGAAACGGTGAAGACCGGCCTCGCGCGCCAGGGACTGCCGATCGCGCTCAGGACGCCGGCCGAGGTATCCGCCATGCTGCCGGCGGAAGTCGCGAAATGGGCCGCCGTCATCAAGTCGGCGCATATGGCAATGGAGTGAGGGCGCCAGCCTGCTACCGTGGTCGGCCCAATTCCGCGCGCCAAGATGCGGCCGTTCGCTTCATCGTGAGTGAACAAGCCGAGAGCACCGGCGATTTTGCTCTGGTCAGCGGTCCCGAGTGTGGCATCCTTGGTCCTTGTCGGCGTCAGTTCGGGCGCCGCCTGATTTGATCGAGATCAAATCGGGGTTTCGGCGGCTCACGTAAGAGTTCCATCTGGGGCTCGGGCCTATCCGCATCAACCTGATGGCCGCCGATGCCGGGAGCGTTTGATGAGAGCGGTCCTCGACTCGCTGGCCGATTTCCTTCGCGCGGGCGCGGCGCCACGCACACCGCTCGCCAAGGCGATCACCTTCGCGCTCGCCATTAAGCTCGTCGCCATCACGACGATCTGGCTCGTCTGGTTCTCCGGCGACGCTCGCCCGCCCGCCGATGCCGCTACCGTCGCCCATCTCATCGGTCCGACCGCGCCGCCGCCGCCGCCGTAGGAGCACACGCGATGTCCCATCTCGACCCCGTGGCGCTCGACCGGCTGCAGTTCGCCGCCACGGCGCTCTACCACTTTCTGTTCGTGCCGCTCACCCTCGGCCTCTCGTTCCTCCTCGCCATCATGGAGAGCGCCTATGTGATGACCCGCCGCGAGATCTGGCGCGACATGACGCGCTTTTGGGGCAAGCTGTTCGGCATCAATTTCGCCATGGGGGTCGCGACCGGCATCACCATGGAATTCCAGTTCGGCACCAACTGGGCCTATTTCTCCCATTACGTCGGCGACATTTTCGGCGCGCCGCTCGCGCTCGAAGGCCTGATGGCCTTCTTCCTCGAGTCGACCTTCGTCGGCCTGTTCTTTTTCGGCTGGGAGCGCCTGTCGAAGCTCGGGCACCTCACCGTGACCTGGCTGGTCGCGATCGGCTCCAACCTGTCGGCGCTGTGGATCCTCATCGCCAACGGCTGGATGCAGCATCCGGTCGGCGCAACGTTCAATCCCGCGACCATGCGCATGGAGCTGACCTCGTTCTGGGATCTGCTGTTCAATCCCGTCGCGCAGGCGAAATTCGTGCACACGGTCGGCGCCGGCTATGTCACGGGCTCATTCTTCGTGCTCGGGATTTCGGCCTACTATCTGCTTGCGGGCCGGCACGTCGCTTTTGCGCGGCGCTCGATCGTCGTGGCTTCCGCGTTCGGATTGGCGTCGGCGCTGTGCGTCGTCGTGCTCGGCGACGAGAGCGGCTACACGGTGTCGGAAGATCAGAAGGTCAAGCTCGCCGCCATCGAGGCGATGTGGCGGACCGAGCCGGCGCCCGCCGGCCTCACGCTGTTCGGCATCCCCGACACCGCGACGCACCAGACGCACTACAGCATCAAGGTCCCCTGGGTGCTCGGCGTGATCGCGACCCGCTCTTTCGACACGCAAGTCCCGGGGCTCGACGAGCTCGTGGCGCACGCGCGCGACCGCATCAAGAATGGACTCGTCGCCTATGACGCGCTGGAGAAGCTCAGGCAGAACCCGAACGATGCCGCGGCGGCAGGGCAATTCCAGGCGCATGTCGCCGATCTCGGGCATGCGCTGCTGCTCAAGCGCTACGTCGCGGACCCGCGCCAGGCCGATGACGCGCTGATCGCCAAGGCGGCCAGCGACATCATTCCAAACGTGCTGCCGCTGTTCTGGGCCTTCCGCGTCATGGCCGGGCTCGGCTTCTACTTCATCCTGCTGACCGCGACCGTCTTCTGGTTCACGTCGCAGCGCGATTTTTCGCGCCGCTGGCTGCTGCGGCTGATGGCCTGCTCGCTGCCGCTGCCGTGGATCGCAATCGAGCTGGGCTGGTTCATCGCCGAGTATGGGCGCCAGCCGTGGGCGATCGACGGGGTGCTGCCGACCTTCCTCGCCTCCTCGTCGGTCTCGGCCGGCAAGGTGCTGTTCTCGCTCGCCGGATTCATCCTGTTCTACTCGGCCCTGCTCGTGGTCGACCTCGTTCTCATGCGCAAATACATCAAGATGGGCCCGGTCGAGGCGCTCGCCCTGCCGCACGCGGTCGGGCCGGCGCTGGCACCGGCGGAATGACGAAAGGCGCGCCATGTCGATCCCGTTCGATTACGAAACCCTCCGCGTCATCTGGTGGCTCCTCCTCGGCGTGCTGCTGATCGGCTTTGTGGTGATGGACGGCTTCGACCTCGGCGTCGCGGCGCTGCTGCTGTTCGTTGCCCGCAACGACACCGAGCGGCGCGTCGCCATCAACACGATCGGTCCGGTGTGGGAAGGCAATCAGGTGTGGTTGATCCTCGGCGCCGGCGCCGTGTTCGCGGCCTGGCCGATGGTCTATGCGGCGGCCTTCTCGGGCTTCTACATCGCGCTGTTCCTGGTGCTGGCGGCGCTGATCCTGCGCCCGGTCGGCTTCGAATTCCGCGCCAAGTTCCCCAATCCGCTTTGGCGCGCAATCTGGGATGCCGCGCTTTTTGCCGGCGGCGTCGTGCCGACGATCGTGTTCGGCGTCGCCTTCGGCAACCTGCTGCAGGGCGTGCCGCTGCGCATCGACGGAGACTTGCGCCTGTTCTACGATGGCAGCGGATTGTTCGAGCTGCTCAATCCGTTCGGGCTGATGTGCGGGCTCGTCTGCGCCGCGATGATCACGACGCATGGCGCGATCTGGCTTACCGGCAAGGCCGAGGGCCGCGTGGCCGAGCGCGCGCGCGCCTATGTGCGGTTGGGCGCGACGGCGACCGTCGTGTTGTTCGCGCTCGCCGGCCTCTGGGTCGCGTACGGCATCGACGGCTACGCGATCACGGGCGCGATCGCGCATGACGGGCCGTCCAATCCGCTGCTCAAGACGGTGGCGCGCGCGCCCGGCCAGTGGCTCGCCAACTACCGGGGCTATCACTGGATGATGCTGGCGCCGGCGCTCGGCCTGATCGGCCCCCCGCTCGCACTTGCCGCCACGGCCGTGCGCCGCCCCGGCCTCGCCTTCATCTGCAGCGGCCTTGGCATCTTCGGCATCATCGCGACTGCCGGCGTGAGCATGTTCCCGTTCCTGATGCCGTCCAATATCGTGCCCAACGCGAGCCTGACCGTGTGGGACGCCTCGTCGAGCCGGCTTACGCTGTTCGTGATGCTGGTGTCCACGCTGCTGATCCTGCCGGTCGTGCTGATCTACACCGGCATCGTCTACCGGGCGCTGCGCGGCCCCGTCACGCCGCAGCAGGTCGAGAGCGGTTCCACCCACCTTTATTGAGGATCAGCGCCGATGTGGTACTTCACCTGGATCCTCGGCGTCGGCCTCGCCTGCGGCGCCGGCATTCTCAATGCGCTCTGGCACGAGTTGCACATGCCCGACGAGAAGATCGACAATTGACGTCGCAACGTCGGCGACGTCACGATCTCCGCCATGGTCGGCCGTCGAGCACGCGCCCGCGTTTTTTGATCAATTCGCGGATCTGCGGCAGCCGCAGCTCGCTGCCGTCGTCACCCTCGATCAATTGCACGCCGAGCTCGTTCTCCCGCGCGACCCGCGCGGCCGCGAGCGCATCGTCGCGGTCATCATAGGGCCCGCTGGGCGAGAGCCCGGGCTTGGCCATCTTGCGCTGCATGAACTCCTCGTAGGGGACCGGCCGATCCGTCCACCAAAACAGATATTTTGTCATCGCGGTTCCTCCGCCGTGGTTTCCTGGAGAGTGTTCCGTTCCGGCGGAATCAGAACACACTATAATCCCTCTCAAGCCGCCTCGGTGGTCGGGGCGACGATCTTGAGGCCAGGCGCCGCCCCGGCGGCGGCCGGCTCCTGGCCGAGACGCAGCGGCGGCAGATCGAGGGCGCGGCGCACCGCCGCCAGCATCTCGATCGTGTGCGGCTCCATGTCCTCGTCGATTCCCATGACGTAGTCGACGGCGCCGACCGCGATCGCGCGCGAGTCGAGGTCGGGCAGCAGGTCGACGAGCGTCTCCATCGCTCCGGCGCGATCGAACAGCACGATCAGCGTCTGCTCGCGCAGCAGGCGTGCACGCCGCTCGCGGCCGACGCCGGCGAACTGCGGCGAATGGCTGAACGTATAGGCAGCCCGCTCGAGCCGCGAGCCGCGCACCGAGCCGCACGCCTCGTTGACGAGGCACAGAATGCGGATGATCGCCTCGGGAACGCCGCCGCGCGGCATGCTGGCGAGCGCGGATTGCACCTCCGGCAGATGACGCAGCTCGTCCTTTTCCTTGCGGGTGCGCTGGAAGCTGTGCGTCTCGCCGACCTTGTGCATCAGCGGATTGCTGTAAAGCGCGAAGAACGCAAGCTCATACCAGGCGTCGCGCACGTCGCGATAGACGTCGAGCCAATGCTCGACCAGATCGGCCATCAGCGTCTCGGCGTGGAGAAAGAGATTGTCCTCGGCGACCGATTGACGCGAATTGCGCACCTCTTGGGCGAGCGTGCCGAGCTGGGCGACGCCGGGAACCCGGTCCGACAGCATGCGGCGCTGCAGGCGCATCGGGTGCAGGTTCTGCAAGGTCGTGGCGAGTGCCGGGGTCGCGAGCGACTGCACCAGCGGCCTGACGCACAGGTCATAGCTCTCGGCGGCAAGCTCCGCGAGCCGCGCAACCGCGGCGAAATCCGCCTCCTCGGCGCGCCCACCCGGGTCGAGCGCGAGCACGTCGCTCATGTGACGCTCGTGGAAATCGACCTCGAAGCGTGCGTGCACGCCCTCGCCGTGCTGCTCCTCGAGCGTCATCTCGTAGAGCCCGGGCGGCAGCGCCTCGATCGTCTTGAGCACCGAGACGATCTCGCTGTGCTCTTTCTTTGCGGTCGACGAGGACACGAAGATGCCGAGATGGCCAACCGAGTCGTGCACCATGTAGATGATGCGCTGACCGCGGATCTTGATCTCGCGCTCGTCCGCATAGGTGTCGACGATCCAGTTGAGCGCCTGCTGCGGCGGCGTGATGTTGTCGCCGTGGCTGGCGAACACCACGATCGGCGCGCGGATCGCCTTGAGGTCGATCGAGCGGCCGCGCTCGAGCCGCGCCTCGCCGCGCGACAGCCGGTTGCCGACGAAGATGTTGTCGAGAATCCAGTGGATTTCCGCCTCGTTGAGGAAATAGAAGCCGCCCCACCATTTCTCGAATTCGAGGAAACGGCCGGCGGATTTTTCCGGCGCCGCGAACACGTCGTAGTACTTGCGGAAGAAGCTGCGCCCCGGATCCATCGCCTCGAAGTTCATCACCAGATTGGCGCCGTCGAACTCGCCGTTATTGAGATCGGCGGCGAGCAGCGCCGGCAGCGTGCCGCCAAGCAGGCCGCCGCTGTAGCGCATCGGGTTGCGGCCGTTGACGCCCGACCAGGTGGCGAGCGGCGCGCCGTTGATGACGATCGGGCCCGTGATGGTCGGCTCGGCGGCGGCGAGCACCAGGGTCGCCCATCCGCCCTGGCAGTTGCCGACCACCGCGGGTGGCGGCGCGTCGGGATGGCGGCGGACGATCTCCTTGTAGAACCTGGCTTCCGCCCGCATGACGTCGGCCAGCGTCTGGCCGGGCTCGGGGTGCTGGCCGAACACGACGAAGTAGACCGAATGGCCGCCGTGCAGCGCAACCCCGACCTGGCTGTCCGGCTTGAACCCGCCGATGCCCGGCCCATGGCCGGCGCGCGGGTCGATGATCATGTAGGGCCGCTTCCACTCGTGCGTCTCGATCCCCTTGGGTGGGCGGATGGCGAGCAGCGCGTAGTTGACGGGTCGCTGGAAGGCGCGCCCGTCCATGATCGCATCGTATTCATAGGCGAGCACCGGCGGCGCCCCGGCCGCTTCGTGCGCCTCGAAGATGTTGCCGCGCTCGCGCAGGACGTCGGCGGTCAGCACCGCGCGCTGCCAGGCATCGACCAGGTACGCCTGGCCGAGCTCGACGAGCTTGGGCCAGCCGGTGCGGAAAAGCTCCGATTGCAGGCGCAGCCAGCTTTCCGCCGTCCCTTGCATCCAGGCATGCTCGCGCGTCGAGATGGTCGACGCATGCCGGCTCGCATGCGCCACCATCCGTTGCAGTTGCCGCGCCGTCGCGTCGCCCGTCGCCATCCCGCTGTCGGCGCGCCGCTGGAGATCCTCGATTGACTTGATGAACATGTTCTTCATCCCCTTCTCGGCAAGCGAAAGCATCTTGACGCGACCCCTCGTTTCTTGTGAAGTAGGATCAGCCGCATCTTATAATTTGGGGTAAATGGGCGTTGGATTAAGTCAATTACCTCTTATGTATTCTCATGCTTTCGATATAAAATTCGGAAAAAGCTTTATCGATCGCCCTGTTGACGTACCCTCATAGGGAGAAATACTTACGCCCCTGAGGCTGATCCTTGACGCGGAGATGGCGACCGAGCGACGGGCGCAGCGGGAAAACAAGACTAAAGGCTGATATTGGCAGCGCGGATCACCCTGCCCCACGCGTCGATCTCGGAGACTTCGCGCATGCGCCATCACCGTCGGCGCTCACCCTTCCTTGATCGTGATGTGCGCGGCGCGCACCACGTTGGCCCACTTGTCGATCTCGGACGCGACGTATGCGCCGAATTCGTCCGGCGTGAACACGATCGGCGTGGTCGCGACCTCGGCGAGGCGCTTCCTGACGACCGGGTCCGCGAGGCCCGCGTTGATCTCGCGATTGAGCCGCGCGATGACGTCGGCCGGCGTGCCGCGCGCCACGCCGACGCCGCACCATGAATTCGCGACGTAGAGCGGCAGGGTTTCGCGCATGGTCGGGACCTCCGGCAATCCCGGGTAACGGGTCTTGCCCAGCACCGCGATCGGCCGGATGGCGCCGGCGCGGATCTGCGGCAGCACGCCGGTCATGACGTCGATCGCGAGCTGCACCTGTCCGGCCATGAGATCGGTATCCATCGGCGCGCCGCCCTTGTAGGGCACGTGCACGAGCTGCACGCCGGCCATCATCTGAAAGAGCTCGTTCGCGACATGCGACGTCGAGCCGACGCCGTACGAGCCGATGGTGATCGTGCCGGGATGCGCTTTCGCGTAGGCGATCAGCTCCGGGACGGTTTTTGCCGGAAACGACGGATGCGCGACCAGCACGAGCGGAAAGTCGATCAGGCCGGCGACCGGCGCGATGTCGCGTCTGAGGTCGAACGGCAGATGCTTGAACAACGCCGGATTGACGGCGGCCGAGGCCGCCACGAACAGCAGTGTGTAGCCGTCCGCCGGCGACGCGATCACGTTCTGGATCGAGATGTTGGTGGATGCGCCCGGCCTGTTCTCGACGAACACCTGCTGGCCGAGGCGCTCGCTGAGCGATGCCGCCGTGATGCGCGCGACGATGTCGGCGCCGCCGCCGGGCGGGAACCCGACGACGAAGCGTATCGGCCGCGACGGATAGTCGTCGGCGAAAGCGGAGCCGGACGCCAGCGCCGCGGCGCCGGCGCTCGCGAGCGTGAGGAATGATCTGCGACTAAAGGAGTTCCGAGCACGCATGGGCGTCTCCTATGTCTCCGGGGCGTCACTCTCCGTTGCTTCCACACCTTCCAGATTGAAGAACCGCGCCGCATTACGCCATAGAATGCGTTCCTTGTCCTGCGGCGAAATTGCCAGTCCCTGCACGATCTCGACGTGCTCGCGCGGGTCGATCGGCACCGGGCCGTAATCGGTGCCGAGCATCACGCGCTCGGCGCCGAAGACCTCGACGGCCTCGCGCACGTGCGGCGCCCAGAAGCCCATGGTGTCGACGTGGAGCAATTTCAGGTACTCGCTCGGCCGATGCCGGCAGCGCATCTGGGCACTAGCGGGCATGCCGTCGCACCCGAGCCGCCAGCCGAAATCGAGCCGTCCCATGACGGGCAGCAGGCCGCCCCCCATGTGGGCGACCACGATCTTGAGGCGCGGAAAGCGGTCGAACAGGCCGGACAGGATCATGCGGGCGAGCGCCATCGCGGTGTCGAACGGACGGCCGACCAGCTCGTCGAGCTTGTACTGGTCCATCTGCCGGTCGTGGCCGATCGGCACGCGCGGCGGATGGAGGAACAGCGGCACTTGGGCGTCCTCGGCCCATGCCCAGAACGGAAACGCGTCCTCGCCGTCGATGAAGCGGCCGTGCCAGCTGGTGTTGATCAGAAGACCTTTGAGGCCGAGCGAGCCGAGGCAGCGCTCACCTTCGGCGATGTGGCTGGGCTCGAGCGGGTTGATCGTGCCCAGCCCCCAATTGCCCGGCGCGCGCGCCGCCAGTCCGGCAATCTGGTCGTTCACCGCCTTGACGATGTCGAGCGCCGGCGCCGACGAGATCGCCGTCATGGTCTCGGCGCCGAACGAGTTGCTGATCAGCCGCCCGGTGACGCCGGCGCGCGCCAGCACCTCCTGCTGCAGCGCGAAGTCGGTCATCTCGTAGTAACCGACCGCCGGTAGGCCGCGATAGTTGGTGACCACATTGCGCCCGACCGGCGTGCCGCCCAGCGCGTCGGCGACGGCGAAGCGGTCGCCCGGAACGCGCGGCACGCAGTGGGTGTGGATGTCGATGATGGGCAAGGCCACTTGCTCCGAATCA
>DATBZM010000171.1:0-9182 GCA_036513175.1 Xanthobacteraceae bacterium | reverse complement strand
GCTGCGGCCATAGTTGCCGTCATTGCGAGGCATGCGAAGCATGCCGAAGCAATCTCGATCCGCACACGCATGAGTCTGCGGAGCGAGATTGCTTCGCTTCGCTCGCAATGACAGAGTCCCCAACATGCCCACCTACCCGCGCGACCGCTTCGCCTACTCCTCGCCCTTCACCCGGCCGCCGCTGCGCCTGCCCAAGGGGCGCATGATCGTGTGGAGTGTGGTCAACATCGAGGAATGGGAAATCACCCGGCCGATGGCGCGCGCGCTGTCGCAGCCGCCGCAAGGCCAGTTCGCGATACCCGATTTCCCCAACTGGACCTGGTACGAGTACGGCATGCGGGTCGGCATCTGGCGACTGATGCGCGCGCTCGCGGCGGCGGGCGTCACGCCCACCATGTCGCTCAACGCAAAAGTCTGCGAGACCTATCCGGAGGTCGCGGCGGCGGCGCGCGACGCCGGCTGGGAGTTCATGGCGCATTCCTACGTGCAGATGCCGATCCAGCAGATCGCCGACCAGCGCGCCGTGATGCGGCAATCGATCGAGATCATCGAGGCGTTCACCGGCAAGAAGCCGACCGGCTGGCTCGGCCCGGGCCGCGGGCAGACCTACGAGACGCTCGACTACGTCACCGAATGCGGCTTCACCTGGTTCGGCGACTGGGTGCTCGACGACCAGCCGTTCTGGGTCAAGACCGCGCACGGCCCGGTGCTCTCGGTGCCCTACAGCGCCGAGATCAACGACATCACGCTGATGGTCTCGCACCACCACGAGTCCGACGTGCTGCTCACCCGCACGCGCGACGCCTTCGACCGGCTCTACGCCGAGTCGGCCGAGTCGACCCGCATCCTGGCGATCGGCGTGCACCCATACGTCACCGGCGCGGCGCACCGCATCAAGTATTTCGAGGAGCTCTACGCCTACATCAACCGGCACGACGTCGTGCACTGGACCGGGCAGCAGATCCACGACTGGTACGCCGCGCAGGTGCCGCGGCCGGGAGCTAAAGCATGATCCCGAAAAGTGGGTACCGGTTTTCGGAAAAGATCATGCTCAAACAATGAGCTAAAGCGCGACGACGATTCGAAGAAAAGTCATCGCGCTTTAGCGCGTGATGTAGAGCTTCCCGTCGCGCGCCTCGACGGCAAGCTGCAACAAGGGGCTCGGGGCCGGCCCGCCGATCACCTTGCCGCCGTTGGCGACGTCATAGACGCTGAAATGGCAGGGGCACCCGAGCACCGGATTGTTGACCGCGACGTCGAACGTGTCGCGCGCCATCGCGGCATCGCTGAAATAGCGTACGACGCATTTCATGTGCGAGCAGATCAGGCTCGACGCGTACCACCGCCGGTCCGGCAGCCGGATCACGATGCCTGGCACCCGATCGCCGTCGAGATCGAAGCTGAATTCGGCGGACGACCAGGGCGCCGCGAGCCTCGCCTGGTCGACCACCGCCAGCACCGGCCCGGCGCCGAGCGCCGCGCGCGGAACCGCTGCCGCCATCGGCAGCGCCGCGAGGCCCATGATCAGCGCCCGCCGCCCCGGCGCGGCGCACGACGGCGCGCGCCTGCCGTCAGCGCTCGGTGCGCTGGGCGAGCCCGAACATCGCGAGCCATTCGTCATTGCCGAGGACCTTCGACCACATCGGATAGGTGTTCTTGAGCATCAGCTCGGACTGCTCGGGAAAGTATCCCGCCATCGCGTCGCGCAGCGCGTAGACGTGATAGCCGAGATCGTACGCGCTCGTGACCGTCGCGTAGTCGCACACGTCGGTCGTGAACCCGGCGACCGCGATGTTCTTGATCCCCTTGGATCGCAGGATCTGATCGAGGCCGGTGCCGCCGAACGCCGACGTCTGGATGCGCGGCGCGAGGAAGATGTCCTTGTCGCCGGGGCCGGGAAGGAGCGGCTCATAGTACGAGGTCTCGCGCGTCCCGGTCTTCCAGGCCTGGCGCAGGATCTGGCCACGGTGGAAGCCGCCCGGATTGGTCGCGTCGACCTCGCGATAGTCGCCGGTATAGCCTTCGGTGACGTGAACGACCAGGATGCCGAGGCTGCGCGCCTTCTTGACCAGGTCGACGGTCCGCTCGAGCAGATGCTTCTCGTCGAGCTCCTTCTTGACGGCGCGGTTGTTGGCGCCCTCCGGGCTCGTGAACGGGTACTGGAAGTCGATCAGGACGAGCGCGGTCTCGGCCGGATTGAGCGTCTTCGCGAGCGGCGGCAGGCCCTGGGCGCTCGCGCTCGCGCCGAGCAGCGCGAACGCGGCGATCGCCGCCGCGGCGAGACTCAGGGGCAATGCCAGACGTCGACGGGCCGAACGAGCGGTAGCGTGCATGGGAAATCCTCCTTGGCGGGGTCGATGCAAAAAGCGTACGGGCGCTTGCGAAATCGTGATCAAGTGCGCACCCGCTTTAGCTTCGTGCGGCGTTTCCTGCCGTGAGAATATTGGTCACAAACCCGCCCGCTCCGCAATCACCGCCGCGAGCAACCGCCGAGCGATTGCGATCGGTATCTCCCGGCGGACGCGCGGGAACCAAATCGTACCGCGAAGGCTTTGTTGCCTGCGAGGCAGTCGATGGCGCATGCGCCTCATGAAGCGAAGGAGCGGCGTTCGCTCGCCGGCGACGTCGCAACCGTCGCGGCCTACGGCCTGCTGTCCCTGATCGTCGGACGCGAATCGTCCGCGCCCGCGCCACCTGAATTTGCCCAGCCGACCAGCCGGCAGGAACCGCTCGACCTGCAGCGGCGACGCGCAAGCGAGCCCGGCCGCGGACGAAGGGCCGCGAGCCCGCACCGGATTCCCTGGCGCGGCTGGAAAGACATCCTGTGGCGCACTTATGCGCAAATCCAGCAGCACCGCCTCCTGGCGATTTCCGCCGGCGTCGTCTTCTACGGCCTTCTCGCCCTGTTTCCCGCGATCACCGCGCTCGTGTCGCTCTATGGCCTGTTCGCCAAGCCGGCCACCATCAACGATCACCTCACCTTCCTGTCGCAGGTGACGCCCGGCACCGTGATGGGCCTCATCGAGGACCAGATCGGCCGCGTCGCCGCCAAGGGCGACTTCAAGCTTTCGGTCGGCTTTGCGATCGGATTGGCGATCGCGGTGTGGAGCGCGAATGCCGGCATGAAGGCGATGATCGACGCGCTCAATATTGTCTATGAAGAGGACGAGAAGCGCGGATTCTTTCGCCTCAACCTCGTCTCGCTGGCCTTCACGTTCGGCGCCGTCGTGTGCATGCTGCTCGCCATCGGCGCGATCGTCGCGTTCCCGCTGCTGCTCGACGAATTCGGCCTGGAGCGCTTCACCAACCGGTTGATCGAGCTGGGGCGCTGGCCGGTCCTGACGCTCGGGGTGCTCGCCGCGCTCGCGATCCTTTATCGCTACGGGCCGAGCCGCCGCGAGGCGAAGTGGCGATGGGTCTCGGTCGGAAGCGTGCTGGCAACCACCTTCTGGACGGCCGGCTCGGTGGGATTTTCCTACTACCTCGCAAACTACGCGCACTACGACGTGACATACGGATCGCTCGGCACCGCCGTCGGCTTGATGACGTGGATGTGGATGACCGTGATCGTCATCCTGTTCGGCGCCGAGTTGAACTCGGAGATCGAGCACCAGACCGCAGTCGACACGACCGAAGGCCGCCCGAAACCGCTGGGCGCGCGCGGCGCCACCATGGCCGATACGGTGGGCGCCGCACAGGCCTAGAGCTGATCGCGAACAGTGGAGATCGAGCGCGCGGGCCCGGCGCTGCGCGTCGCGCCCTGTGACCATTCAAAGATAACGGCTTGCACAAGGAACCGGCGTTCCGGCCCGCAGTTGTCGGGGCGAAGCGGCAGCACGGCGCTGCCACGGCACCTGATCCATTCCGGCGAAAAGGATACACCATGAACTCGATGACCGATCAACGCACCGGCTACTACGCGCCAGCCACGGACCTCGGCAGCCAAGCCGGAGAGACCGGCGAGGCGGCATCGCTGCGCGCCGAGCTCGACGCACTCAAGGCCCAGTTCGCCAACCTGGTCTCAAGGGCGGGAAGCGATGCGATGAAGGCGGGCAGCGATGCGATGAAGACCGCTCAGCAGGCGACCTCGGATGTGGCCGACAAAGCGTCGGACATTGCCAGCGCGGCGACAGCGCAGGTCAAGACATTCGCATCCGAGCTCGAGCGGATGGGCCGCAACAACCCGCTCGGCGCGCTTGCGGGCGCCCTGCTGGTGGGCGTCGTGATCGGCCTGATCGGACGCCGGCACTGATGCTGCGGCAGTTGCTTCTGATCACCGGCGTGGAGCAGCGCCTTCGCGCCGCCAGAGCGCGCCTGGAAGCGCGCGCCGAGGGGATCATCCAGGACGGCAAGTCCGTCGCGATGCAGGTGGCGGTCGCGGCGGCGCTGGCAACGGCCGCGATCGTGATCCTGGTCCTCGCGTTGGTGGCCGGCCTGATCACGCTCTTCCTCTGGCTCCAGCCGCAATTCGGCAGCCTCGCGGCGACCGCCATCGTGGGCGGCGGCCTGCTTTTGGTCGCCGCGCTGCTCGCGATCTGCGCCCTCGCGGTCTTCCGGCGGAAGAACCCGCCTGCCGCGATCGCCGATATCCCGGCGCCGGCCGCTGCTCCCATGGCGGCCGACGCGGTATTTGGCGGCGTGCCGCCCGAAGGGGTCGCGGCGCCGCCGCTGCAGCCGGTTTCCGTCGACGAGGTCGACGCAATCTTCTCCCTGGCTGGCCGCTTCGGCCGCATGCCGCAGACCGGGATCGAGCCGATCGACAACCTCGTCCGCGCCGTCACGCCGAAAGCCGAGGAAGCAACCCGGGAAGCGGTCGCACGCGCCGCCAATCTCATGCGTCACGGCGACCGCACCACCATGCTGACCATCCTCGGCGCCGCCGTCGCAGCCGGCTGGCTGCTCACGAAGGCGCACCATAAAGCCTAAAGCTCGGGAACTTTTGTTCCGAACGAGCGATCACCATATTGATGGCCGGCACCAGACACTGTCTCGGCGTCGTCGAGACGGTGGCCGGTTGCTGCGCGCAACGATCGGCCGCCGACCTCGCCCCGCGCGGCATGCCTATATGTGTGGATGCCACCGTGACCCGGCAAACAGGAGACGACCGATGAATGTCCAAACCCCCAAGGCCGCGCAGATCGTTGCGCTTACGACCCCGACCGACCTCAAGTCGAATGCCGTCCGCGATGTCGCCGCCGCGCTCAATCTCGTGCTCGCCGACGTCTTCACCCTGTATCTCAAGACCAAGAACTTCCACTGGCACATGTCGGGGCCGCACTTCCGCGACTACCACCTCCTGCTCGACGAGCAGTCCGACCAGATCTTCGCCATGACCGACCCGATCGCCGAGCGCGTGCGCAAGATCGGCGGCACCACGCTGCACTCGATCGGCGAGATCGGCCGCCTGCAGCGGCTTGCCGACAACGACGCGGTCTACGTCACGCCGCAGGACATGCTCGCCGAGCTGCGCGACGACAATGCCCGCCTGACCGCGAGCATGCGCGAAGCGCACGGCGTGTGCGACGAGCATGGCGACGTCGCGAGCGCGAGCCTACTCGAGGTCTGGATCGACGAGACCGAGCGGCGTACCTGGTTCCTGTTCGAGTCGACGCGGGCGCGCACGCCCGAGCGTTGATCGGCGTTCGCGCCTGACCACCGGAGCCTTGGAATGGCCGCCACCCGACAAGAAACCGACAGCCTCGGCGTCGTCGAGGTGGCGGCCGACAAGCTGTGGGGCGCGCAGACCCAGCGCTCGCTCGAATATTTCAGCATCGGCAGCGAGCTCATCCCGCGCGAGATGATCGCCGCCTACGCGTTCCTCAAGAAGGCCGCCGCGATCGCCAACCGCGCTGACGGCCGGCTCGACGCGGAGCGCGCGAGTTTGATCATTCAGGCCTGCGACGAAATCCTCGCCGGGCAGCACCACGACATGTTTCCACTGCACGTGTGGATGACCGGCAGCGGCACCCAGTTCAACATGAACGTCAACGAGGTGATCTCCAACCGCTGCTGCGAGCTCGCCGGAACGCCGCTCGGCAGCCAAAAGCCGGTGCATCCGAACGATCACGTCAACATGGCGCAGTCGTCGAACGACACGTTTCCGTCCGCCATGTACATCGCGGCCGCGATCGGCGTGACGCGGCGCCTCGTGCCCGCGGTCGCGGCGCTGCGCGACGCGATCGACGCCAAGGCACGGGAATGGGCCGACATCATCAAGATCGGCCGCACCCATTTGCAGGACGCAACGCCGCTCACGCTCGGCCAGGAATGGTCGGGCTATGTGGGCATGCTGACGGACGCGCTGGAGCGCATCGACGCCGCCCTGCCCGGGGTCTATCGCCTGGCGCTCGGCGGCACCGCGGTCGGCACCGGCATCAACGCGCCGCCCGGATTTGCCGAAAGCGCCGCGGCCGAGATCGCCAACCTCACCGGCCTGCCGTTCTGTACCGCGCCCAACAAGTTCACGGTGCAGGGTGCGCATGACGCGCTGGTGCACCTCTCCGGCACGCTGCGCACGCTCGCGGGCTCGCTGTTCAAGATCGCTAACGACATCCGCCTGGTGGCGTGCGGTCCGCGCGCCGGCCTCGCCGAGCTGCACCTGCCCGAGAACGAGCCCGGCTCCTCGATCATGCCCGGCAAGGTCAACCCGACCCAGTGCGAGGCATTGACGATGATCGCGGTTCAGGTGATGGCCAACGACGTCGCGGTCGGCTTCGGCGGCGCCGGCGGCCACCTCGAGATGAACGTCTACAAGACGCTGATGATCTACAACATCATGCAGTCGATCACGCTTTTGACCGACGGGAGCACCAACTTCCGCAGGTTCCTGGTCGAGGGCACGCGGCCCAACCGCAAGAAGCTCGCCGCGGACGTGGAGCGCTCGCTGATGCTGGTGACGGCGCTCTCACCCGTCATCGGCTACGACAAGGCCTCGCAGATCGCCCACTACGCCATGGAGCACGACCTCACGCTGAAGAAAGCAGCGCTAAAGCTCGGCTTCGTCAGCGAGGCGGAGTTCGACCGGATCGTCGACCCGAAGAAGATGGTCGAGCCGTTCGTCGCGAGCTGGCCCGGAAGGGGCAGCTGAGCCAAGCGATGCGGTTGTAGCGACCGCGGAGCGGTCACCGGCAGCACCGACATGCAGACCCATGTGGGCGGCTTCGCGGCCGGCCTCGACTATCGGGTCGATCCCAACACCATCGTCGGCTTCGGCCTGGCGGGCGGCACCGGCAGCTGGGGCCTCGCCGACGGCATGGGCGGCGGCAACATGAACGATTTCCAGGCCGGCGTTTACGGGCGGCATATCGCGGGCCCGTGGTACACGGCGCTCGCCGCCGCGTTCGCGACGCACGATGTGAGCACCAACCGCAACGTCACGGTGGCGGGCACCGGCGGCATCTACGACGCAAGGTTCACAGCGGAAAGCCTCGGCGCACGCGCCGAGGGCGGCTATCGGGTCGACCTGCAGCGCTTCGGCGTCACGCCCTACGCGGCGCTGCAGGCGCAGGTCTTCCACCTGCCGAGCTATTCCGAGACCACGACCGGCGACGCGACCTACCTGCTCGCCTATGCGAGCAAGTCGGTGACCGATACGCACAGCGAGGTCGGCTCGTGGTTCGACTACCGGCTCACCGGCGTCGCGCCGGTGACGCTGTTTGCCCGCGCCGCCTGGGCGCACGACTTCGACATCGACCGTTCAGCCATCGCGACCTTCCAGTCGCTGCCGGGCGCCTCCTTCATCGTCAATGGCGCCTCAGTGGCGCGCGACGCTGCGCTCGCATCGCTCGGCGCGCGCGTCGCCATGGGACACGGCTGGACGCTGGTCGGCCAGATCGATGGCGAGGACGGCGACGGCTGGCACAGCGTCTCCGGCAACGCCACCATCCGCAAGACCTGGTGAATCGATCCGGCTGAGGCTTAGTTGGCTTTCATCCGGGTTTTGGCGACCAGGTCGAGCCATTTCGCCGTATCGGCGGCGATGAAGGCAGAGAATTCCTGCGGCGTGTTCTTTGCAGCGAGCTCATAACCCGCGCCGTTGAGCCGATCGCGCAGGGTCGCGTCATCGAGGCCGGCCGTGAGTGCGGCGTTGAGGCGGGCGACGATCGCGGCGGACGTGCCCTTGGGCGCGACGAACCCGTTCCAGCCGATCACCGCGAAGCCGGGCAATCCGGCCTCGCCGAGCGACGGCAGGCCGGGCACGAGCGGCGAGGTTTTTGGCGACGTGACCGCGATGCCGCGCACGGTGCGCCCCGCGATCTGCGCCTGGGCGACCGAGGCGATCGAGAACATCATCTGGGTCGCGCCCGAGACGACCGAGTTGAGCGCCGAATTCGCCTCGCGGAACGGCACGTGCACGATGTCGACGCCGGCCATCGCCTTGAACAGCTCGCCGGCGAGATGCGGCGGCGTGCCGACGCCGGAGGACGCATAGTTGAGCTTGCCCGGATTGGCCTTGGCATAGGCGATCAGCTCGCCGAGGTTCTTCACCGGCAGCGACGGGTTGACCACCAGCACGAACGGCGTCGTGCTGACGAGCGCGATCGGCGCGAGGTCCTTGGCGAGATCGAGCGGCAGCGTGCCCAGCGCGGTGTTGATCGTGTAGGAGGCTGTCGCTTGCAGCAGCATGTAGCCGTCGGCCGGCGCGTTCGCGACCGACTGCGCCGCGATCACGCCGCCCGCGCCCGGCCGTGGCTCGACGATCACCGGCTGGCCGAGCAGGTCGGTCATTTTCGGAGCGAACAGCCGCGCCACGATGTCGGGCCCCGGCCCCACGATCACGCGGATCGGATGTGCCGGGTAGGTTTGTGCGTGGCCCGACTTGGCGATCGCAACGACAATGAGGGCGAACGCGACCGCCCGGCAGAATGCGATACGCATGAAGTCCTCCCTCTCACGCGGTCGTCATGCCCCGCGCACGCGGGGCATCCAGTACTCACGAGGCTTTGTTGAGATTCTGTGCCTCTCCCCCATCGCGGTGGTTACTGGATTGCCCGCTTTCGCGGGCAATGACGCCAGAGTTTGACGTCACGCTGCGCCGTGTCGATCCGTCTTCGCGCGATAGAGCTCTCCGCCTGCGGTCGTGACGTACAGCGTATCAAGTCCCGCCCCGGCGAAGCAGCACTTGTTCGGCAGGTCGGCCGGAAACAGATGGCTCTCGATCACGGCGCCCTGCGGCGAGAATA
>DATBZM010000170.1:0-20234 GCA_036513175.1 Xanthobacteraceae bacterium | reverse complement strand
TCATCGCCTTGGCCTTATTCTTGTGCTGCGATTTTTCGTCCTGCTGCGACACGACGGTGCCAGTCGGGATATGGGTGATGCGCACCGCGCTATCGGTGGTGTTGACCGACTGCCCGCCGGGACCGCTGGAGCGGGAGACATCGATGCGCAGATCCTTATCCTCGATCTGAATATCGACTTCCTCGGCCTCGGGCAGCACCGCGACGGTCGCCGCCGAGGTGTGGATGCGGCCGGAGCCTTCGGTCGCAGGCACGCGCTGCACCCGATGCACGCCGGATTCGAACTTGAGCTTGGCAAAAGCCCCGCGCCCGCTGATCTCGGCGATCACTTCCTTGTAGCCGCCCATCGCGCCGTCGCTCGCCGAGATGAGCTCGGTCTTCCAGCCCTGCGTCGCGGCGTAGCGCTCGTACATGCGCAGGAGGTCGCCGGCAAACAGCGAGGCCTCGTCGCCGCCGGTGCCGGCGCGGATTTCCAGGATCACGTTGCGCTCGTCCATCGCGTCCTTGGGGATGAGCGCGACGCGGATCTCCTGCGCCAGTGCCTCGCGCCGCGCCTCGAGCGCGGGCTTTTCCGCGGCCGCGATCGCCCGCATGTCCGGATCGGGATCCGCGATCATGGCGGCGAGACCGGCGAGCTCGGCATCGACCGCGCGGTAGGTCTTCACCCGCTCGATCACCGGCGCGATCTCGGCGAGCTCGCGCGACAGCTTGACGAAGGTCTCCGGCGCAAGCTGGCGCGCGAGCTCCGCTTCCACCATCGCGTGGCGGGCGAGCAGAGCGTCGAGCTTCGATTCAGGCAACGTCGTCATGGCAAACCGGATAGCGGTTCGGGGCGCAAAAAGCGACCGCCGAGCCGATGCTTTCGACATTTGGCGCGTGTTCTCGTCGGCGAACCGGCATCCACCCCGGATCAAGTCCGGGGCAGGCTTTCGCCGGAACATGCGCTAGATGGGGAGGCCCTCGGCCGCCGCAAAGGCGGCGAGCTTGTCGCGCACCGAGGCGACGCCGTTCGGCTTGGAGATGAGCGATGAAACGAGCGTCGTGGCCTTGGCGGCGTCGAGCTCGAGCAGCATGGCCTTGATGGGGCCGACCGCCGAGGGGACGAGCGACAGCGAGCGATAGCCGAGCCCGACCAGGGCGAGCGCGCCGAGCGGAATCGACGCGAGCTCGCCGCACAGCGTCACCGGCTTGTTGTGCGCCTTGGCGCAGTCGGCGATCTGCTTGAGCGCGCGGAGCACCGGCACCGACAGCTCGTCGAAGCGGGCGGCGACGCGCGCATTGCCGCGATCGACCGCGTAGAAGAACTGGACGAGATCGTTCGAGCCGACCGACAGGAAATCGACCCGGTCGAGCAGCTCGTCGAGCTGGAAGAGCAGGGACGGCACCTCGAGCATGGTGCCGATGTCGACGCTCTCCGGCAGCTTGTGGCCGTGGCGGCGCAGATGGGTGAGCTCGCGCTCGACCAGCGCCTTCGCTTCGTCGAACTCGTGCACCGCGGCGACCATCGGGAACATGACGCGCAGGTGGCGCCCTGAGGCGGCGCGCAGCATCGCGCGCACCTGGCTGCGCAGCAGGCCGGGACGGTCGAGGCCGAGGCGGATCGCCCGCCAGCCCAGCGCCGGATTCTCCTCCTCGAAGTTGCGCATATAGGGCAGCACCTTGTCGCCGCCGATATCGAGCGTGCGGAAGGTCACCGGCCGCCCGGCGGCGGCGTCGAGCACCGCGCGGTAGAGCTGCTGCTGCTCGCTCGCGCGCGGGAATTGCGAGGCGACCATGAACTGCATCTCGGTGCGGAAGAGCCCGATACCGGCCGCCCCCGTCTCGGCGATTTGCGGCAGGTCGACCACGAGGCCGGCATTGACCAGGAGCATCACGGCCTCGCCGTCGCGGGTGACGCACGGCTTGTCGCGCAGCGCGAGGTATTGCAGCTGGCGCCGGGCGCGCAGGCGCACCCGGTCGACGTAAGCCGCCTGCACCTCGGGCGTCGGGCGCAGGTGCACGTCGCCCGAGGCGCCGTCGACGATGATGGCGTCGCCCGGATCGGCGAGGCCGGTCGCGTTCTCGACCTCGCCGACCGCCGCGATGCCGAGCGCGCGCGCGACGATCGCCACATGCGAGGTCGGGCCGCCTTCCTCCAGCACCAGGCCGCGCAGGCGCTTGCGGTCGTAGTCGAGCAAGGCCGCCGGCCCCATCATGCGGGCGACCAGCACGGCGTTCTCGGGCAGGCTTTCGCGCGAAGGCGCGTGGTCCTTGCCGAGCAGCTGGCGCAGCAGGCGGTTGGCGAGATCCTCGAGGTCGTGCAGGCGCTCGCGCAGATAGGGGTCGGTCTGGCGCAGCATGCGGGCGCGGATGTCCGAATGCACGCGTTCGACCGCGGCTTCCGCGGTCAGGCCGGTCATCACCGCCTCTTCCAGCTTGTGCACCCAGCCGCGGTCGTTGGCGAACATGCGATAGGCTTCGAGCACGTCGCGATGCTCGCCCGCGGCGGCGACGTCGCCGTGCTCGAACATGCGGTCGAGGTCGGCGCGCAGGGTTTCGATCGCGGTGTCGAGCCGCTTGCGCTCGCGCGGCAGGTCATCGGCGATGAAATTGGTGATGACGACGCGCGGCTCGTGCAGCACCACATGGCCGAGCGCGATGCCGTCGTTGAGCGCCGTGCCCTTGAGGTTGAGCGGCCGGCGCAATGGCAGCTCGGCGCCCGGCTCGGCAAGCGCGGAGAGCTCTCCCGAGGCGATCATCTCGGCGAGAACCATCGCGGTCGTCTGCAGCGCCTCTTCTTCCTCCTCCGAATAGGTGCGCTGCGCGCGGTTCTGCACCACCAGCACGCCGAGCGTATTGCCGGCGCGCAGGATCGGCACGCCGAGGAACGAGTGGTAGATTTCCTCGCCGGTCTCCGCGCGGTACGAGAAGGCGGGGTGGTTCTGCGCTTCCGACAGGTTGACCGGGTTGGCCTCGCTCGCCACCAGGCCGACCAGGCCTTCGTCCGAGCGCAGCACCGTCTTGTGCACCGCTTCGCGCTTTAGGCCTTCCGTGGCGTAGAGCTCGAGCATGCCGTCGACGCGCAGCACGTAGACCGAGCACACCTCGGCCACCATGTTGGCGGCGATCAACACCACGATCTTGTCGAGGCGATCCTGCGCGCTGACCGGCTCCGCCATCACCTCGCGAAGCCGTCGCAGCAGCACGCGCGGACCGCCAAGCGCGCCACGCATGGCGTGAGGTCCTTTCGGGCCGTCAGGCCGAGCCCTCGCGGGCTCCCTGTCCATCTTTGAGATTGCGCCCGGAGGCATGTCCTCCCGCGCGCCCATCACCACGGCTATAGCCAATGCAACATGCGTGCCGCAAGTAAGCCGAATGGTGCGGTGCAGCCAAATTCTCGCGCCGCGTCATACCCTTGCAATGAACATCGGAGGGGCGTGGATTGGCGCGCTTTCCTTCGATTTCACGGCTCCGCGCGGGGCCGAATCGGGCGCATCGCGGAGGTGTTTTCGCACGGCCGCCGGGTCGGCGCGGAGGTGCGGGCGCCTATTTGTCGAGCCCGTAGAGCGAATGCAGGGTGCGCACCGCGAGCTCGGTGAAGGCGGCGTCGATCAACAGCGAGAACTTGATCTCCGAGGTCGTGATGGCGCGGATGTTGATGCCGCGCTCGGCGAGGGCGTGGAACGCGCTCGCGGCGACGCCCGCATGGCTGCGCATGCCGATGCCGATCACCGAGATCTTTGCCACGTCGGTCGCGCTGTCGACGCTGCCATAGCCGATCCGCTCGCGCGCCTCGGCGATCGTGTTCCTGGCGCGGTCGTAGCCGCCGGCCGGCACCGTGAAGGTGATGTCGGTCGTCGCCCCGTCGGCCGAAACGACCTGCACGATCATGTCGACATTGATGTTGGCCTCGGCGAGCGGGCCGAAGATCGAGGCGGCGACGCCGGGCTTGTCCTGCACGCGCCGGATGGAGATTTGCGCCTCGTCCTTGGAGAAGGCGATGCCGGTGACGACCTGCTGTTCCATGATTTCCGCCTCGTCGCAGATGAGGGTGCCGGGAGGAGTGGAGTGCGGATCGATGTCCTCAGGCTTGTCGAAGGAGGAGCGCACGAAGATGCGCACCTGATGCACCACGCCGAGCTCGATCGAGCGCACCTGCATGACCTTGGCGCCGAGGGAGGCCATTTCCAGCATCTCCTCGAACGATATCTTGTCGAGCCGGCGCGCGCGCGGCACCACCCGCGGGTCGGTGGTGTAGACGCCGTCGACGTCGGTGTAGATGTCGCAGCGGTCGGCGTGGATCGCGGCCGCGACCGCGACCGCCGAGGTGTCCGAGCCGCCGCGGCCGAGCGTGGTGATGCGCCCGGTCTCGGCGTGGATTCCCTGAAAGCCGGCGACGACCGCGACTTCCTTGCGCTCCTTGAAGCGGCGGATCAACTCCTCGCCGTCGATGTCGAGGATGCGGGCGGAGCCGTGCGCGCCCGAGGTCTTGATCGGCAATTGCCAGCCCTGCCACGAGCGGGCGTTGATTCCGAGCGCCTGCAGCGTGATCGCGAGCAGGCCGGCCGTGACCTGCTCGCCCGAGGCGACCACCGCGTCGTATTCGCGCGCGTCATGCAGCGGCGAGGCCTCGCGGCACCACTCGACCAGCCGGTTGGTGGTTCCGGCCATGGCCGACACCACCACCGCGACCTCATGGCCGGCGTCGACCTCGCGCTTGACGTGGCGCGCCACGTTGCGGATGCGCTCGATGTCGGCGACCGAGGTGCCGCCGAACTTCATCACCAGGCGGCCCATCTCGGGTCTCGGTGCTCCATGTTCCGGATGCAGAACCGGCGCGACGCGATCGCCGCGCGCGGGCCCGAAAAGGCGCGTATACATACTGGCGAGATGACGGCGCCGCAACCGCCGTCGGTGACCACCGCGGCGACTATCGCTGCCGGGCCAGAGGGTTAGTCGCAGAGGGTTCGTCGTCATGACCGCCAGTTCCTCCGCCGCCCCGACCGTGGACGAGGCCGAGCTCGCCCGCTTCGCGGCGCTCGCGGGCGAGTGGTGGAATCCGCGCGGCAAGATGGCGCCGCTGCACAAGTTCAATCCGGTGCGCCTCGGCTACATCCGCGACGCCGCCTGCCGCCGGTTCGCCCGCGACGGCCGCCGTCTCGACTGCCTCGAGGGGCTGCGCATTCTCGACATCGGCTGCGGCGGCGGCCTCCTGTCGGAGCCGCTGGCGCGGCTCGGCGCCGAGGTGGTCGGCGCCGACCCGGCCGCCGCCAATATCGAGGCGGCGCGGCTGCACGCGGCGGAAAGCAACATTGCGGTCGACTACCGGGCGACCACCGCCGAGGCGCTCGCGGAAGCGGGCGAGCGCTTCGACGTCGTGCTGGCGATGGAGGTGGTCGAGCACGTCGCCGACGTGAACCTGTTCGTCAAGCTCACCGGCGGCATGGTCAAGCCGGGCGGGCTGATGATCGCCGCGACGCTCAACCGCACGCTCAAGAGCTTTGCGCTGGCGATCGTCGGTGCCGAATACGTCCTGCGCTGGCTGCCGCGCGGCACCCATCAATGGGACAAGTTCGTCACCCCGAACGAGCTCGAGATCGCACTCGATCGCGCCGGCCTCGGCCTGATCGACGAAACCGGCGTCGTCTACAACCCCCTCGCCGACCGCTGGCGCCTCGCCGCCGACATGGACGTGAACTACATGGTGACGGCGGAGCGGCCGGCGTGACGGCGTCGTCGTCGCTCTGGGTCGCCTTCACGTTGATCGCGGCCGCGGCGCAGACCGTGCGCAACGCGACCCAGCGCGAGCTGACCGTGAAGCTCGGCACGGTGGGCGCGACCCACGTGCGGTTCTTGTTCGGCCTGCCGTTCGCGCTCCTCTTTCTCGCCGGCGTCACCGTGGTGGCGCACGCGGCGGCGCCGCAGCCCGGCCCCGTCTTCTGGCCGTGGGTGCTGCTCGGCGCCCTGATGCAGATCGCCGCGACCGCACTGATGCTCGCCGCCATGGGCGAGCGATCGTTCGTGGTCGCCATCGCCTATATCAAGACCGAGCCGATCCAGGTCGCGCTGTTCGGGCTGATCTTCCTCGGCGATCACGTGACCCCCGGCATGGGCGCCGCGATCCTGATCGCGACCGCCGGCGTGGTGGTGATGTCGCTCAAGTCCGGGGCGGCGGCCGGAGCCGCGGCGGGCGGGCTCAAGCCGACTTTGCTCGGACTGTCCGCCGGCGGCTGCTTTGCGCTGTCGGCCATAGGCTATCGCGGTGCCATCCTGAGCCTGCACGATCCGAACTTCGTCATGGCCGCGACCTTCACGGTCGCGGTCGGCCTTGCGGTGCAGACGGTGCTGCTCACAGCCTATCTGCTCGCGCGCGACCGCGCCGTGCTGCGCGCGATCATTCTCGCCTGGCGGCCGTCGCTGTTCGCCGGCTTCATGGGCGCGCTCGCCTCCCAGTTCTGGTTTCTCGGCTTTGCCACCGCGACCGCCGCGAGCGTGCGCACGCTCGCGCTGGTCGAGGTGCTGTTCGCGCAAGGCGTCTCGCGCTTTGTGTTCAAGCAGCCGGTCAGCGCGCGCGAAGGTCTCGGCATCGGGCTGATCGTCGCCGGCGTCGCGCTGCTGGTGTGGACCTACTAACACTATGTGCGGGCGAACTCGGGTGACGGCTCGCATGGAGTCAATCGGCCCCTGCAGTCAGGCCTTTGCCAGCGCGTCGATCTCGTCGTCGGTTGGAAAACGGCCGAGCGCCTTCTTGGAGAACTTCAGCTCGCCATCGACCGAAATTTCGAACACGCCGCCGCTCGAGCGGATCAGCTCGACGTCGGCGTCGACAAGCTCGCGCAGTCGTGCCCTCGCACGGAGGGCTCGCGGCTCGTAGCCTCAAGCGCCGCAATAGTGGATGATGATTTTCATGACAGGCTCTTCTGACGAAAATCCGGCCTCGCGTTGGCCCCTTCGCAGCGGCCAGCTTATCTGAACTCCAATCAAAGAGTACTGTCCGAGCACTATAATTTTCGCGAAAACCGATAGCCGCCCCCGATCAGGTCGGGGGACGGCTTTCGCGGGATCATGCTCTATAGCGGCTGAACGTGCAGCAGCGTGTGCGATCCGGCGCCGATCTCGCCGCGAATACGCAGGCCACGTTGAACCTGGTGGATAGACCTCGGCAAACAGCAGGTTAAGCGAACGCTAGTTCCGCTCGTCCGGCAGCACCGGGAGCGGATGAAACTCGACTCCCTCCTCGTGCAGGTCTTTCGCCTCCTGCGGTGAGGCCTCGCCGTAGATCGAGCGGTGCTCGAGCTCGCCATAGTGCATCTTGCGCGCGGTTTCGGGAAACTTGCGGCCGACATTCTCGGCGTTCTTGACGAGATGGTCGCGCAGCTCCTTGAGCTTGGTGCGCAGCTCGCGCTCCTGCGGCGAGATCATCGCGACCGGCGCCGGCGGTTCGGGCGCCGCCGGCGGCGGCGCGGCATGCGCCTCCGGTACAGCGATCGGCTTGTCGGCGCGGCCGAGCCTTGGCGCCATGATCGCTTTCTCGACCTTGGTCGAACCGCAGGCCGGACATTCGACGAGCCCGCGCTTGGCCTGCTTGTCGTACGCCGCCGAATTGGCGAACCAGCTCTCGAACTCGTGCGCCCGCGCGCACACCAGATTGTAGCGGATCATGCGCCGCCTCCAGCCGCGTGCAGATGCACGGGCTCGGCCGCCGGCGCGACGACCTCGAAGCGCCTGCCATGCTGCAGCGAGGGAATGCGCGCGCGCGCCGTCGCAATGTCGGCGAGCGCGATCTCGGCCATGATGACGCCGGGCTCGCGGCCGCCCTCGGCGATGACGCGGCCCCAGGGATCGACCACCAGCGAATGGCCAAACGTCTCGCGGCCGTTCTCGTGCGAGCCGCCCTGCGCGGCGGCGAGCACGTAGCAGGTGTTCTCGATCGCGCGGGCGCGCATGAGCACGTGCCAATGCGCCTCCCCGGTCTGCCGGGTGAAGGCCGAGGGGATGGCGAGGAACGAGGCGCCGGCTTCGGCGAGCGCGCGGTAGAGCGTCGGGAAGCGCAGGTCGTAGCAGATAGTGAGCCCGAGCCGTCCCCACGGCAGGTCTGCCGCGATCGCGATCTCGCCCGGGCGATAGCTGCGCGACTCGCGATAGCTTTCGCCGCCCGCAAGATCGACGTCGAACATGTGGATCTTGTCGTAGCGGGCGGCGATCTCGCCCGTCGGGTCGATCAGCAACGACCGGTTCACGGCCTTGTCGGGCGCTACCTTGAGCGCCAGCGATCCGACGTGCACCCACAGGCGCCGTGCGCGCGCCGTCTCGCGGAAGGCCGCAAGCCCCGGGTCGCTTTCCTCCGGCGCGATCGCCGCGAACATCTCCTCGCGCTTGACCTCCATGATGTTGGTCATTTCCGGCGTCTGCACGTAGTCGGCGCCGGCATCCTTTGCCTCGCCGATCAGGCGGACGGCGGCATCAATATTGGCGCGCGGCGTGCGTCCCGAGCGCAGCTGGATAAGGCCGACGCGGAAGCTCGCGCTCCCGGCGGTCGTCATGGCAGGCGTCATGGCAGTTGTCCTGGCTGCGCCGCGCC
Source organism: Xanthobacteraceae bacterium (assembly GCA_036513175.1). Classification (GTDB taxonomy): domain Bacteria; phylum Pseudomonadota; class Alphaproteobacteria; order Rhizobiales; family Xanthobacteraceae; genus JAVDCA01. The sequence continues at coordinate 11,675 of DATBZM010000170.1, read as the reverse complement.
GTTGCGGGCGAGCAACGGATCGAGCCCGCCGGCTTCGTCGAGCGCGTAAAGGTCGTCGCAGCCGCCCACATGGGAGTCGCCGATGAAGATCTGCGGCACCGTCATCCGCCCGCCCGCGCGCTCGACCATGCGGGTGCGCAACGCGCGGTCGCCGGCAACGTTGATCTCGACGAAGTCGACGCCCTTGCGGCGCAACAACTCCTTGGCCGCGCTGCAGTAGGGGCAATAGGGGGTCGTATAGACCTCGATCGACGGCATGGCGGAAGGTTATCTCAAGTCGGTGTATTGGACGTGAACAAGTTATATGGGGGTGCGCATCCCCTCGACAACCCGGGCGAAGACCAGCACGTCGACCTGCGCGGCGCCGGCGCGCAGCAGCGCGCGCGTGCAGGTGTCGACGGTTGCGCCCGAGGTGAGCACGTCGTCGATCAGGACGAGCCGGCGGCCCGCGACCGCGCCGCGCCGCTCGTCCGGCACCGCGAAGGCGCCCTGCACGTTGGTTGCCCGGTCCGACCGGTTGAGGCCGACCTGCTGCGGCGTCGCGCGCAGTCGCTTGAGCGCGTCGTCGAGCACCGGCACGCCGCTTGCCTGCGAAATCTCGCGGCCGAGCGCCGCCGCCTGGTTGAAGCGGCGCGCCCACAGGCGCCGCCAATGCAGCGGCACCGGCACGAGCGCGTCGGCCTGCTCGGTCAGCTCGCGGCCGGCTTGTGCCATCCAGCGCCCCATGGTGGGCGCAAGGTCGAGCCGATCGCCGTATTTGAGCGCATGCACCAGCGCGCTCGCGATGTCGTCGTAGCGCACGGCCGCCCGCGCGCGGGCGAAGGCCGGCGGGTTGCTCACCGCCTCGGTCGACAGGACGCCGGGACCGGGATCGTAGCCGAACGGCGTGCCGAGCCGCTCGCAATAGGGCGGCGCGATGAAGGCGAGCTTCGCCCAGCAGGCGGCGCACAGGCCGCCGGTGTGGCCCAAGACCCCGCGGCAGGCCGGACAGAGCGGCGGCAGCGCGAAGTCGAGCGCGAAGCGCAGCGCGGCGCGAAGCGGCGCAGCCAATCGCTCGAAACGCGCCATGCGGGACGAGGATATGCCGGATTCAGGGCCCACGGCGACAGGTTAGCGCCATCGCGCGCAACGCTCAATCGCGCCGAGTCGTCGCGCGGCGACGAATCGCGCCCTCGGTCATCAGACGCTTTTACAAACGCACCGTGCGCGATGCGGTGCGGCGAGGTGTTCTGATCCCGCGTGAGGTGGCCTGCGGCCGAAACAATGGGCGAAAGCCGGTATCCACCCCGGATCAAGTCCGGGGCAGGCTTTCCCGGAATCATATTCTGCCTAGGTAATGTCGCCTATGCACGCCTTAACGTCCCTTTCGGCGCGGCGCGGCATCAATCGTGGATCGAATCGGCACAACAGCTGTCGCCGCGTCATGGGGATTCATCCGATGTTCGGCCTCTCGATCCGCACCCTTTTGATGGGGCTCTTTGCAATCATGGTTGCCGTTGTGGTCGGGCTTGGCGCGTTTGCGCTCGTCAATATCGCGGACGTGAACGCAAGCACGGTCGAGATCGCGACCAACTGGATGCCGTCGGTCTCGAATCTTCGCGCGCTCGAATACCAAGCTGCCCGCTTCCGCACCGACGAGGCGCGTCATGTCATGTCGACCGCGGACGCTGCCATGGACGCGGTGGAACGCGACATTGCGCAGCGCCTCGCCGGTATCGAGAAAATTCGCCGCGCTTACGAGCCGCGGATCAGCTCGTCGGAGGAAAAGGCCGGCTACGAGGCCTTCGCGCGCGATTGGGACGCTTACATGAAAATTCATGCGGCGCTTCTCAAGAAGTCGCGCCAATCAAAACGAAGAGGCGGGAAAGCTGTACCGGGAGGACGCCGGAACGGCCTTCAACGCGGTCGGAGCCGATCTCGACAAGCTGGTCGACCTCAACACGCGGGGCGCCGACGATGCGACCAGGACCGCTGCCGCAAGCTATGGCACGGCGTGGCTCGCGACTTTGGTGTTCATTGCCATCGGAGCGGCGATCGCGATCGGCGCCATGGTGTTCGTGCTCGTCGGGGTTGCGCGTCCGCTTCTCGCTCTCGTGGCTGCCATGAAGCGGCTGGGCGACGGAGATTTCTCGGTGAAGCTGCCGGGCCTTGGCCGCAAGGACGAGATCGGCGCAATGGCCGGTGCGGTCGAGCGTTTCAAGGTCAAGGCGGAGGAGAAGGCGCGCCATGACGCGGAGGCGCAGGCCGAGCGGGATCGAGCTGCCAGCGCCCAGCGCAAGAGCCAGATGACCAAGCTGGCCGACGACTTCGAGGTTGCGGTCGGCGAGATCGTGCAGACCGTCTCCTCCGCCTCGACCGAGCTCGAAGCCTCCGCCACCACGCTCACCAGGACCGCGGAAACGTCGCAGCGGCTCGTCACCGCGGTTGCGGCCGCCTCCGAAGAGGCCTCCACCAACGTCCAGTCGGTCGCCTCGGCGACCGAGCAAATGTCGGCGTCGGTCAGCGAGATCGGGCGGCAGGTGCATGAGTCGAACCGCATCTCGGCCGAGGCGGTCGAGCAGGCGCGCAAGACCGACGACCGGATGACCAAGCTCTCGCAGGCCGCCAATCGCATCGGCGACGTGACCAAGCTGATCACCACCATCGCTGAGCAGACCAACCTGCTCGCCCTCAACGCGACCATCGAGGCGGCGCGCGCCGGCGAGGCCGGCAGAGGGTTCGCGATCGTCGCCCAGGAGGTCAAGCAGCTTGCTGCCGAGACCGCCAAGGCGACGAGCGAGATTTCGACGCAGATCGCCGAGATGCAGTCGGCGACGCAGGACTCGGTCGTGGCGATCAAGGAGATCGGCGGCACGATCTGCCGGATTTCCGAGATTGCGACGACGATCGCGTCGGCGATCGAGGAGCAGGGGGCGGCGACGCAGGAGATCACCCGCAACGTCCAGCAGGCCGCGGCGGGAACGACGGAGGTCGCTTCGACCATCACCAATGTGGGCCGCGGCGCGGCCGAGACCGGATCGGCCTCCTCGCAGGTGCTCGCCTCGGCGCAGTCGCTCGCCAACGAGAGCAACCGCCTCAAGCTGGAGATGGGCAAGTTCCTCACAACGGTCCGCGCGGCCTAGGGGAGCAGGCGGTACGGACCTTCGGCGGCGCGATCCCTTCACACCGACGTCGCGCCGCCACTCCGATCCTGTTGCTCGAACTGCCGCCATCGCTCGCGCGCGAGAGCGGTCATCGGAACGTCGCGCTTGGCCGGTTCCCGCCACGGGCGCCGCCGCGTGAGCAGGCCGGGCTGCGTTCCGGGCCGCATCGCGAATCAGACGTCGTCCGAGCGACCAGCTCGCGGTCGCTTGGTCATGCCCTAAAGTTGTCTTAAGGATCGATATCTATTTCCACGTGACGACCGGGTGCAATTGGATCATGCGGGCCTAAGCCCGCGTGTCTCGGTATCTTTAGGTAGTCCTTGCCGAAAATTAATAGGTTGTTGAGCAAATCCCTCAATATTCGCCAAGCAAGTATCCATCAAATACCGCGGGACGCTGGAGCATTCGCGCCATCGGCGCAGCCAAGCCTTCGCGATCCGACCGGAGGGTATCACCCATGTCTGACGCAGCCGTTGGACCGCCCGCGGCGACGCGTGGGCGAAGCTGGCTCGGCAACAGCCTCGCGTGGCGCCTCGTCCTTCCGATTCCCCTCGCGCTCGCGCTCGCCATCGCGGCGATCTGGCTGATCATCCCGCGACTCATCACCGCCAATGCCGTCAGCGAGGCCGTGGTCGCGAGCCGGCAGACCGCGGCCGAGTTCAAGACCGTCCGCACCTACTACACCGAGAACGTCGTCAACAAGGTGCTCAAGAGCGGTGCCCTGCACGCCTCGGTCGGCCACAAGACGGACGACAAGGCGATTCCGTTGCCGGCGACGATGATCCAGGACCTGAGCAACCTGCTGGCGAAGAACGACACCAGCATCAGCCTCTACAGCAAGTACCCGTTTGCCAACCGCAAGGATCGCAGGCTCGACCCGTTCCAGCAGGAAGCATGGGACTATCTCAGCGCCAATCCGACCGCGACGTTCACGCGTCAGGAGGAGCGCGACGGCAAGCAGATCGTGCGCGTCGCGGTCGCCGACGTGATGGTCGCGCAAGCCTGCGTCGATTGCCACAACGCGACGGCCGGCTCGCCGAAGACCGACTGGAAGATCGGCGACGTGCGCGGCGTGCTCGAGGTCGCCTCGGCGATCGATACGCAGATCGCCAACGGCGCCGAGCTGAGCCGCTCGATCCTGATCGGCGCCGGCGTGATCGGCGTGATTCTGCTCGCCGTGATCCTGCTCGCGGCGCGCGGCGTGACGAAGCCGCTCAAGGGCCTCACCGGCGGGATGAAGAAGCTCGCGGCCGGCAACTTCGCCGTGGTGCTGCCGGGTCTCGGCCGCAATGACGAGATCGGCGAGATGGCGCAGGCGGTCGAGGATTTCAAGATGAAGGCGGCCGAACGGGCGCAGCAGGAGGCCGAGGAGAGGGCCGCAGGCGACCGGCGCGCCGCGGCTGCGCGCAGGGGCGAGATGCAGCGGCTCGCCGACGAGTTCGAGTCGGCGGTGGGCGAGATCGTGCAGACGGTTTCGTCCGCGTCGACCCAGCTCGCGGCCGCCGCCGCCAAGCTCACCACGAGCGCCGCCACCACCGAAGCGCTGTCGACCAAGGTCGCCACCGCCTCCGGGCAGGCTTCCGCCAACGTGCACTCGGTCGCCTCGGCGACCGAGGAGCTGGCTGCCTCGGTGGGCGAGATCGGCCGCCAGGTGCAGGAATCGAGCCGCATCTCGACCGACGCGGTGGGCCAGGCGGCGAAGACCGATGATCGCATCGCCATGCTGTCGCGGGCCGCGGGGCGGATCGGCGACGTGACCAAGCTGATCACCACCATCGCGGAGCAGACCAATCTGCTCGCGCTCAACGCGACGATCGAGGCGGCGCGCGCCGGCGAGGCCGGCAAGGGGTTCGCGGTGGTCGCCCAGGAGGTCAAGCAACTCGCCGCCCAGACCGCCAAGGCGACGAGCGAGATCAGCGGCCAGATCGCCGAGATGCAGTCGGCAACCGAGGAATCGGTCGTCGCCATCAAGGAGATCGGCGGCACGATCGGCCGCATCTCGCAGATCGCGACGACGATCGCATCGGCGATCGAGGAGCAGGGCGCGGCGACGCAGGAGATCACCCGCAACGTGCAGCAGGCAGCGGCGGGAACGACGCAGGTCGCCGCCAACATCGTCGAGGTGAACCGCGGCGCGGCCGAGACCGGCTCGGCCTCCTCCCAGGTGCTCTCGTCGGCGCAGTCGCTCGCCACCGAGAGCAACCGGCTCAAGCACGAGATGGGCAAGTTCCTCGCCACGGTCCGTGCCGCCTGAGCGGGCGCCGCGAACGTCCGCGCGCGGAGCAAGCATGAAAGACTTTGGCGCATGTTCTTGTCGGCGAACCGGCGCCCACTTCGCCGGAACATGCGCTAGAGTGGATCCATGTCCGCTCCGCGCGTGTTCGACCGCTCGCTGTTGCGCCGGCGTCGCCGCCGCGCGTGGGCGCTCGGGCCGGCGACCTTCCTGATCGATCGGGTCGCCGCCGATCTTGCCGACCGTCTCGCCGTCGTGCTGCGCCGTTTCGCGCTTGTCGTCGATCTCGGCACGCCGACCGGCGCGCTGCGCCGCGCCCTCGCACCGCATGTCGACACGTTGATTGCGGTCGATGCCGATCCCCTCGCGCTTGGCGACGAATCCGGGCCGAAGCTTGTGGCCGACGAGGAGGCGCTGCCGTTTGCCGACGCCTCGCTCGATCTCGTCGTCTCGGCGCTCGCCCTGCAAACGGTCAACGATCTGCCCGGCGCGCTCGTGCAGGTGCGACGCGCGCTCAGGCCCGACGGGCTCTTCCTGGCCGCGATGCTCGGCGGCGATACGCTGACCGAGCTGCGGGCGAGCTTTGCGGCCGCCGAGGCCGAGATCGAGGGCGGCGTCTCGCCGCGCGTTGCGCCCTTCGTCGATGCGCGCGAGGCCGGCGCCCTGCTGCAGCGCGCGGGTTTCGCGCTGCCGGTCACCGACGTCGACCGCATCACGGTGCGCTACGCGTCGCCCTTCGACCTGGTGGCGGACCTGCGGCGCATGGGGGCGACCAACGTGCTGACCGAGCGCCGGCGCGCGCCGTTGCGCCGCGCCACGCTGCTGCGCATGGTCGAGGTCTATGCGGCGCGCTTCGCCGACGCCGACGGCCGGGTGCGCGCGAGCTTCGACGTCGTCTGGCTGTCGGGCTGGGCGCCGCATGCGAGCCAGCAGCAGCCGCTCAAGCCAGGCTCGGCGCAGACGCGTCTCGCCGATGCCCTTGGCGCGCGCGAATTTTCCGCCGGCGAGCCGCCGGAGCCATGATGCGCCGGCGGGCCGAGCATGATCCCGAAAAATGTGATCGTGCTTTGGGCGGCGGCCTACATCTGGTTGAGATAGGTCTGATTGGGCCGCTGGTTGATCTCGATATAGGTGCCCCACGGATCGTAGATGAAGGCGACCCAGACGCCGTTGGTCGGGTTCTTGGCGGGCGCTATCGCGGGCTTCACGCCCGCCGCCTCGGCTTTCTTGAAGAATGCATCGATGTCCGTGACGTCGAAGCCGATGTGGTCGAGCACGTGCCCCTTGGTGGTGCCGGTCGCCTGATCGCTCTTGGTGAAGGTCAGGTTGGCGCCCGGGATGTCGGCCGCCATGAACCTGCCGCGCATGCCGGGCTTGGCGCCGAACAGTTTCGCGTACCATGCCTGCATGTCGGGGATCGCGGATTCGGCCACGTAGAAATGCACGTGGTGATGGCGGATCGGAACTTTCTGGTTCTTATCCTCGAGGAACTCGAGCTTGAGGCCGTCCGCGGTGGTGACGAAGGCCTGGTCGAGCCGGCCATCGATCCCGTTGGGCCCCGTGGCAATCGTCACGTTCAGGTCCTTGAGCCTGGCGACCGCCGCCTGCACGTTCGGCACGAGGAATCCGACGTGGTTGATCACCGTGCCGACGGTACCGCCGGTCGCGGCCGGCGTGCCGGGGCGCATGTTGAGATAGACGTTGACGCCGGGAAACCGCACGACGTCGAAGTCACCGGCCTTGAGGGCGGTGCCGCCGAGCGCGACGAAAATCTTCTTGTTGGCCTCGATGTCGCGCGAGTTGAGGTGCCAATGGCCCATGGTGACGCCGGCATCATTGGGCGTGTACGGCTGGGCCCAGGCTGCGCCCGCAACGAGGCTTGCACCGAGCCACAAAGCTGGAATGAGTTTGCGCATGCCGTCCTCCCTGAAGGCTCCCTTGGACGGGAGCTCACGCGGAGGCTAGCACCGAAAGGTTTGTGGGGAAACGGCTTCGGTCGCGGCTAGTCCGGCGCAAGCGAAACGGTGGCCGAGCGCTTGCGCGCGCCTATTGCATCATATTTGCCAGGGCGTTGGAGATCTGACCGTACAGCGTGTTCTTGATCCCCTGGCCCATCGAGAACACCGTCGCCAGGATGGCGATGCCGATCAGCGCCACCATCAGCCCGTATTCGATCGCGGTCGAGCCGCGCGCGTCGGCCGCGAAGAGCCGGAGGCGGGCGAGCGCCGTGCGAAGAAGCGCGAAGGGGGTCATGGGTCGGTCCTGTATGGGTCCAGTTCTTGGTTCACAGCAGCGTGGTCAGATGCGAGATCAGCGGCAGGTCGGCGGGCGGCATCGGATAGTCCTTCAACCGGTTCGGCCGCACCCAGGCGAGACGTTGGCCCTCCTGCGCCGCCGCGATGCCGTCCCACCGCCGGCACACGTAGAGCGGCATCAGCAGATGGAACTCCGGATAGGCGTGGCTCGCAAAGGTGAGCGGCGCGAGGCATGCCTCCTTCACGACGATGCCCAGCTCCTCCTTGAGCTCGCGGATCAGCGTCTCTTCCGGCCGCTCGCCCGCTTCCACCTTGCCGCCGGGAAACTCCCACAAGCCTGCCATCGTCCGGCCGGCGGGGCGTTCCGCGATCAGCACGCGCCCATCGGTATCGACGAGGGCGCAGGCGGCGACAACGAGAAGCTTCACGCTCACGACCCTTCGGGTTGCACGCTAGAGCCTTGTGGTTAAGGAGCCGCCAACGTGGCGGGCGCAATTGCGGCGCGACGGTTAATGCACGGTTGCGGCGATCTGCAACTGCCGCTTGTTGCCCATTCTCGCGGCATGATTTCCCGCGAAAGCGCTTGCTCGCTTGGCGCGATCATGCGCTAGAGCACGTTCCGTTCCTTCGGAATCGGAACGTCCTCTAGATTCTTTATTTGGCGCATGTTCATAGCCGTTCGAAGAACGGCGTCGCTTCGCTCGCCTATGTCGGCGAACCGGCGTCCACTTCGCCGGAACATGCGCTAGGACCGATAGTCGCCGTTGATCGCGACATATTCCTTGGTGAGGTCGCAGGTGAGCACGCGGTCGCGGCCGCGGCCGAGGCCGAGCGCGACCTTGAGGGCGATCACCGGCTGCTTCATCGCGGCCGACGCCGTCGCCTCGTCATAGGCGGGATCGCGCAGGCCGCGGTGGGCGACGCGGATGCCGTTGAACCAGATCGACAGCCGGTCGCGGTCGGCCGGCTCGCCCGCCTTGCCGACCGCCATGACGACGCGCCCCCAGTTGGCGTCCTCCCCCGCGATCGCGGTCTTGACCAGCGGCGAATTGGCGATCGACATGGCGATGCGCCGCGCCGACGTCTTCGATTTCGCGCCTTCGACCACGATCTCGACCAGCTTGCGCGCGCCTTCGCCGTCGCGCGCGACTTGCTCGGCGAGATCGGCGAGCACGCGCTCGAAGCCGGCGCGAAAATCCTTGAGCCGCGGGTCGGACGCGCGCGCGATCCTCGGCGCACCGTGCGCGGCGGCGGCGCCGGTCGCGAAGGCGAGGAGGGTGTCCGAGGTCGAGGTGTCGCCGTCGATCGTCACCGCGTTGAAGGTGTCGGTGACGCCGCGCGCGAGCAGCGACTGCAGCGCGGCGGGTGCGATCGGCGCGTCGGTGAAGACGAACGACAGCATGGTCGCCATGTCGGGCGCGATCATGCCGGCGCCCTTGGCGATGCCGCAGATCGTCACCTCGGCCTTGCCGAGCCGCACGGTCGCGCTCGCGCCCTTGGGAAACGTGTCGGTCGTCATGATGGCGCGCGCCGCCTCCTGCCAGCGGCCCGGCGCGGCGTCGGCGACGAGGCCGTCCATCACGCCGTCGAAGGCTTCGGCGCGCAGCGGCTCGCCGATCACGCCGGTCGACGCAAGGAAGACGTCGGCGCGCCTGCAGCCGATCGCCTTGGCGGCGATGTCGGCGGTGAACTTCGCCGCATCGCGCCCGTTGCGGCCGGTGAACGCGTTGGCGTTGCCGGAATTGACCACCAGGGCGCGCGCCTTGCCGGCCTTGAGATGGGCGCGGCACCAGTCGACCGGCGCCGATGGGCACTTCGAGCGGGTGAAGACGCCGGCGACCGCGGTGCCGGGGTCGAGCAGCATGAGCAGCACGTCGGTGCGGTTGGCGTAGCGGATGCCCGCGGCGGCGGTGGCGACGCGGACGCCCGCAATCGCCGGCATGTCGGGAAAACGCGCGGGAGCAAGCGGCGAGATGGGTGCGGCCATGGCGGAGATCATCCCCGGAGGTCGTGACCGGAGCGGTCGCGACTATGGCCGGCCATAAGCCAAAAAAGCCGCGATCCGACAAGCCGTCGCGCGCGAAAGTCCTCGATCAAAAAAGTTCATGGCCGGGACCATAGGCGAGCGAAGCGACGCCGTTCTTCGAACAGCTATGCCCGGCCATGATCGCGCAAGCGAAGGAAATGCAGTGCGCCGAGCTGCGCGCCGACGACTGAACCTACTTCGGCTTCACCTGCGGCTGCTGCACCGACGCCGGCGGCTGGGCCGGCTGTTGCGGGGCCGGCGCCGGCTGCGCCGGCTTGTCGAAGCGCTCGATCTTCGCCTCGGCGCGCAGCTTGTTGACGAGGTCGAGCTGCGCCTTGCGCACGACGAAGCGCTCGAGCTGGGGCTTGACCTGGTCGAATTGCGGCGCGGGTTTCTTGCGCTTGTCCTCGACCAAGAGCACGTGCCAGCCGAACTGGGTCTTCACCGGCTCGGAGAACTTGCCCTTGTCCAGCTTGAAGGCGACCTCGGCGAATTCCGGCACCATCTGGTCCTTGGTGAAATAGCCGAGGTCGCCGCCGTCCTTGCGGCCGGATGGATCCTCGGTCAGCTCGTTGGCGAGCTTGGCGAAATCCTCGCCCTTCTTGAGCCGCTCGATCACCGCCTTGGCCTTCTCCTCGGCGGCCTTGGCGGCCTTGTCGTCCTTCCAATCGGCGACACGGAAGAGGATATGGCGTGCGTGCACCTCCTCCTCGCTGCTCATCTGCTTGACGGCGTCGTCATAGACCGCGTGCAGCGCCTGGTCGGTGATCGACTTCTTCGCCTCGGTCTGCAGCAGGGTTTCCATCAGCACCTTGTTGCGGGCGAAGGCGACGCGCTTCTTGAAATCGGGGTCGTCCTGCAGGCGCTTCTCCTCGGCGGCCTGCGCGAGGATGATCATGTTGGTGAGAAAGCCGACGAGGTAGTCGCGCTTGGCGTCGTCGTTGCCCTGCGGCATGTTATCGCCGACTTCTTCCTCGGCGAGCGCGAGATCGCTCGCGTGAATCTCGATGCCGTTGACATTGGCGATGAGCGGGTCTGGGGCCGTCTGGGCCGAAGCCGGCAATACCGCGCTGGCGAGGATCGCGGCCGCCGCGGCGGCGATCAGCACCACGCGGCGCGGCGCCAAAAAGGCCGAAACAGACAGTGGGGTCATAGGGATATCCTTGGAGCGCTAGGGGCGTCCGGCTCTAGCCGGTATGGCGATTGCGGCGGACACTCGCGCAATCGGGCGCAAATCGCAACGGCCGCGGGTGATTAAATTCCGACCAGGGCACGAATGCGGCGCATTTTCCGGCCCCGCCGCGCTTGCGTCGGGGCGCCGATTGACAAGGCTCCGACCCCCTCCTATCTCTCGGCAAACTCGTCGGTTTCCCGTGCGGCAATCGCGCCTTACCGTTGCCTGAAAAGTGCCCGATGCGGTTGGCGTCGGGTCGCGCGCCGTCCGTCCGGCCGGCCCCGGTAACTCTGAAGACCAACCGTCGCGGAAGAAGAGGATCCGGCATGTTTGCCGCCGTTGCCCGAAAGCTGTTTGGCTCCGCGAACGACCGTCGCATCCGTTCCTATCAGCCGCGCGTCGACGAGATCAACGCGCTCGAGGACGAGGTCGCCAAGCTCTCCGACGAGGCGCTGCGCGCCCGCACCGACGAATTCAAGAAACAGATCGCCGACGGCGTCGACCTCGACGACCTCCTGGTGCCGGCGTTTGCGACCGTGCGCGAGGCGGCCAAGCGCACGCTCGGCCAGCGCCACTTCGACGTCCAGCTCATCGGCGGCATGATCCTGCACGAGGGCAAGATCGCCGAGATGAAGACCGGCGAGGGCAAGACGCTGGTCGCGACGCTCGCGGTCTATCTCAACGCCATCACGGGCCGCGGCGTGCACGTCGTCACCGTCAACGACTACCTCGCCCGCCGCGACGCCGATTGGATGGGGCAGATCTACAAGTTCCTCGGGCTCTCCGTCGGCGTGATCGTGCACGGGCTCGACGACGAGCAGCGCAAGCAGGCCTACGACTGCGA
>DATBZM010000169.1:0-10795 GCA_036513175.1 Xanthobacteraceae bacterium | reverse complement strand
CCCCCCCCTCACCCCAACCCTCTCCCCCTAAAGGGGGAGAGGGAGCGCAGGCGCTGTGCGTTGAATCTATCGCCATCTCCAGCGTGCAGTCCCACTCGCTGTAATTCACGTCGGCGGCGCGCACCTCGACGCCGTGCTGGCGGGCGTCGCGCACGAGCTGGGCGGGCTGGTAGAAGCCCATCGGCTGGCTGTTGAGGATCGCGGCGCAGAAGACGTCCGGGTAGTGGCACTTGATCCAGGACGAGACGTAGACGAGCAGCGCGAAGCTCGCCGCATGACTCTCGGGGAAGCCGTACTCGCCGAAACCCTTGATCTGATTGAAGCAGCTTTCGGCAAAATCGCGCGCATAGCCGCGCCGGGTCATACCCTCGATGAACTTCTTCTCGAAACGATAGATCGTCCCGTTGTGCCGGAAGGTCGCCATGGCGCGGCGCAGGCCGTCGGCTTCCTCGGGTGTGAACTTGGCGGCGTCGATGGCGATCTGCATTGCCTGCTCCTGGAAGAGCGGCACGCCCATGGTCCGCTCGAGCACGGCGCGCAGCTCGTCGGCTTTGCCATGCGCGGGATCGGGGGAGGGAAAATGAATCGGGTCGATGCCGTCGCGCCGGCGCAGATAGGGATGCACCATGTCGCCCTGGATCGGGCCGGGCCGCACGATCGCGACCTCGATGACGAGGTCGTAGAATTTCCGCGGCTTGAGCCGCGGCAGCATCGACATCTGGGCGCGGCTCTCGACCTGAAAGACGCCGACCGAGTCGGCCCGGCACAGCATGTCGTAGACCGCGGGATCGTCCTGCGGGATGGTGGCGAGGGAAAAATCGCGGCCGTAATGCTGCCGGATGAGATCGAGGCTGCGGCGCAGGCAGCTCAGCATTCCGAGCGCGAGCACGTCGACCTTCATGAGGCCGAGCGTGTCGATGTCGTCCTTGTCCCATTCGATGAAGGTGCGGTCGTCCATGGCGGCATTGCCGATCGGCACGGTCTCGTCGAGCCGTTCGCGTGTGAGCACGAAGCCGCCGACGTGCTGCGAGAGATGGCGGGGAAAGCCGATCAGCTCGTTCGTCAGCGCGATCGCCTGGCGGATCGCCGGGTTTTCCGGGTCGAGCCCGGCCTCACGGATGTTGTCGTCCGCCACGTCCGCGTCGCTGATGCCCCAGATGGTCTTCGCCAATGCCGCCGTCACGTCGGGCGTGAGGCCGAACACCTTGCCGACCTCGCCGATCGCGCGGCGCGCGCGGTAGTGGATGACGGTCGCGCAGATCGCGGCGCGATGACGTCCGTAGCGCTCATAAATGTGCTGGATGACCTCCTCGCGCCGCTCGTGCTCGAAGTCGACGTCGATGTCGGGGGGCTCGCCGCGGTTCTCCGACATGAAGCGGGCGAACAAGACCTTGATCTCGGCTGGATTGACCTCGGTGATGCCGAGACAGAAGCAGACGACGCTGTTCGCCGCCGATCCGCGCCCCTGGCAAAGAATATGCTGGTTGCGCGCATAGGCGACGACGTCGTGCACGGTGAGGAAGTAGCGTTCGAATTCGAGCTTGGCGATGAGCGCGAGCTCGGCGACGATCGTCCTCTCGATCTCGGCCGGAACGCCATCCGGATAGCGCCGCGCGGCGCCCGCCCAGGTGAGATCGGTGAGATGCTGCAGCGGCGTCTTGCCCGGCGGCACCGGCTCGTCGGGATATTCGTAGCGGAGCCGGCCGAGATCGAACGCGCAGGCCTCGGCAATCTCGACCGTGCGCGCGATCGCCCGGGGAAAGGCCGCGAACAGCCGCGCCATCTCGGCCGGGGATTTAAGGTGTCGCTCGGCATTGACGGCGAGCTGCAGGCCGGCCGCGTGGATGGTGCACTTCTCGCGGATGCAGGTGACGACGTCGGCGAGCGGGCGGCGCTCGGGCGCATGATAGTGCACGTCGTTGACGGCGACGAGCGGGGCGCCCACGCGCGCGCCCAATTCATCGAGCCGGCCGAGCCGGCGCGGCTCGTCGCCGCGATAGCGATGGATGCCGGCGAGGAACGTGCGGCCCGGTGCCGCGCGCGCGAGCGCGGCGAGGCGCTCGGTGAAGGTTTCCCATCTCCCCGTCCGAACTCGGGCTTGCCCGAGTTCGGCATCAATAGTGCGCAGGTCGGGCAAGCCCGACCTGCGTGGGGAGAGGGTGGCGACCCCGGCCTTGAGCCGGGGGAGCCGGGTGAGGGGCTCTCGGAGCTTCAATTGAGACTCCGAGCTCCCCTCACCCGGCGCGCTTCGCGCGCCGACCTCTCCCCTGCGGGGAGAGGTAAAGATCTCGTCCGGCGGCAGGGCGATCAGCATCACCGCTTCGGTGACGCCGAGAACATCGTCGAAGCCGATATGGCATTCGCCTTTATTCTTGGTCGCGAGATTGCCTTGCGTGAGCAGGCGGCATAGCCGTCCGTAGGCGTCGCGGTTGGTCGGATAGGCGATGACCTCGAAGCCATCGGTGGTGACGAGGCGCGTGCCGGGCAGGAACTTGATCTTCCGCTCGCGCGCCTCCGCATGGGCGCGCACGACGCCCGCGAAGGTGTTGCGATCGGCAACGCCGATCGCCGCGAGGCCGAGCGCATCGGCGGTCGCCACCATCTCGCGCGGATGCGAGGCGCCGCGCAGGAAGGAGAAGTTGGTGGTGACGGCGAGCTCGGCGTAGCGGGGCATGGTGGCGCTCTGTTCTTCGTCATTGCGAGGCGCGCGTCAGCGCGACGAAGCAATCGCGATCAGCAGGCGGATGAGTCTGCGGATCGCGATTGCTTCGTCGCCTTCGGCTCCTCGCAATGACATTTGCTTCCTCATGCAAACAGCCCGTGCACGAACCAGCGCGGCGCGGCGGTCTCGCGGGCGAAAAGGCCCTCGCGAAAGAGCCAGAAGCGGCGGCCCGCGTCGTCCTCGACGAGGTAGTAGTCGCGCGTCGGCGCCTCGGTGCCGTTGCGCCACCATTCGGCGGTGATGCGCTCCGGCCCTTGCGCCCTGGCGACGGCGTGCAGCACGCCGCGCCAGCGGAAGCGCCGCGGCGGGCCGTCGGGCACCTGCGCCATCACGTCGGCGGGCTCGGCGCGCGCGAACAGGAGCAGCGGGCGCGGGCGCGCGGCATCCGGCGCAGGCCAGGCAATGCCTTCGGCGCCGGCCGCGCGCGCCATCTCGGCGCGCTCGGGCAGATGGCTTTCGACCGGCGCGAGGCGCTGCACGCTGTGCGGCCCCAGCCGCTGGGTGAGGCCGTCGATCAGCTCGGCGCAGCGTTCCTCGCCGCGCTCGCCCGATGCGTCGCCGCTGACCAGATCCGTCTGCTCTTCATCCATCCGTTCTGTCGCCGCGATGGCGAGCCCGACAGCCTCGAAGCCGAAGCCGGCATCGAGCGTCTCGGCCGACGTCTCGCCGCCGCGCTCGAGCTTGAGCGCGATGAGGCGCGCCACGTGGGGGGCGCTGCGGGTCGGCCGGGTGAGGGCGATGTCGATCGTCTGCGTGCCGCCGTCGAGCCGATAGAGCGCCAGCCGCAGCGTGCGCGCGCCGACGCCGTCGCGCGTGAGCGCATGGACGATGTCGCGCATCAGGCGTTGAGCGATCGCGACCACGGCCTCCTGGGCGGCGACCGGCTCCATGAGATAGCGCAGGCTGTGATAGACGGGCGGCGGCAGAATGAACGTGAGCGGTTCAGCCGTGCGGCCGAGCGCCTGATCGATCCGCCGCAGCAATTCGCGCTCGAAGCGCGCCGCGAAGGGCGCGCGCGGATTGTCGATGAGCGCGCCGGCGCGGCGGAAACCGAGGCGGCGCAAGGTCGCGCGTGTCGCGGCTGAAAGGCGCAACGCTTCGATCGGCAGCGGCGCGAGCGCCGCGCGTTCCGCGCCGGCCGCCAGGATGGTGGTCGCGTGCTGGAAACGCGCGAGTGCCCAGGCGGCGCCGGCGGTTGCGGCGACCGCAAGGCGCGCCGGCAGGCCGAAGCGCGCGAGCCGCGCTTCCAGATCGGCGATGAGCCTCGTCTCGCCGCCGAACAGATGTGCGGCGCCGGCGATATCGAGAAACAATCCGTCGGCGCCGCTTTTTTCGTCGCAGGGTGCGACCGCCGGCGTATAGCGCGTCGCCCACAGCGCAAGCCGCCGCAGTGCCGCGTCGTCGGCTGCGGGATCGGCGGCGCGCACCTGCAGGTTCTCGGTTTTGGCGCGCGCGTCGGCGAGCGCCTCGCCGATCCTGATGCCGTCCGCTTCGGCGGCCGCGTTCGTGGCGGAAACGCGCGGCGTGCCGGAGACGTCGGCGCAGAGCACGAAGGGACGGGCGGGATCAACCGACGCGGCGGAGGAGCTTGGATTGGGCGTCTGCGCCGCGAGAAAGCGCAGGATCGGCCAGCGCGGCAGCCAGACTGAAACGATACGCGGCATGATCGAACTCCACCAACCAGTCTCCCGGGCGTCCGTTGCGGCAGCGCTCGAGCTGCACGTTCCAGCGCGTGCGCTCGATGAGCCCGAAGCGGTCGCGTGCGGCTTGCGCCGCACCGACGCGCCAGCGCGTCGCGGCGGCGCTCGCGTCCTCGATCGTCGCGGGACGCAACAGGAGGAGCGGCAGGCCGGCCTCGCCCGCCGCAAGCTGCAGCCGCTGGCTCGCCTTGAGATCGAGTTTCGCGACCGTGCCGCCGATCGCGGCGGGCACGGCCGAGCGCAGCGCTTCCTCCATGGCCCACAGCGCCTGCTTTTCGTTCTTCGTCTCGACCAGGATCAGCCGCGCGGGATCAAGACCGAGACGCTGGAGGCCGTGGCCGTGCGGGCGGCCGTGCTCGGCGAAGGCGTGCGAGGGGGCGATGAACAGCATGGGCCGGCCGGGAGCATGTCCCATTCCGGCGGAATCGGGACATGGCCTTGATTGATCGATTGGCGCATGTCCATAGCCGTTCGAAGAACGGCGTCGCTTCGCTCGCCTATGTCGGCGAACCGGTGCCCACCCCGGATCAAGTCCGGGGCAGGCTCCCGCACCAAGTGCGGGGCAGGCTTTCGCCGGGACATGCGCCGGCGCAAACCGCGCGAGCAGGGCGACGAGAAAGCCGGCCGCGGCCGCGGTGTCGCCATGTTGATGCGGCGCGACCTCGTGCAGGGCGCCGACCGTGAGGCCGCCCTGCGGCAGATGCGCGTCGAGCGGCGCCAGGCCGAAGGGCAGGGCGCGCGCCGGCGCGGCGGCGCTTTCCAGGCGCGGCAGCAGGCGGCGCAACTCGTCGACGACCGCGGCGCGGTTGCGGCCCTGAATGGTGACGGCAGACGAGGAGATGGCAGGCGAGGACATGGCGTACGCAGCCCGGCATTTTGGGAAAAAGGATCATAGAACAAAACAAGAACAATGCAAGAGGCCTGAGGCTGTCCAAGTTCCAACGACCACTTCTGTCGCGACGGCCGGCCGCAACCCGAGGACCCTCGTCCAACGATCCGTGCCCCGCGCAGCAGGTCGGACCCACCCCGCATTTTTTACGCGTCGGCCGCTCTTTTTTAACGTCGATCTAATTTATCTTCGCATTCTTTACGCAGAATCGATCCGAATTAACGCGTCCGTAATCCGTCTCTCCCCGGCGCTGCGGTAAATTTTACGTCCCTTGGCGCGCGCGCACGCACGCGCACAGGCGACAACAACATCTGGGGAGATCAAATGACCAAGAAGCTCATCGTCGCGATTGCCGTCAGCGCAATCGCCTGCACGGCCTGGGCGTCGACCGCCTCGGCAAAGCACAAGCACAAGATGGCCCCCGCTCCGGCCGCGCAGCAGGCTACGACGCTCCCGGGCGTCAATCCGATGACCAACGCGCCGCCGACCCACGCGGTCGACAATCCAAAGCCGGTCCAGGTGATGGCGGGCACCAACCCGATGACCAACGCGCCATCGAGCCAGCCGGTCCAGAATCCGGCGCCGTTCAAGCACGTACCCGGCGCCAACCCGATGTAAGCGCGCCTGCGGTCGCGCCGATCCACGGATCAACGCACCCACCCAACGCGCCCTGTCCGGCGATGCGCCGGCCGGGGCGCGTTTGTTTTTTGCCGACATCGGCGCGCGATGGTTTCTTCTGAGACCCGATAACCTCGATGGCCCTACCCATGCGGGGCGAGCTCAAGCACTGCGGCCGCAAGGGTCGTCAGGCCGTGGCGTCGTTGCGTAACGGGCGTCGTTGGTCGAGCTTCGACAAGCCACGTCGGCCGATCATTTTAACGCGGACGTAATTCATCTTCGCATTCTTTACGCGAAGATGAATCGAATGAATGCGTCCGTAATCGGATCCGCCCGCGCACCGCGTTAAGTTTTTGGGCCTCTTGTCGGCGCGCACAGATGTGCATTCCGGCCAACACATAGAGGAATCCCAATGACCAAGAAGACGATCATCATGATCGCCATGAGCGCGATTGCCGCCATGGCGTGGACGTCGAGCGCCTCGGCAGCCAAGCAAAAGCAGCCGACCGCTCTCCCGGCCGCGCATGCTTCCGTCCAGGCCGATCAGATCCGGGGCGCCAACCCGATGACCAACGCGGCACCGACACCGGCGGTCGATCATCCGATGCAGGCCGAGGCGAAGGCGGGCACCAACCCGATGACCAACGCGCCGCCGGCCCCGGCGGTCCAGCATCCGATGGTGTTCACGCACGTGCCCGGCGCCAACCCGATGTAAGTGCGCCGGCGGTCGCGCCGGTCTGCCCCACGGATCAACGCGCCCATCCAACGCGCCCTGTCCGGCGATGAGCCGGCCGGGGCGCGTTTGTTTTTTCGTCTTCGCATTCTTTACGCAGAGTCGAGCCGAATTAACGCGTACGTAATCGGACCCGCCAGCGCACTGCGCTAATCTAAGGCTCCTGTCGGAGCGCATAGATGCGCCTGGACAATACGTAGGGAGTCCTCAATGACCAAGAAGACGATCATCATGATCGCCATGAGCGCGATTGCCGCCATGGCGTGGACGTCGAGCGCCTCGGCGGCCAAGCAAAAGCACCCGACCGCCATTCCGGCTGCGCACGCTTCCACGCAGGCCGATCAAATCCAGGGCGCCAACCCGATGACCAATGCGCCGCCGGCCCCGGCGGTCGAGCATCCGGCGAAGTACGCGCCCGTCCCCGGCGTCAACCCGATGTGAGTGCGCCTGCGGTCGCGACGATCAGCCCCCACGATCGGCGTGACCCTCCAAACGCGCCCCGACCGGCTCAGCTGCCGGTCGGGGCGCGTTTGCTATTATCCGGTTATTTTGCGTGCGCTGCCTGACGCCTCGGAGGTCTTCCAACACCTCTTGTCACGAGGTGAAAATCGCATCGGTGCGGTAACGCCCACGGCTGGCCGTTCATTCCCATCCTTAATGACCGATTAGGGATTTTATCCAAGGATGCCAATGAAGCATGCATGAGGTGTCTTGCGGTCACAGGGTGGGACCGCGGCGATCCAGTCGGCTGAAAGGCGATGACCCGCACCGAGCCCCCAGTCGAAGCCTTGAGGGGTTATCTGCGGCAGCTCACTCCGCAGACGCGGGCGCGTCTCCTCGCCGAGCTTGATCGGCTGCGCCAGAGCGGGGAGGACTTCCCTGGTGTCGAGATCATTGTTGCCGAACTAAGCAGCGAGCCGCGCGCGCCGGCCGCGCCGCCCGTCGACCGGCTCGACCACGCGGCCCGCCATTTCTTCCGGGTGCTCGATCCCTACCTGACCAATCGCCCGCCCGAGCGCGCCAATGACGGACAAATCTCGCGCGCCTCGCTGCAACCGATCTGGGACTGGGTCAGCCGCGACCTGATGGCCTCGATGGCGCGCGGCTATGCGGTCGAGGTGAAGCAACTCCTCACCGCCGGCAAGCAGCGCGAGGTCGACCAGGCGGCGCACGGGTTCCAGAACAAGGCCGTCAAGTATCTGCAGGGGACGCTTGCCGCCGAGAGCGGCACCGAGCAGGCGCGTGCGCGGCTTGGCAAGCACGGCGGCTCGGCCGCGACCTCTGGCGATCTCGTCAAGATCCTGCGGGTGCTCAAGGCGCGCGACGCCCTCGCCGCATTGGATGCAGACCTGCCGTCCCGCATCGACAAGCTCGACGGCCGGCATCTCGACCGCACGCTCGCCGCGCTCAAAACCCTCAGGACCGCGCACGCGGACGCGGTGCCGTTCGCGCTCGCTCATGTCACCAAGCGTCTCGCGGTGCCCTGGCAGCTCCTGCGCCTCGCCACCAGGGGGACCGAGACAAAGGAAGCGGACGACATCGCCGCCACGCCCTATGCCATCGCGGTCGTGCTCGTGCTCGACCAGCTCGAGGACGAGGCCGAGGTGCTGCGTGCCGCCCTGCGCAGCCAGCACGTCGTGCGCGCCAAGGAAATCCTGACCGGGATCTACGACGTCGAATATGCGATCCGGGTGCGCATCGAGCTCGACGACTCGGATTGGGGCCGCCGGCTCGACGCCATCATGCAGGCGGTCACCGACGTGCTCGACAGCGAGCAAATCAACCTGCCGGCCGGTCTCAATCACGTCCTGCGCTCGCGGTCGCTCAGGCAGCATCATTCGCTGATCGGGCGGTTGACGTGGTTCTGCTGGAAGTGCCGCGACGCGGTGAAGGACAGCCCGGCCTATGCCCGCCAGCTGATCGCCACCTTGTGCCATCCGCTGGCCTGGAGCATCTTCCAGCGGCTTCGCCGGCCGGCCGCTTGACTTTGTGTTAGCGTCGTAATTCCACCGAATCCCCCACTCGAGACACTCATGCCCGCCGCCTTGTCCGCGCCCGCCCGTTGCCGCCGCCAGCTCCGGATCCGGCTTGCCGCGCTGGCCTTCGCCGCCGTCGCGCTCGGCCCGACGTCGGCCCGCGCTGCCGATCCCGACGTGCTGTGGAAAATCGTTCACGACCAGTGCGTGCCGAACGAGCAGCAGCATCGCAATGCGGCGCCCTGCGCCGAGGTCGATCTCACGGGCGGCGTCGAGCGCGGTTACGTGGTGCTCAAGGACATCAACGGCAACACCCAGTTCCTGGTGATCCCGACCGCGCGCGTCTCGGGAATCGAGGACCCGGCGCTGCTCGCCGCGAACGCGCCGAACTACTGGGCGCCCGCATGGGTCGCGCGCTTCTATGTCTTCGCCCGTGCGCACGAGGAGCTGCCGCGCGACGCGATCGGGCTCGCGATAAATTCGATCCAGGGGCGCTCGCAGAACCTGCTGCACATCCATGTCGACTGCGTGCGCCCCGACCTGCGCCGCTATCTCGCGCGGCACGCCGCCCGCATGTCGGAGCGCTGGGCCGACCTCGGCGAGGCGATCGACGGCCATCGCTATCTGGCGATGCGGCTCGACAGCCGCGATCTCGTCGGCGTCGATCCGTTCGAGGTGCTGGCGCGCAGCATTCCGGCGGCGCGCCAGCACATGGGAAACTGGACCCTGGTCGCGGTCGGTATGCCGCGCGGCTTCGTCCTGCTCGCCGGCCACGTCAATCCGGCGACCAACGATCCCGGCTCGGGCGAGGAGCTGCTCGACCACGACTGCGCGCTGGCGAAGACGATGTAGAATCATGGACGCGTCGATCAATCCGGCGGCAATCACCGAAGCATTCGCGCGCATCCGCGGCCATGTGCGCGAGACGCCGGTGGTCGCGGTCGACGGCGCCGATTTCGGGCTCGCGCCGATGCGGCTGGTGCTCAAGCTGGAGCTGCTGCAGCACTCCGGATCGTTCAAGGCGCGCGGCGCTTTCGCCAACCTGCTGCTGCGAAAAATCCCGGCCGCCGGCGTCACCGCCGCCTCGGGCGGCAACCACGGCGTCGCCGTCGCCTTTGCGGCGCGTGCGCTCGGCGTCAGGGCCAAGATCTTCCTGCCGACCGTATCGTCGCCGGCCAAGATCGCGCGCATCCGCGGCTACGGCGCCGACCTCGTGATCGAGGGCGAGCTCTACGCGGACGCCCTGGCGGCGAGCGAGGCATGGATCAAGACCTCGGGCTCGCTGCCGGTGCATGCCTTCGACCAGGTCGAGACCATGCTCGGGACCGGCACGCTCGGGTGCGAGCTCGAGCGCCAGGCTCCCGATCTCGACAGCGTGCTGGTGGCGGTCGGCGGCGGCGGGCTGATCGGCGGCGTCGCCGCCTGGTACGGGCGACGCGTGCGCGTGGTCGGCGTCGAGCCGGAGAAATCGCCGACACTCTTTCGCGCGCTCGAGGCGGGGCGGCCGGTCGACGCCGAGACCGGCGGCATCGCGGCGGATTCGCTCGCCCCGCGCCGCGTCGGCGAGCTCAACTTTCCGATCGCGCAGGCCAATGTCGAGCGCGTCGTCCTGGTGAGCGATGAGGCGATCGTCGCGGCGCAGCAGGCACTGTGGGACGGCGCGCGCATCGTCGCCGAGCCGGGCGCCGCCGCGCCGTTCGCGGCGCTCGTGAGCGGCGCCTACGTGCCGGCGCCGGGCGAGCGGGTCGGCGTCGTCGTCTGCGGCGCGAACACGACGGCGGTGGATTTCGGCCCGCGGCCGGCCACGTAGGCGGTGGCCGGCCAATCGGCCAAGCAGGCTACTACCGCTGCACAAAGATTTTGACAGGTTCAAACCGCGTCAACATAGTTCTCGCAGCTGCGGTCGGCCCGGCCCCATAACCGAGGGGCCGCAAGCCCGGACCATCCCTTCGGCATCGCCGATGACATCGCGGGCTGGAGCGTTCCATTCTCAGTCGCTCAGCCGCAGCCGGCGCCGCGTGCAGCGGCTCACGCGCGAGCTCTCGGCGGTGCCGGGGATCGAGGCGCGTCCGGCCGAGACCGCGCATGATCTCGCGGCCACCGCAATGGAAAAACTGCGGGCGACCGTTGACCCCGCATTGGATCCTCGCTGTTGCC
>DATBZM010000168.1:0-14385 GCA_036513175.1 Xanthobacteraceae bacterium | reverse complement strand
CGTCCCCGGGGCCGGCGCGGCGGCCCGGACGGTCGCGGTCCCAGACGGCGACGACGAGATCGATATTGGCGAGCATGACCTCGTTGGCGCGCTCGCGGGCGCGGGCGCCCTCCGCATGCGTTCCCGGCAGGACCAGCCGCGTATCCGCGGGTTGCTCGATCGAAGGCGCCGCCGCGGGATCGCTGCCGGCTTGCGTTCCCTCGCCGCCGAAAGGCAGCACCCAGGTGATCGCGCTGCCCGCCGCGCGAGCGGCTTGCATCGCGAGAGCGTCGACGCCGTCGGCGCCGGTGCAGACCGTTCGCAGGACCGGACTTGCCGGCGAGAAGACGCGAGGTTCCTCATCGGCCGCGCGCGCGAGGGCATCGCGTAGATTGGCGAACACGCGCTCGAGCGTCGCCGCAAGCGCATTCGCGGCGGCGCCATTGATGCCGAGATCCCGGTGCCCCGTTACGCCGATCGCCAGCGTGGCGCGGGGCCGCAGATCGATCGCTGGAGGGCCGGTGCGAGGCTTGATCAAGGGCGCCATCCGTGCGCGGAAACTCAGGCCCGGCGGCCGCGCCGCAACGGCCTCACGCCGCGCAGCGCCTGATCCAAATCAGCGAACAAATCCTCCGGATCCTCCAGCCCAACCGACAGCCGCAGCAGATCGGGCGGGCAGGGCGATCCGGCCCCCTCGATCGAGGCGCGGTGCTCGAGCAGGCTCTCGACGCCGCCGAGCGAGGTCGCCCGCTTCCACAGCCGCACCCGCGCCGCCGCCGCGATCGCGCCGCGCGCGCCGCCTTTGACGCGAATGGACAGCATGGCGCCGAAACCGCTCATCTGCCGGGCCGCGATGGCGTGGCCCGGATGGTCGGGCAGGCCCGGATAGAGCACGGCCGCGACGGTCGGATGGCGGCGCAGCCAGGTCGCGAGCAGGACGGCGCTTTCGCTCGCGGCCCGCACGCGCGCATCGAGCGTGCGCATTCCGCGCAACAGCAGCCACGCCTCGAACGGCCCGAGGATCAGGCCGTGCTGGCCGCGCAAGGCCTTGATGCGATCCCACCAGGCATTCGGCGTTGCGATCGCGAGCGCGCCCGCGATCACGTCGGAATGCCCGTTCAAGTATTTCGAGGCGGAGTGCATGACCAGGTCGGCGCCGAGCGCGAGCGGGCGGGTGAACACCGGCGTTGCGACGGTCGAATCGACCGCGAGCCGCGCACCGGCGCGGTGCGCGATCTCGGCCACCGCCGCGATGTCGGTGATCGTCCACAGCGGATTGCCCGGCGTCTCGATCCACACGAGCTTGGTCTTGCCGCGCCGCACCGCCTTGGCGACCGCCCGGAGATCGCTGGTGTCGACGAGATCGATCTTGTGCCCGAAGCGTGGCGCCTCGGTCGTCAGCCAGCGGCGGAAACCCCAGTACATCACCGTGCCGGCCACGATGTGGGAGGGGCCGGGCAACGCCATCACGGCGGCGGTCGCGGCCGACATGCCGGAGCCGAACAGCAGCGCCGCCGGCGCGCCCTCCAGCGCGGCGATCAAGTCCTCGCCGTGGCGGACCGTGGCGTTGTCGGGCCGGCCGTAACAGAAGCCCGAGCGATACTGGTTGTCGGGATCGCGCACGAACGTGGTCGCGACATGAATTGGGGGCACCACCGCCCTGGTCGCCGGCTCGATCGCCCCGAGCGCCTGCGCCGCGATGGTCCGAAGCTTGCCCGCCGGGTGATCCTTCTTGCGCATGACGTGATCACAGCAGAGTGGGCGGCGCTTGTAAAACGGCACGGTGTAAAACGGCACGATGGCGGCGGGCGCGGCCGAGTGCTAAATAGGGATCAATGTCTCATTTTCTCGCCTCCTACGCGGTTCCGGTCGCCGTCGGCGCCGTCGCCATCGTGCTGCTGCTCGGCCTCGCCAACATGCTGCGTGGCGGCTCGCCCAACACCTCGCAGAAGCTGATGCGGCTGCGCGTGCTGCTGCAGTTCGTCGCCATCATCGTCATCATGACGACGATCTATTTCATGCACCGGTAGCGCGGCGGGCCCGGCATGGTCGTCCTCAACCGCATCTATACGCGCACCGGCGACGACGGCACGACCGCGCTCGGCTCGGGCGAGCGGCGCAAGAAGCACGACCTGCGCGTCGCGGCCTACGGCACCATCGACGAGCTCAACGCATGTCTCGGCATCGCGCGCCTGCACACCGCTGATGAACCGAGCGTCGATGCCATGCTGGCGCGCATCCAGAACGACCTGTTCGATCTCGGCGCCGATCTGTGCACGCCGCCGAGCGCCAAGGGCAAAGGTCCGGGCGGCGCGCGGCTCGCCGTCACCGACGCGCAGGTGACGCGGCTCGAGCAGGAGATCGATGCGCTCAATGCGGAGCTCGGCCCGCTGCGCTCGTTCGTGCTGCCGGGCGGCACGCCGGCTGCCGCCTATCTGCACCTCGCCCGCACGGTGTGCCGGCGCGGCGAGCGGCTGATGGTCGAGCTGGCCGACAAGCCGGGCGAGGAGGTTTCCGCCGCGGCGCTGAAATATGTCAACCGGCTGTCCGACTTCCTGTTCGTCGCCAGCCGTTTCCTCAACCGCAAAGGGACGGACGATATATTGTGGGTGCCGGGCCAGAACCGCTAATAACGTTGTCGGAGCGCTTTTGCTGCAATGCAGCGCGTTGACATGCCCGCCGGCCAGCCATAATTTCCTAGCCCCCGTAGGAGCTTACGCGCATGAAGGTTCTCGTCCCGGTCAAACGGGTGGTCGACTACAACGTGAAAATCCGGGTCAAGAGCGACGGCACCGGCGTCGAGCTCGCCAACGTCAAGATGTCGATGAACCCGTTCGACGAGATCGCGGTCGAGGAGGCGATCCGCCTCAAGGAGGCCGGCAAGGCGACCGAGATCATCGCCGTCTCGATCGGCCCGGCGCAGGCCTCCGAGACCATCCGCACCGCGCTCGCCATGGGGGCAGACCGCGGCATCCTGGTGAAAGTCGACCGGATCGTCGAGCCGCTCGCGGTGGCGAAGATCCTCAAAGGCATCGTCGAGGCGGAAAAGCCCGGCCTCGTCATCCTCGGCAAGCAGGCGATCGACGACGACTGCAATCAGACCGGCCAGATGCTGGCAGCCCTGCTCGGCTGGCCGCAGGGCACCTTCGCGTCGAAGCTCGTGGTCGACGGCGACACGATCGCGGTGACGCGCGAGGTCGACGGCGGGCTGCAGACCGTGAAACTGAAAGCGCCCGCGATCGTAACCACGGATCTGCGGCTCAACGAGCCGCGCTATGCGAGCCTGCCGAACATCATGAAGGCGAAGAAGAAGCCGATCGACGAGAAGACGCCGGGCGACTATGGCGTCGACCCGGCACCGCGCATCGAGGTGCTCAAGACCACCGAGCCGCCCGGCCGCAAGGCCGGGGCCAAGGTCGGCTCGGTCGCCGAGCTCGTCGCCAAGCTCAAGAACGAAGCGGGGGTGCTGTGATGACCGCGCTTCTTCTCGCCGAGCACGACAACAAGGTGCTCAAGGATTCGACCGCCAAGGCGCTAACGGCCGCCAAGGCGCTGGGCGGCGACGTGCACGTGCTGGTCGCCGGCAAGGACTGCCGTGCGGTCGCGGATGCGGCCGCAAAGCTCGAAGGCGTCGCCAAGGTGCTGCTCGCCGATGCGGGCGCCTACGAGCACATGCTGGCGGAGCCGACGGCGGCGCTGATCGTCTCGCTCGCCGGGCCGTACGACGCGATCGTCGCGCCGTCGACCACGGGCGCGAAGAACGTCATGCCGCGCGTCGCCGCGCTGCTCGACGTGATGCAGATCTCCGACATCACCAAGGTGATCGCGCCCGACACCTTCGAGCGGCTGATCTATGCCGGCAACGCGGTGCAGACGGTGCGCTCGAAGGACGCCAAGAAAGTCGTCACCGTGCGCACCACCGCGTTCCAGGCGGCGGGCGACGGCGGGTCGGCGCCGGTCGAGGCGGTCGCCGCCGTGGCCGATCCCGGCATCTCGACGTTCGTCGGCGAGGAGCTGTCGAAGTCCGAGCGGCCGGAGCTCACCTCGGCAAAGATCATCATTTCGGGCGGCCGCGCCATGCAGAGCCGGGAAAACTTCACCAAATACATCGAGCCGGTCGCCGACAAGCTCGGCGCCGCGATGGGCGCCTCGCGCGCCGCGGTCGATGCCGGCTATGCGCCGAACGACTGGCAGGTCGGCCAGACCGGCAAGGTGGTGGCGCCCGAGCTCTACATCGCGGTCGGCATCTCGGGCGCGATCCAGCATCTCGCCGGCATGAAGGATTCGAAGGTGATCGTCGCGATCAACAAGGACGAGGAGGCGCCGATCTTCCAGGTCGCCGACTACGGCCTCGTCGCCGACCTCTACAAGGCGCTGCCGGAGCTCGCGGACGAGCTCGCCAAGATAGGGAAGTGATGCTTGGGAAGTGACGTTGGGGACGTGACGCACGGCAAGTGAAGTTCGGCGTGTGACGGGTGGGCGTTAATGATCGGGACGCGGCGCGGTGGCGACGGCGCGCGGTTCGCGCTAGAACACCGCTCCGCGCGGCCAAGGCCGACCGGGAAGGCCAGTGGACGGAGAAAATGGCGCACAGCATTCGCAAAGTCGGCGTGATCGGCGCGGGCCAGATGGGCAGCGGCATCGCCCACGTGTGCGCGCTCGCAGGCCTCGATGTGCGCCTCAACGACGTCAGTGCCGACCGCATCAAGGCCGGCATGGCCACCATCAACGGCAACTTGGCGCGCCAGGTCAAACGCGACCTCATCACCGAGGAGCAGCGCCAGGGCGCGCTCAAGCACATCGCGCCGGCCGAAACGCTCGAAGCATTCGCCGACGCCGACGTCGTCATCGAGGCCGCGACCGAGAAGGAGGAGGTGAAGCGCAAGATCTTCGCCGCGCTCTGTCCGGTGCTCAAGCCGGCCGCCATCGTCGGCTCGAACACCTCATCGATCTCGATCACGCGGCTTGCGTCCTCGACCGACCGGCCGGAAAAATTCATCGGCATCCATTTCATGAATCCGGTGCCCGTGATGGAGCTGGTCGAGCTGATCCGCGGCATCGCGACCGAGGACAAGACCTTCGAGATCATCAAGGAGTTCGTCCTCAAGCTCGGCAAGAAGATCGCGGTGGCCGAGGATTTTCCCGCCTTCATCGTCAACCGCATCCTGCTGCCGATGATCAACGAGGCGATCTATACGCTCTACGAGGGCGTCGGCTCGGTCGAGGGGATCGATACGGCGATGAAGCTCGGCGCCCACCATCCGATGGGGCCGCTCGAGCTCGCCGACTTCATCGGGCTCGATACCTGCCTCTCCGTCATGCAGGTGCTGCACGAGGGCCTTGCCGATTCGAAGTACCGGCCGTGCCCGCTGCTGGTGAAATACGTCGAGGCGGGCTGGCTCGGCCGCAAGACCCAGCGCGGCTTCTACGACTACCGCGGCGAGAAGCCGGTGCCGACCCGTTAGCGGATGCTCCGGGGAAAGCATGCCCCGGCTTGATCGCGGGTGGACACCGGTTCGCCGAAGGCGCCAACCGATCAATTCGCTCTCGCTGTGCTTATCCTTTCTTAACGCTCGGCGCCTATGACGACACGCAGGGGGCTCGCAACCGCCGGGGCGTCCGGCGGGAAGAGGCGCTTCATGGTAGGTATCATCGGCGGCGGCGGCCTTTCGCCAAGTTCGCTGTTCAGCATGCCGAGCTGGCAGAGTTCCAGTGCGGACGTGAGTCAGGGCTTCTCGAGCGCCGACGTGAGCAGCGGGCTGCCCGGCGGCATGCCGGACTGGTCGAGCACGACGGCGGCCCAGGACCTGTCCGATTTCTTCTCCGACGCGGTCGCCGGCATCAGCAGCACCTTCAGCTCAGCCACAACCAACGAGCTCAATGGGCTCGTCAACAACGCCGCCGACGCGGCCGCCAAGCGCCTCGGCATCAAGCTGCCGTCGTCGTCCAGTTCGTCGTCGAGCAGCAGCTCGTCCACCAGCAAGACGAGCACCAGTTCGTCCTCGTCGAGCGGCCAGAGCCTGGCCTCCAAGAACATCGATGGGCTGCTCGCGACTCTCGACGGCAATGCGCCCGCGGCCAGCACCAGCAGCGGCACAGTTCCCAAATTCAATCTCAACGCGTTCCTCACGGGCCTCGACCAGATCACCTCGGGCACCGCCACCAGCAACGTTCCGGCGACGCCGTCGGGCAAGAACTTCAGCATCGACAGCTATCTCGCCACCCTCGACCAGATCACCAGGCGCCCGCCGCCGGCGGTCAACGTCACGGCCTGAGCGGCCGGCGCCGGCTCCCACGCAAATCGTTCCGTTGCCGGGCCGGACTCAGCGCCGTTAACGGATTCTTGACTCGAATCGCAGGTGCCGCCCGGAAAGGCGGGACCTGTCGCCTGATGCCTGTCATTCTGTGTCCAGCGAGGTTTCCGCTATGGACACGACAGCGCTCACTACCGCCTGGCTCGGCGCGGTCTTCAACGCGCGATCCGCGGCCTATCAGAATTTCGTTCAGCAGGTTCCGCAGGCGAAACCCTCGCCCGCCGATCGCACGCTGAGCGACACGATCGAGAGCGCGTTGCAGGACGCCGGCGCCAAACCGCTGCAAACGATCAATCAGGTCGAGCCCGCGGCGGGCACGGATGCCGTCTCGGACCCGCACATCAATCGCCTTGCCTGAGGCGCGTGCTACTTCTGCAGCGCCGCCCGCACCAGCGCGAGCGCGTCGGGACTCGCCCATTCGGCGGGACCGGCGAGCGACGCGATCTCGCAGCCCGAACCGTCGACCAGGAGCGAGGTCGGCATGCCGAGCGCCTTGCCGACCGCTTTCAGCTCCTGAAACACGCCTGCGCTCGCATCGGTGTAATAGGCAAGCCCGGTCACGCCGGCGCTCTTGAGCCAGGCCTTCGGCTTGGCGGGATCGCGCGTGTCGATATTGACGGCGACGACCTCGAAGCTCTCGCCACCGAGCTTTTGCTCGAGCGCGGCGAGCGCCGGCATCTCCTTGCGGCACGGCACGCACCAGGTCGCCCACAGATTGAGAAGCACCACGCGGCCTTTCCAATCGGTCAGATGCCGCTCGGCGCCGCCGGCGTCGCGAAACGTGAGGGCCGGAAGGACATGCGGATCGTCGGCGACGCTGACGGCCGCCACCTCGCCGTGCGCGAGCGGGGCGAGGCGCTTCGCGGTCGCGGCCGCCTGCGCGCAGGCCGGGTCCGTGCCATTGCGCTGCAAGCCCGCAATCCCGTATACCGCCGCAAGGCCGAGCACCGCGATCACAGCCGCTGCCATCAGTGCGTATCTGCGCCGTTTCGGCGCTGCGGGCGTCTCGCTGCCGGCCGTCATGATCTTATGGACTTTCCGCTTCCGAACCCGTCCCAGACCTTGCGAACATCGGATCACGCATGAGCAACAAGATGTGGGGCGGGAGGTTCTCGGCGCAACCCGACGCCGTGATGGCCGCGATCAACGCCTCGATCGACGTCGATCGCAAGCTGTTTCGCCAGGACATCGCCGCGTCGAAAGCGCACGCCGAGATGCTGGCGAAACAAGGCATCATTTCGGCGCAGGATGCGAAAAAGATCGCGCACGGTCTAGACACGATCCTGTCAGAGATCGCGGCCGGCAAGTTCAAGTTCAAGCGCGCCCTCGAGGACATCCACATGAACGTGGAGGCGCGGCTCGGCGAGCTGATCGGCCCGGCGGCCGGGCGGCTGCACACCGCGCGCTCGCGCAACGACCAGGTCGCCACCGACTTCAAGCTGTGGGTGCGCGACGAGATCGACGCGCTCGACGGGCAGCTCGCCGACTACCAGCGCGCGCTGGCCGAGAAGGCGCTCGCCCACGCCGCGACCGTCATGCCGGGATTCACCCACCTGCAGACCGCCCAGCCGGTGACCTTCGGCCATCATCTGCTCGCTTATGTCGAGATGGCGGCGCGCGACCGCGGCCGCTTCGCCGATGCGCGGAAGCGCCTCAACGAGTCGCCGCTCGGCGCCGCGGCGCTCGCCGGCACCTCGTTCCGGCTCGATCGGGCGATGACCGCGAAGAAGCTCGGCTTCGACCGGCCGGCTGCGAACTCGCTCGATGCCGTCTCCGACCGCGATTTCGCGCTCGAGGTACTGTCGGCCGCCGCCATCACGGCGGTGCATCTGTCGCGGTTTGCCGAGGAAATCGTGATCTGGACCTCGCCGCTGGTCGGGCTCCTCGCGCTGTCCGACAAGTTCACCACCGGTTCCTCGATCATGCCGCAGAAGCGCAATCCGGACGCGGCGGAGCTCGTGCGCGCCAAGGCCGGCAAGCTGATCGGCGCGCTCGCCGCGCTGCTGGTCGTGATGAAGGGACTGCCGCTCGCCTACCAGAAGGACATGCAGGAGGACAAAGCGGGCGTGATTGACGCGCTCGCCGATCTCGCGCTGTGCCTCGCCGCCATGACCGGCATGGTGCGCGACATGGTGCCGGATGCGGCGCGCATGAAGGCCGCCGCCGGCGCGGGCCACGCGACCGCGACCGATCTCGCCGACTGGCTGGTGCGCACCCTCGAGATGCCGTTCCGCGACGCGCACCACGTGACCGGGCAGATCGTCGCGGCCGCCGAGCGGCACGGCGTCGCGCTGGAGCAGTTGCCGCTCGCCGCCATGCAGGCGATCGAGCCGAAGATCACCAGGGACGCGCTCAGGGTGCTGTCGGTCGAGCGCTCGGTCGCGAGCCGCACGAGCCTCGGCGGAACCGCGCCGAAGAACGTCGCCGCGCAGGCAAAACGCTGGCTCAAGCGGCTCAAGCCGCGCCGCGCCGGGGCGTAGCGCGTGCCATAAATCCAACAAGCTGAAATCGTTTACGGATTCGGCCTAGGGTCACTTCTGCGGAGGGCCCGATATCTGGTTCGCCTGCGCGGCGCGATCTGCTATGTAGTGGGGCGTACCCGGGGGAGGGTGGTGTTGACCCGTATCGGTGACCGTCGGCTGCTCCGCCTGGCCGCGCTTATGGCGCTCGCCGGCGCGCTGGCGCTCGCCGGCTGCGGACGCAAGGGCCTACTTGATCCGCCGCCCTCCGCCGCGGTCTCGCAGCCACCCGCGCCTGATCAGAACTCGCTCGGGGAGCGCAACGATCCCAACACGCCCGGCTTCCGCCGCGCGCCGCAGCAGCCCGTCGCCGCCGCCGCCCCGTCGACCACGAACGCGCCGCCGGTAGCGCAACGCAGCTTCTTTCTCGACTTCCTCATCAAGTGAGAGCCGGCCGAGCCTTGCGGTCGCGCGCTCGAATGCGTGAATCGTGAGTCCGCCATGTTCGAATATTTCCCCAACAATTATCCCTGGAGCCTTGCCGTCATGGGCGCGCTGTCGCGCGGCGGCATGATCGGCGAGGTCGACGAGGCCTGCCGGCCGTTGCGCGAGATTGCGGCGAGGAAGAACGACCCGGCCGCCCAGATGGCCTGGTTCGAAAGCTGGATGAAGCTCGCCGAGCGGGTCGAGCGCCTCGCCGACAGCGATGCGCAGAAGGACCATCCGCTGTCCGCCGGCCGCAAATGCATGCGCGCCGGGCTCTATTATCTGCTCGCCGAGCGCATGCCGAGCCACAAGGATCCGCGCCGCCTCATCGCCTACAAACGCGGCATCGAGCTCTTTGCGCGCGGCCTTAAGCTGCGGGGCGAGCCGGTCGAGCGCATCGAGGTGCCCTATGGCGGCGCCGCGCTGCCCGCCTTCTTCGTCAAGGCGCCGGTGGCGGGCCGCGCGCCCTGCATGGTGCATTTCGACGGTTTCGACGCCACCAAGGAGACGATCTACGGCGCCGTGGCTGAGGAATATCGCCGGCGCGGCATCTCGCTCCTGATCGTCGATCATCCCGGCGTCGGCGAGGCGTTGCGGCTGCGCGGCCTCACCTCCGGCCCCGATACCGAGAAGCCCGCCGCCGCCGCGGTCGATTATCTCGAAACGCGCGCCGACGTCGACCGCGATCGCATCGGCATCGTCGCGCTCTCGCTCGGCGGCTATTACGCGCCCCGCGCGGCGGCATTCGAGAAGCGCTTCAAGTGCTGCGTCGCCTGGGGCGCGATCTTCGATTTCGGGGTCGCCTTCGCGGCCCGCGTCGGCGGCGCCGGCGAGCCCTCGGTGCCGGGCTTTGCCGAGCACGGCCAATGGGTGTTCGGCACCAAGAGCCATGAGGAAACTTTGGCGGTGACGCGACAGATGACGCTGGAGAAGGTCGCCGCCAACATCACCTGCCCGTTCCTGGTGGTGCACGGCGAGAACGACCGCCAGATTCCGCTGTGGCACGCCGAGAAGCTCCACGCCGCCGCCGTCAACAGCCCTGACCGCGAGCTGAAAATCTTCTCGCTCGCCGACGGCGGCGCCGAGCATTGCGGCGCCGACAACGGCTCGCTCATCGTCGACTACATCACCGACTGGGTCGCCGAAAAGCTTGGCGCCTCGCCCCCGGGGCTTTGATACGCTCGCGTCATTGCGAGCCCTCGGGTCTCGCCTTCGCCCAAGGATAAACTGCGCGAAGCAATCTCACTTCACTTGCTCATGCGTGCGCGGCGGAGATTGCTTCGTCGCTGGGAGGGCTCGTCGCGCCAATGCGCCACGTCGACTGCCGCGACGGCGTGCTGCACGCCGAGGCGTCGACCTCCTCGCCCGCGGTCAGGTCGTTCGGCGAGGGAGCGTG
Source organism: Xanthobacteraceae bacterium (assembly GCA_036513175.1). Classification (GTDB taxonomy): domain Bacteria; phylum Pseudomonadota; class Alphaproteobacteria; order Rhizobiales; family Xanthobacteraceae; genus JAVDCA01. The sequence goes on along the minus strand of DATBZM010000168.1, from coordinate 3,751 downwards.
AATCTCTGTCCCTGAGGTCGAACCGCCCGGGAATCAGTCGCCCGCGACGGCACGGTGGGGAAGCTCTGGGCGATGATCTTCTCGATCGTCGCCCAAATACCCGGGCCCTTCTGGGCGAAAGATGCACCGATCCTATTGCAAAGCGGGACGACGTCGCCGCTGTCGGCTCCGCTGATGACGATGGTCACCATCCGCGTGTCGCCGGTACGCATGAGACACTCGCAGAGTGGGATCCCACCGAGCTTGGGCATCTTGACGTCGGCGACGATGATGTCGGGATGACGACGACCGGCCAGGGCGAGGGCTTGCAGCCCATTCGTCGCGACCTCGACCTCGAACCCGATGTTCGCGAATCGATTGGCGAGAAACCTCACGGTGCTCGGATCGTCGTCGACCACGAGCACCCTGGGTGGGGCAGTTGCCTTCGCCATGTTCATGTTCATCGCGTTGCCCGGGCCGTGCGGCGCGCCACGCCGCATGTCGCGGCGTCGTGGCTGGTCTAGCTCGTCTGCCTCACCATGAGAGTCTCCGACGATTCGTACGCCAAGGCGCAATATTTTTTGACAGCCGCGAGGATTTCGTCGAAGTCGAGAGGTTTCTTGAAAATCCGCTCGACCCCACGCTGGCCGAATTGACCTTTCAAGAGATCATCGGCCGTCATTCTGTCGAGCTGAACGCCGCTCATCGCGAACACCGGGATGTTTTCGGTCCCCGGCGTGCTTCGCAGCCGCCACAGGAGGAAGTTGATGTTCGCGACCGGCATGAAATAGTCCGATAGGATGACGCTCGGCTTCTCGCGCACGGCGATTTGATATCCCCGCCTGCCGTCGGTGCTGAACAAGACGTCGACGCCGCACTTGCGCAGCCGGGAGGTGAGGAATTTTCCGACAGCGGGATCGTCGTCGATGACCAGCATCAGCGGCCGCTCGCGCATTTTCGGTGCCGCCGGTGCCGCCGGCGCCGCCGGCGCCGCTGGATCGCACGTCTCGATCGTCATTCCGGGAAAGATTCTATGCAAGGCGCTAGAAACCGCGGGCCAAAACTCGGGCCCTTTGCGCACATAGGTCGCCCCCAAGCTGCCGCACCGTTCGTCGGTTCCGGAATCCGAATAGCCCGACATGACGATGACGTCGATGCCGATATGCGCGGAATCCAGCATCCGCGAGCAGAGCGACAGGCCGTCAAGCTCGGGCATATGCACGTCGACGATCAGGGCGTCCGGCGGATTCTGACGGGCCATGATCAGCGCCTGGAGCCCGTTGACGGCGGTCTGCGCCGTGAGGCCCATTTTTCTGCATCGGTCGGTGAGGAATTTAACGGCAGCCGGATCGTCGTCGACGATAAGGACCCTCGGCGGCCTTCGGCTCGTTTCAGGCGTCTCAGTCATGTCGAACCTCCGATTTGCCGCCGTCCGGCGTCAGCGACGTATCTTGGGCGTTGCGGGCGCTCGCTGGCGCCTGCTCCCGTTCGATCCGGTCCAGGAGCGCACGGAGATCCGTCTCGATGCGTCCCGGACCGCCGCGGCCGGACTGTTGCTCGATGATGGCGGCTTCGAGCGCCGCGGCCGACAGGCTCACGTTCTTGAAGCCGTAGAGCCCTGCCGAACCCGCCAGGTTGTGAGCGACGGTTCGAAGCTCGGCCAGCACGGAAGACGAGGTTGCGTCGCGCTGCAGCGCCACACGCAATTCGATCAAGGTAACCGCATCGGCCCGCAGGCGCTCCAGATACTCTTGTCTTTCTGCCGCGAGCTCCTCGGCGGACATGAGGCCCGCCGGTGATTCGCCCGGCGCGGCGCATTCGCGCTGCGCCGCGGCCTGTTCCGCCGCTTGACGGGTGCTGGCGGGCGCCAGGTCTCGCAGGTAGCTGTGAACCGAGGCGCGCAAAGCCTTCGGTTGGAACGGCTTCGCGATTGCTCCGCTCGCGCCGATCGATTTGAAATGCTCGAGCTCCGAGGCTTGCGCGCGCGCCGTCAGGAACACGACCGGGATCCCGGCTGTCAGTGGATTCCGGCGCAAGCCCGCGAGGGTGGCGGGTCCGTCCATGACGGGCATCATGACGTCGAGGACGATGAGGTCCGGCGCCCAGCTCGCGGCCCGGGCCAGCGCCTCCTGACCGCAGGTGCAGGTCAGTATTGCGAGCTCGGGATCGCGGGCGAGCGATCGTTCGATCACTCTGCGGACGTCCGGCTCGTCGTCGACGACAAGGATACGGTGCGCCGTCATGCTGCCGCCTCTCGTTTCCTGGCTTCATCCGTTTGATTTTTTGCAACGTGCCGGCGCAGATCGGCGACGAGGCTGTCGACGGCAGCCCGCGATTTGGCCAGCGCCGTCCACACCTGCGCGGCCAGCTCGGGATTTGCGCCTTCGGCGGAGTAGATGATCACGGGAATTGGCTGCCCGGCGTTGTCGTGCAGATAGGGAAGCAGGTCCATGCCGGATCGCCCATCGAGCTCCAGGTCGACGACCGCAAGGTCGAATTCCCCTGCCGCAAGCGCGTGAAGCGCCTCGTCGATGGATCCCGCCGAAACCACGACGCCGTCCGTTCGGCGGACCCGCGCCACGGCGGCGCGCGCCCGTGGATCGTCATCCACATGCAGAATGCGGGCCGGACTGATCGCGCTGCGGTCGATCGAAACTTTGATCTGTCCGCGCAGTTCTTCCACATCTGACGGATCGTCGATCCAATCGACGATATTGATGTGTGCGAACTTGATGTCGTCTTGGTTCTGGTCGAAGCTGGTGTATGTCGCAATGATGGGTGTTTCGGCATGCCTGGACATCTTGCGCAACCCTTGAATCAGCGTGATCGCGTCGTGGCCGGGAAGCTGCAGGTCGATCACGATCGCCTTGTAGCTGCTGTTCGCCGCGAGGGTGACGGCATCGGCAGCTCGTTGCGACCAGTCGACGGCGAGCTCTTCCAGTCGGAGGCGCCCGCAGATAATTCCGGCGCTGACGCTGCTGCGCGCACAAAGCAGGATCGGCGCGTCGGAATCGGACGTTCGAGCCGGTCCCAGCTGGGACAAATCGACGAAGAAGACGGCCCCTCCGCCGGGTGCGTCGGCAAATCCGATGGCGCCGCCCATCCGTTCGACGATCTCCTTCACGATGCTCAACCCGAGGCCGGTGCCGCCTTTCGCCCGCGCATCGGACGCATCGGCCTGGGCGAACTTCTCGAAAACGCGCGCCTTGAAGTGTTCGGGAACGCCCGGTCCGTGGTCCCTGACCGATATGCGCACCTTGTCGCCGCAATATTCCGTCGTCAGCGCGACGTCGGCGCCCGGCGACGAGAACTTGACGGCATTCGAGATCAGGTTCGAGAGAACCTGCGTCAGCCGGTCGGGGTCGGCGAGGACGTCATCGCGAGACACGCCGTCGCAATAGAGATGGACGCCCTGTGCCTGTGCCAGCGTCCGGTTGGCCGCCATCGTTTGCGCAAGGAGTGCGCCCACCGCGACGCGCTGCATGTGGAACGCCACTTTTCCAGCTTCGAGCTTTTCGATATCGAGGATATCGTTCACCAGCTGATGCAGCCGCTGGCTGTTCGCATGCGCAATGTCGATCAGCTCTTTCGTCTCGCCGGACAGATTGGGGTCGGGATCCTCCTCGATCAAGGCGAGGGAGGCGGCGATCGCCGTCAACGGCGTCCGCAGCTCATGACTGACGGTTGCGATGAATTCGCTCTTGAGCCGGGCCGCGCTTTCGGCGGCCACTTTGCCGAGCTCGGCCCGGTCGCGTTCCTCGGTGCGATGTTG
>DATBZM010000167.1:0-11747 GCA_036513175.1 Xanthobacteraceae bacterium | reverse complement strand
CGCCGAGCAGCCGGTGGCGCTCCCGCCGGCCGCGGCGGAGTGATCGGCCGCAAGGTGCACGCGCCGCAAACCACAAGGGCCGCCCTCGGGCGGCCCTTTTTTCGCTCCGGCGCCGCCCGAGCCTCACTATCGTTCGGGCGCGCGTCAGACCGCCGAAAAAGCCCGATTTTCCGGCCCCTTCCGGCTTGACTTGCCCCCAGGCCGTCGATACATACGCCACACTTTACGGCAGGCGGTGAGCTTCGCCCGTCGGAACGGCACCCCGGGACTTCCAAGTCATTGAGACCGCAAGGTTTTTGACGCGGGTCGGTTCCGGCACCAGCCTCGATGCAAGAAGCTCAGACGCTGCCTCTGACACCTCGACTGTCAGACGTGACGTGCATGATCGCGGTGCGGCTCCTCAAAAGGTGCGGCGCGGTCCTCTGTCGACGCAAGAACGTCATCCCCCGGCGACGGGGAAATGGCGCGCTTGCCGTTTGCGCACGGGTGATGAACCGAGCGCGAACCGATTTGCCGGGGCCTTGCGCCCCAAAGGATGCGGGCCGTTGGTCCGAATGAGGGTGAAGGCGAATGCCGACGATCAATCAGCTCATCCGCAAGCCGCGGGTGGCCCAGCGGGCGCGCAAGAAGGTCCCCGCGCTGGAGCAGAGCCCGCAGAAGCGCGGCGTGTGCACGCGCGTCTACACGACGACGCCGAAGAAGCCGAACTCGGCGCTGCGCAAGGTCGCCAAGGTGCGCCTCACCAACGGCTTCGAGGTGATCGGCTACATCCCGGGCGAGGGCCATAACCTGCAGGAGCACTCGGTCGTCATGATCCGCGGCGGCCGCGTCAAGGACCTGCCCGGCGTGCGCTACCACATCCTGCGCGGCGTGCTCGACACGCAGGGCGTCAAGAACCGCAAGCAGCGCCGGTCGAAATACGGCGCCAAGCGACCGAAATGACCCGAGCGTAGCGCGGGTCATCCCGGACAACCCCGGACTTGATCCGGGGGCGATCCGGGATCCAGTGAACCAAGACGTGGATGGCCGGGACGAGCCCGGCCATGACGAAAGAAGAGAAGACCAAGGACTGAACCGATGTCCCGCCGTCACCGTGCCGACAAGCGCGAAATCCAGCCCGATCCGAAGTTCGGGAACCTGGTCGTATCCAAGTTCATGAACTCGATCATGTACCAGGGCAAGAAATCGGTCGCCGAGACGATCGTCTATGGCGCGCTCGAGATCATCGAGGGCAAGACCAAGTCTAACCCGGTCCAGGTGTTCCAGCAGGCGCTCGACAACGTGATGCCGTCGATCGAGGTGCGCTCGCGCCGCGTCGGCGGCGCGACCTACCAGGTGCCGGTCGAGGTGCGCACCGACCGCCGCCAGGCGCTCGGCATCCGCTGGCTCATCATTGCGGCGCGCGAGCGCAACGAAAAGACGATGACGGAGCGGCTCTCGGCCGAGCTGCTCGACGCGTCGAACAACAGGGGGAATGCCGTCAAGAAGCGCGAGGACACGCACCGGATGGCGGAAGCCAACCGCGCCTTCTCGCATTATCGTTGGTAAGGACTAGACCATGCCCCGCGTTCACCCGATCGAGGACTATCGCAACTTCGGCATCATGGCCCACATCGATGCCGGCAAGACCACGACCACGGAGCGGATCCTCTATTACACGGGCAAGAGCCACAAGATCGGCGAGGTCCATGAGGGCGCGGCCACCATGGACTGGATGGAGCAGGAGCAGGAGCGCGGCATCACGATCACGTCGGCCGCGACCACCGCGTTCTGGCATGGCAAGCGGCTCAACATCATCGACACGCCCGGGCACGTCGACTTCACGATCGAGGTCGAGCGCAGCTTGCGCGTGCTCGACGGCGCCGTGTGCGTGCTCGACAGCAACCAGGGCGTCGAGCCGCAGACCGAGACGGTGTGGCGCCAGGGCGACAAGTACCACGTGCCGCGCATCGTCTTCGCCAACAAGATGGACAAGATCGGCGCGGACTTCTTCCGCTGCCTGTCCGACATCGTCGACCGCCTCGGCGCCAAGCCGGTGGCGATCCAGCTGCCGATCGGCGCCGAGCAGCAGTTTCGCGGCATCATCGACCTCGTGCGCATGAAGGGCGTGGTGTGGGAGGACGAAGGTCTCGGCGCGAAATACAACGACATCGACATCCCAGCCGACATGCTCGACCAGGCGAAGGAATATCGCGAGAAGATGGTCGAGGCCGCGGTCGAGCTCGATGACGACGTGATGGCCGCCTGGCTCGACGGCAAGGAGCCGGACGAGGCGACGATCAAGCGCTTGATCCGCAGGGCGGTGATCACCGGCGCCTTCTATCCGGTGCTGTGCGGCTCGGCGTTCAAGAACAAGGGCGTGCAGCCGCTGCTCGACGCGGTCGTCGACTATCTGCCGTCGCCGCTCGACGTGCCGCCGATGATGGGCATCGACCCCAAGGGCAACGAGGTCGTGCGCAAGCCGGACGACAAGGAGCCGCTGTCGCTGCTGGCGTTCAAGATCATGGACGATCCGTTCGTCGGCACGATCACGTTCTGCCGCATCTATTCGGGCACGCTCACCAGCGGCACCGGGGTCGTCAACTCGACCCGCGAGCGCAAGGAGCGCATCGGCCGCATGCTGCTGATGCACGCCAACAACCGCGAGGACATCAAGGAGGCCTATGCGGGCGACATCGTGGCGCTCGCCGGCCTCAAGGAAGCGCGCACCGGCGACACGCTGTGCGACGCGAAGGATCAGGTGATCCTGGAAAAGATGGAATTCCCCGATCCGGTGATCGAGATCGCGATCGAGCCGAAATCGAAGGCCGACCAGGAGAAGCTCGGCGTCGCGCTGGCGAAGCTCGCGACCGAGGATCCGTCGTTCCGCGTCTCGACCGACCCGGAGTCGGGCCAGACCATCCTCAAGGGCATGGGCGAGCTCCATCTCGACATCAAGGTCGACATCTTGCGGCGCACCTACAAGGTCGACGCCAATATCGGCGCGCCGCAGGTTGCGTATCGCGAAAAAATCACCCGCGAGGTCACGGTCGACTACGTGCACAAGAAGCAGACCGGCGGCTCGGGCCAGTTCGCCCGCGTCAAGATCGTCGCGTCGCCGCTCGAGCCCGGCAAGGGCTTCGAGTTCGAGAACGAGGTGGTTGGCGGCACGGTGCCGAAGGAGTACATCCCGGGCGTCGAGAAGGGCATGGAGTCGGTGCTCGGCGCCGGCGTTCTCGCCGGTTTCCCGGTGGTCGATCTCAAGGTGACGCTGATCGACGGCGCCTATCACGAGGTGGACTCCTCGGCGCTCGCCTTCGAGATCGCGGCGCGCGCGGCGCTGCGCGAGGCGCTGCAGAAGGGCCACTCGGTGCTGCTCGAGCCGATCATGAAGGTCGAGGTGGTGACGCCGGAAGACTACACCGGCTCGGTCATCGGCGACCTCAACTCGCGGCGCGGGCAGATCCAGGGGCAGGACATGCGCGGCAACGCCAACGTCGTCAACGCGATGGTGCCGCTCGCCAACATGTTCGGCTACGTCAATAACCTGCGCTCGATGAGCCAGGGCCGCGCCACCTTCACGATGCAATTCGATCACTACGAACAGGTGCCCCAGGCGGTTGCCGCCGAGGTCCAGGCAAAATTCGCATGACCACGGCGGCAACCGCCTGACCACCAGAACGCAATGCCAAACTTTGACTGACGAGGAGCCAAGCGATGGCCAAGGAAAAGTTCAACCGCAACAAGCCCCACTGCAACATCGGCACGATCGGGCACGTGGATCATGGCAAGACGTCGCTCACGGCGGCGATCACCAAGGTCCTGGCGGAGACCGGTAAGGCGCACTACACGGCCTATGACCAGATCGACAAGGCGCCGGAAGAGAAGGCGCGCGGCATCACGATCTCGACCGCGCACGTCGAGTACGAGACCGACAAGCGCCACTACGCGCACGTCGACTGCCCCGGGCATGCCGACTACGTGAAGAACATGATCACCGGCGCCGCGCAGATGGACGGCGCGATCCTGGTCGTGTCGGCCGCCGACGGCCCGATGCCGCAGACGCGCGAGCACATCCTGCTCGCCCGCCAGGTCGGCGTGCCGGCGCTCGTCGTCTACATGAACAAGGTCGACATGGTCGATGATCCCGAGCTGCTCGAGCTGGTCGAGCTCGAGGTGCGCGAGCTGCTCTCGAAGTACAATTTCCCCGGCGACAAGATTCCGGTGATCAAGGGCTCGGCGCTGATGGCGCTCGAAGGCAAGGATCCGAAGCTCGGCCACGACTCGATCCTCGAGCTGATGAAGGCGGTCGACGAGAACATTCCGCAGCCGGAGCGTCCGAAGGACCAGCCGTTCCTGATGCCGGTCGAGGACGTCTTTTCGATCTCGGGCCGCGGCACCGTATGCACGGGCCGCATCGAGCGCGGCATCATCAAGGTCGGCGAGGAAGTCGAGATCGTCGGCATCAAGCCGACGCAGAAGACGGTCGTCACCGGCGTCGAGATGTTCCGCAAGCTGCTCGACCAGGGCGAGGCGGGCGACAACGTCGGCTGCCTGCTGCGCGGCACCAAGCGCGAGGAAGTCGAGCGCGGCCAGGTGCTGTGCAAGCCCGGCTCGGTCAAGCCGCATACCAAGTTCAAGGCCGAGGCCTACATCCTCACCAAGGAGGAGGGCGGCCGCCACACGCCGTTCTTCACCAACTACCGGCCGCAGTTCTACTTCCGCACGACCGACGTGACCGGCGTGGTGACGCTGCCCGAAGGCACCGAGATGGTGATGCCGGGCGACAACATCGCGATGGAGGTGCAGCTGATCGTGCCGATCGCGATGGAGGAGAAGCTTCGCTTCGCCATCCGCGAGGGCGGCCGCACGGTGGGTGCCGGGGTCGTGGCGAGCATCATCGAATAAGGGCGCAAAGGGGCGCGGCTCGCCGCGCCCCTTTGTCGTCGAGAGGGAAAAGTCCATGAACGGTCAAAACATCCGCATCCGGTTGAAGGCGTTCGACCATCGCATCCTCGATTCGTCGACGCGCGAGATCGTGGCGACCGCCAAGCGCACCGGCGCACAGGTGCGCGGGCCGATCCCGCTGCCGACCAAGATCGAGAAGTTCACCGTCAACCGCTCGCCGCACGTCGACAAGAAGAGCCGCGAGCAGTTCGAGATGCGCACCCACAAGCGCCTGCTCGATATCGTCGATCCGACCCCGCAGACCGTCGATGCGCTGATGAAGCTCGACCTCGCGGCCGGCGTCGACGTCGAGATCAAGCTCTGAGAGCAGGCAGCGAGCTTTAAGGAAGACACCGATGCGTTCGGGAGTGATCGCACAGAAGCTGGGGATGATGCGGGTCTTCACCGAGGCCGGCGAGCATGTGCCCGTGACGGTGCTCCGCCTCGGCAAGTGCCAGGTGCTCGGGCATCGCACCAAGGAGAAGAACGGCTACGTCGCGCTGCAGCTCGGCTCCGGCACCCGCAAGGTCAACAACGTCAGCAAGGCCGAGCGCGGCAACTTCGCCATCGCCAAGGTCGAGCCGAAGCGCAAGCTCGCCGAGTTCCGGGTGAGCGACGACGCGCTGATCCCGGTCGGCGCCGAGATCACCGCCGATCATTTCGTCGTCGGCCAGTTCGTCGACGTCACCGGCACCTCGGTCGGCAAGGGCTTTGCCGGCGCGATGAAGCGGTGGAATTTCGGCGGCCTGCGCGCGACGCACGGCGTGTCGGTATCGCACCGCTCGCTCGGCTCGACCGGCAACCGCCAGGACCCGGGCAAGACCTTCAAGAACAAGAAGATGGCCGGCCAGATGGGCAACGAGCGCATCACCACCCTCAATCTCAAGGTGGTGCAGACCGACGTCGCGCGCGGCCTGATCCTGGTCGAGGGCGCGGTGCCGGGTGCGAAGGGCGGCTGGATCACGGTGCGCGACGCGGTGAAGAAGCCGCTGCCGAAGGAAGCGCCGCAGCCGGGCAAGTTCCGCGCGCCCGAGGGCGATGCAGCGAAGTCCGAGCCGGCCGCGGCCGAACCGGCCACAGAGGGGGCGTGAGATGGAGTTGAAGGTCACCACGCTCGACGGCGCCGAGGCGGGCACGGTCAATCTGTCGGATGCGATCTTCGGCCTCGAGCCGCGGGTCGACATCCTGCAGCGCTGCGTCAAGTGGCAGCTCGCCAAGCGGCGTGCCGGCACGCATGCGGTGCAGAACCGCGCCGACGTGTGGCGCACCGGCAAGAAGATGTATGCCCAGAAGGGCACCGGCGGCGCGCGCCACGGCTCGATGCGCGCCAACTTGTTTCGCGGCGGCGGCCGTTCGTTCGGGCCGGTGGTGCGCAGCCACGCGCATGATCTGCCGAAAAAGGTGCGCGCGCTCGCGCTCAAGCACGCGCTCTCCGCCAAGGCCAAGGACGGCGGCATCCTGGTGGTCGACCGGGCCGCGATCGAGGGCGGCAAGACCAAGGCGCTCAAGGCGAGCTTCGTCAAGCTCGGGCTCGACAACGCGCTGATCATCGACGGTGCGCAGGTCGACGCCGGGCTCGCGCTCGCGGCGCGCAACCTGCCGAACATCGACGTGCTGCCGGTCCAGGGGATCAACGTCTACGACATTCTGCGGCGCCACAAGCTCGTGCTGACCAAGGCCGCGATCGATGCGCTGGAGGCGCGGTTCAAATGAGCACCCCCGATCCGCGCCACTACGACCTGATCCTGTCGCCGGTGATCACCGAAAAGGCGACGAACGCGTCCGAGCGCAACCAGGTGATGTTCCGCGTCGCGCCCCATGCCACCAAGCCGCAGATCAAGGAAGCGGTCGAGAGGCTGTTCGACGTGAAGGTGAAGAGCGTCAACACGATGGTGCGCAAGGGCAAGAAGAAGGCATTCCGCGGCCGTCCCGGCGAGCAGTCGGACGTGAAGAAAGCGATCGTGACCCTCGAAGAGGGTCATCGCATCGACGTGACCACCGGACTCTGAGCGGGGAACACGATGGCACTGAAAACATACAAGCCGACGACCCCGGCCCAGCGCCAGCTGGTGCTGGTCGATCGCTCCGGCCTGCACAAGGGCAAGCCGCTCAAGGCGCTGACCGAAGGCAAGCACTCGACCGGCGGGCGCAACAATCACGGCCGCATCACCACGCGCTTCCGCGGCGGCGGCCACAAGAAGGCCTATCGCGTCATCGACTTTCGGCGGGGGAAGCACGACCAGCCCGCGACCGTCGAGCGCATCGAGTACGATCCGAACCGCACCGGCTTCATCGCGCTGATCAAGTACAAGGACGGCGAGCAGGCCTATATCCTCGCCCCGCAGCGCCTCGCGGACGGCGACACGATCGTGGCCGGCGAGCACGTCGACGTGAAGCCCGGCAATGCCATGCCGGCCGGCAACATCCCGATCGGCACGATCGTGCACAACGTCGAGATCAAGATCGGCAAGGGCGGCCAGCTGGCGCGCTCGGCCGGCACCTATGCGCAGATCGTTGGCCGCGACGGCGAGTACGTGATCCTGCGCCTGAACTCGGGCGAGCAGCGCCTGGTGCACGGACGCTGCATGGCGACCATCGGGGCGGTGTCGAACCCCGATCACATGAACATCTCGATCGGCAAGGCCGGGCGCAAGCGCTGGATGGGCCGCATGCCGCACAACCGCGGCATCACCATGAACCCGGTCGATCATCCGCACGGCGGCCGCACCAAGGGCGGCGGCCACCCGGTGACCCCGTGGGGCTTCCCGACCAAGGGCAAGAAGACCCGCAAGAACAAGTCCACCGGCAAGTTCATCATCTCGAGCCGCCACGCGCGGAAGAAGACGCAGTAAGCGAGGAAACCGTCATGGCGCGTTCGAACTGGAAAGGCCCGTTCGTCGACGGCTATCTGCTCAAGAAAGCGGAAGCCGCGCGTACGTCCGGCCGTCACGACGTGATCAAGACCTGGAGCCGGCGCTCGACCATCATGCCGCAGTTCGTCGGGCTCACCTTCGGGGTGCACAACGGCCACAAGCACATTCCGGTGCTGGTGAACGAGGAAATGGTCGGCCACAAGTTCGGCGAGTTCTCGCCGACCCGCACGTTCCACGGCCACTCCGCCGATCGCAAGGCGAAGCGCGCGTCCGGTCCGGGCGCGGCATGAGCGAGGTGACGACATGAGCAAGAAGGGTCATCCCCGCGTGCTCGCCGAGAACGAGGCGAAGGCGGTCGCGAAAATGCTGCGCGTGAGCCCGCAGAAGCTCAACCTGCTGGCGCAGCTGATCCGCGGCAAGAAGGTCGCGACCGCGCTCGCCGATCTCGAATTCTCACGCAAGCGCATCGCCAAGGAGGTGCGCAAGTGCCTGCAGTCGGCGATCGCCAACGCCGAGAACAACCACCAGCTCGACATCGACGATCTCGTCGTATCGCAGGCGCATGTCGGCAAGGGGCTGGTGATGAAACGCTTCCACGCCCGCGGTCGCGGCCGCTCGGGCAAGATACTCAAGCCGTTCTCGCACCTGACGATCATCGTTCGTCAGGTCGAGGCAGCGGCGTAAGGAGAGGTCCATGGGTCAGAAGGTCAATCCGATCGGCCTGCGGCTCGGCATCAATCGCACTTGGGACTCGCGCTGGTACGCGGGCAAGAACGAGTACGGCCAGCTGCTGCACGAGGACGCAAAGATCCGCGAGGCGCTGCACGATGCGCTCAAGCAGGCGGCGGTGTCGCGCATCGTGATCGAGCGGCCGCACAAGAAGTGCCGCGTCACCATCCAGTCGGCGCGGCCGGGGGTCGTGATCGGCAAGAAGGGCGCCGATATCGAGAAGCTGCGCAAGAAGGTCGCGGCGCTCACCGACTCGGACGTCGTCATCAACATCGTCGAGATCAGGAAGCCCGAGCTCGACGCGCAACTCGTCGCCGAATCGATCGCCCAGCAACTCGAGCGCCGCGTCGCGTTCCGCCGCGCCATGAAGCGGGCGGTGCAGTCGGCGATGCGGCTCGGCGCGGAAGGCATCCGCATCAACTGCTCGGGCCGGCTCGGCGGCGCCGAGATCGCCCGCATGGAGTGGTACCGCGAGGGCCGCGTGCCGCTGCACACGCTGCGCGCCGACGTCGACTACGGCGTCGCCACCGCGTTCACGACCTACGGCACCTGCGGCGTGAAAGTGTGGATCTTCAAGGGCGAGATCCTCGAGCACGATCCGATGGCGCAGGACAAGAAGCTCGCCGAGGCCGAGGCCGGCCGTCCGCGGCGCGACGCCTGAGCGACCGAAGGACTAAGAGAGGCGCACCGCCATGTTGCAACCGTCGAAGACCAAGTTCCGCAAGGCGCACAAGGGCCGCATCCACGGCCTCGCGACCAGCGGCGCCTCGCTGTCGTTCGGCGAGTACGGGCTCAAGGCGATGGAGCCCGACCGTGTCACCGCGCGCCAGATCGAGGCGGCGCGGCGCGCGATGACGCGCCATATGAAGCGCGCCGGCCGGGTGTGGATCCGCATCTTCCCGGACGTGCCGGTGTCGAAGAAGCCGCTCGAGGTGCGCATGGGATCCGGCAAGGGCTCGCCCGAGCTGTGGGTCGCGCGGGTCAAGCCCGGGCGCATCATGTTCGAGATCGGCGGCGTGCCGGTCGATGTCGCCAAGCAGGCGCTCTCGCTCGCCGCCGCCAAGCTGCCGATCAAGACGCGCTTCGTCGCGCGCATCGCCGAGTGATGGAGGCCGCTGTGCACAAACCCGACGACCTGCGGCATATGACCGTCGACCAGCTCGATGACGAGTTGATGAAGCTCAAGAAGGAGCGGTTCAACCTGCGCTTCCAGCGCGCGACGGGCCAGCTCGAGAATACGTCGCGCGTGCGCGAGGTGCGCCGCGACATCGCCCGTATCCGGACGGTGGCGCAGCAGAAGCGCGCCGCGCAGCCGAAGTCGAAGTAAGGAGGCCGATGTGCCGAAGCGAATGCTGCAAGGCATCGTGGTGAGCGACAAGCAGGCGAAGACGCGCGTGGTGCGCGTCGAGCGGCGGTTCACCCATCCGTTGCTCAAGAAGACGGTGCGGAGCTCGAAGAAGTACTACGCGCACGACGAGGCGAACGAGTACGCGGTCGGCGACGTGGTGTGGATCGAGGAGCATCGCCCGATCTCCAAGCTCAAGCGCTGGACGGTGGTCCGGGGCGAGAAGAAGCAGAAAGTAACGTGAGCGCCAAGCGCATGTTGCGACGAAAGCCTGCCGCGGACTTGGTCCGGGGTGGTTACCGGTTCGCCGGCAAGAACATTCGCCATCTGGGCGAACGAGGAAGGACCGGGATAGCATCATGATCCAGATGCAGACCAATCTCGACGTGGCGGACAATTCCGGCGCGCGCCGCGTCATGTGCATCAAGGTGCTGGGCGGCTCCAAGCGCAAGTACGCGACCGTGGGCGACGTGATCGTCGTCTCGGTCAAGGAGGCGATCCCGCGTGGGCGCGTGAAGAAGGGCGACGTGATGAAGGCGGTGGTGGTGCGGGTCGCCAAGGACCTGCGCCGGCCGGACGGCTCGATCATCCGCTTCGACCGCAACGCCGCCGTGCTGATCACGCCGCAGATGGAGCCGGTCGGCACCCGTATCTTCGGCCCGGTGCCGCGCGAATTGCGCGCCAAGAACCACATGAAGATCATCTCGCTCGCCCCGGAGGTGCTGTGATGGCCGCGAAGATCCGCAAGGGCGACAAGGTCGTCGTGCTCGCCGGCCGCGACAAGGGCAGGAGCGGCGAGGTGATCGAGGTGCGCCCGGACGACAATCGCGCCCTGGTGCGCGGCGTCAACATGGTCAAGCGCCACCAGCGCCAGACCGCGCAGCAGGAAGGCGGCATCATCTCCAAGGAGCTGGCCGTCCATCTGTCGAACATCGCACTCGCCGATCCCAAGGACGGCAAGCCGACCCGCGTCGGCTTCAAGGTCCAGCCGGACGGCAAGAAGGTGAGATTTGCCAAGCGTTCGGGAGCCGAGATCGATGGCTGACGAAAAGAAATCCAAGGCCGAGAAGGCCGCCAAGGACGAGAAGCCGGCCAAGGCGCCGAAGGCCGAGAAGCCGGCGGCCGCTGCCGCCGCAGGTGCGCCCGCGGCGAAGGCCGAGCGCGCGCCCAAGGGCAAAGGTGCCGACAAGGGCGGCGACAAAGGCGGCGACAAGGCGGTCACCAAGGGCAAGGCGAAGGCCGCGCCCGGCGGCGGGCCGGTCCGCATGCGCAGCCACTACGACGACGTGGTGCGCAAGGCGATGACGGAGAAGTTCGGCTACAAGAACGGCATGCAGGTGCCGGTGATCGAGAAGATCGTGCTCAACATGGGCATCGGCGAAGCCGTCAACGACCGCAAGAAGGCGGAACTGGCGGCAGCCGATCTGACGCTGATCGCCGGCCAGAAGGCGGTCGTGACCTATTCGCGCATCGCGATTGCGACCTACAAGCTGCGGGAAAACCAGCCGATCGGCTGCAAGGTCACGCTGCGCAAGGCCAAGATGTACGAGTTCATCGATCGTCTGGTGACCGTGGCGCTGCTCCGCGTGCGCGACTTCCGTGGCCTGAACCCGAAGAGCTTCGATGGCCGCGGCAACTATTCGCTCGGCATCAAGGAACACATCATTTTCCCCGAAATCGACTTCGACAAGTCGGGTGAATCGTGGGGCATGGACATCACGGTGTGCACCACCGCGGGCAACGATGAAGAAGCTAGGGCGTTGTTGACCGCATTCAATTTCCCGTTCCGGCAGTGAGACGCTGAAACAGCCTCTCAAACGCGGAACCAGAAGGAGCCAGGCATGGCAAAGAAGAGTTCGATCGAGAAGAACAAC
>DATBZM010000166.1:0-2716 GCA_036513175.1 Xanthobacteraceae bacterium | reverse complement strand
GAACAAGTCGGCGACCGAAAAGGCTTTTGCCGGCGGCTGGTTCCACTCGGGCGATCTCGGCGTCATGCATCCCGACGGCTACGTCCAGCTCAAGGACCGCTCGAAGGACATCATCATCTCGGGCGGCGAGAACATTTCCTCCATCGAGGTCGAGGACGCGCTCTACAAGCATCCGGCCGTGCAGGCCGCGGCGGTCGTCGCCAAGCCGGACGAGAAATGGGGCGAGACGCCGTGCGCCTTCATCGAGCTCAAGCCGGGCGCCACGGCGACGCGTGAGGAGCTCGTCGAGTGGTGCCGCAAGCATCTCGCCGGCTACAAATGCCCGCGCTTCATCGTGTTCTCCGAGCTGCCGAAAACATCGACCGGAAAGATCCAGAAGTTCAAGCTGCGCGACATGGCGAAAGAGGTGTAGGGGCGTAGCCCGGATGAAGGCGCCAACGGGTCGGCGCGAAGCGCCGCCCGATGACAGGCTCCGCGCCGTAATCCGGGGACAGCTTATCCGCGGAAACGCTTTCCCCGCATTGCGCTTCGCTCCATGCGGGCTACGATTATGCGCCCCTACTGGCGCGCGGCTTCCTTCAGGATTTCCCGTGACAGATCGTCGTCGTCGACCGCGCGCGCCAGAATCAGCGCGCCGAGCGCGCAGCTCAACGTCCGGATCGTCTCGCCGCGGGCGGTCCGTCCCTTCTTCCATGGAAAATGGGAGGCCATCTTCGCGATCATCGCCTTGACGTGCGTCGTCATGGCGGACCGCAGTGCTGGTTCCCGCGCGATCTCCGACGCAAGCGTCGCGAGAAGGCATCCGTCCTCCGGACAATCGCGGTGCGCAGCGGAGAGGTAATTCGACACGAAGTCGCGCTTGCCTTTTTCCGAGCGCGGCGTTGCCTCGAGCGCCCCGAGCCCCTCCTCCGACGCGTGCTGCACGGCCTCGACCATCAACCCCTCCTTGGAAGCGAAGTGGTTGTAGAACGGCCCATGCGTGAGCCCGGTCGCCTGCATGATCTCGGCAACGCTCACGTCGGAAAATCCACGTTCGCGAAACAGTCGCGACGCCTTCTCGAGAATTCGAGCATGTTTTGCCGCCGTTTCGGCCGCTGGGTAGCGCATTTTTTCCTCCTTTATTCCTTTCCTGCTTCATCACGGCATCCGTTCTTGACAATTAACATGATGCTCATCATGTTTCGCGTCAAGCGTGATGACCATCATGCTTGACGCGGCGCGACGACGGGTCGCTCCGCGGCGTGTTCCATCCGACCGGGGAGAGCACCGTGAACGAACCTGACAACCCATCGAGCGCCGTCGCGCAAGGCGTGCACCCCGAGCGGCGATCACGCGTGAGACTGTGGATCGCTGCCGGGACGGCGATTGCCCTCCTCGCGACCGCCGGGCTCGCCGGTCTGTACCGTCAGAGCGAGGCGGTGGCATCGGTCGGCCCGGCCGCGCCGGCGCCTCTCCCGCAAGTCACGGTCAGCCGGCCGCTGGTGCGCGAGGTCGGTTCCCGGCTGAGCTTCCTCGGTCAGTTCTCCGCGGTCGAGCAGGTCGAGCTCCGCGCCCAGGTCGGCGGCACGCTGACCGGCATCCATTTCAAGGACGGCGACGTCGTCCACAAGGACGATCTCCTGTTCACCATCGACCCACGGCCCTACGAGATCCGGCTCGCGCAGGCGGATGCGCAGCTCGAGACCGCAAACGCGAAACTGGCGCTGGCCGATCGCGAGCTCGATCGCGCCCAGGATCTCGCCACCAAGGCGTTCGGGACGGTGCAGACCGTCGACCAGCGCCTGGCCGATCGCCGCGGCGCACAGGCCGCTGTCGATGCCGCGAAGGCGCAGATCCGCGACGCCCAGTTCGACCTCGAGCACTGCCGCATCACGGCGCCATTCACGGGGCGCATCGGGACTCATCTGGTCTCGGTCGGCAACCTGATCGCCGGGAGCCGCGCCGGAACGAGCCCGACGACGCTGCTCGCGACGCTGGTCTCGGTCGACCCGATCCATCTCGACTTCGACATGAGCGAGGCCGATTTCCTCGCCTTCTCGCGCGAGCGCGCGCGGCTCACGGGCGCCCTCGCCGACAAGGTCGAGATCGCGCTGAGCGACGAGACACAGTTCACCCGGCAAGGCACGCTCGATTTCGTCGACAACGCGCTCAACCGGTCGAGCGGCACGATCCACGCCCGCGCCACCATTCCCAATCCCGACCACCTGCTGACCCCGGGCGAGTTCGCCCGCGTGCGGCTCGCGGTCGGCGCCCCGGTGCAGGCGCTGCTGGTCCCGGACGCCGCCGTGCTGCCGGACCAGTCGCAGCACGTCGTCATGACCGTCTCACGCGACGGCGTGGTGGTGCCCAAGCCGGTCGAGATCGGCGATCTGCGCGGCGGCTTGCGGGTGATCCGGTCCGGCCTTGCGCCGGGCGATCGCGTGATCATCGACGGCATCCCGCACGCGGCGCCGGGCGCGAAGGTCGCGCCGCAGGACGGTGCGATCCGCTTCGCCGCGAACGACAGCCAAGGTTAGCAATAACCAACGCCACCGCTTCAGCGCGGAGTCCACGAACCATGCGCCTGTCACACTTCTTCATCGACCGCCCGCGCTTCGCGACCGTGTTGAGCATCTTCGTGACGGCGTTCGGCCTGGGCGCGCTGATGATCTTGCCCGTCGCCCGCTATCCGGAAATCGTCCCGCCCACGGTGCAGGTCACGACGTCCGGATAGCGG
>DATBZM010000165.1:0-23352 GCA_036513175.1 Xanthobacteraceae bacterium | reverse complement strand
CAGCTACCTGCACGCGGCACCGTCGGTGCGCGAGCCGCACGTGTTCAGCGCCTTCCCGCTAAAGACGATCGAGGATTGGCGGTATTGAGCCGATGCGTCGGCGGTAGGGTGGGCAAAGGCGCATCGCACGGCCTCACAGCGTGGGCAAAATCGCCGATGCGCCTTCGCCCACGCAACGAGGTCCTCGGGCGATTTTGCCCACCCTACGGCTGCCTACTCCAATTCCAGCACCTGCCCGTCGCGCAGCGTGACCCGGCGGTCCATGCGGGCGGCGAGGTCCATGTTGTGGGTGGCGATCACGGCGGCGAGGCCGGAGGCGCGCACGAGCTGCGTCAACGCGCCGAACACGAGATCGGCGGTGCGCGGGTCGAGGTTGCCGGTCGGCTCGTCGGCGAGCAGGATGCGCGGCGCATTGGCGACCGCGCGCGCGATGGCGACGCGCTGCTGCTCGCCGCCGGACAGCTCAGACGGGCGATGCGTCAGGCGCTCCTTGAGGCCGAGATAGGACAAAAGCTCGCCGGCGCGCGCGGCCGCCTCGCGGCGCGGCAGGCCGCGGATCATCTGCGGCAGCATGATGTTTTCCAGCGCGCTGAACTCGGGCAGCAGGTGATGCGCCTGGTAGACGAAGCCGATATCGGTGCGGCGGATGCGGGTGCGCGCGCTGTCGTTGAGCGTCGAGGTGGCGACCTCGTTGATGTAGACCTCGCCGCCGTTCTGGCGCTCGAGCAGGCCGGCGATGTGCAGGAGCGTCGACTTGCCGGCGCCGGACGGCGCCACCAGCGCGACCGACTGGCCGGGCCACACCGCGAGCTCGGCGCCCTTGAGGATATCGAGGGTGGCGTCGCCCTGCCGGTAATGGCGCTCGATGCCGTGCAGGAAGATGACGGGCGTTTCGCTCGCGGCCATCGTGCCTACTCGTAGCGCAGCGCGTCGACCGGATCGAGGCGCGCGGCGCGCCACGCCGGATAGAGGGTGGCGAGCAGCGACAGGGTCAGCGCCAGCACCACGACGGCCGTGGTCTCGCCGACCGACATCTCGGCCGGCAGCTTGGAGAGGAAGTAGATCTCCGAGTTGAACACGTCGACGCGCAGGAGCCAGGACAGGAATTCGCGGATCGACTCGATGTTGAGGCACACCACCGTGCCGGCGATGAAGCCGATCAGGGTGCCGACCACGCCGATCGAGGCGCCGGTGATGACGAACACGCGCATGATCGCGCCTTGCGTCGCGCCCATGGTGCGCAGGATGGCGATGTCGGCGCTCTTGTCCTTCACCAGCATGATCAGGCCGGACACGATGTTGAGCGCCGCGACCAGCACGATCAGCGTGAGGATCAGGAACATCACGTTGCGCTCGACCTGCAGGGCGGTGAAGAAGGCGGCGTTCTTGTGCTGCCAGTCGATGATGAAGACCGGGCGCTGCGCCGCCTGCTTGATCAGTGCGGCGTAGCGCGCGACGTCGTCCGGATCCTTGACGTAGACCTCGATCGCGGTCACGTCCTTGTCGTGGTTGAAATAGGCCTGCGCCTCGGTGAGCGGCATGAAGACGAAGCCGGAATCGTATTCCGACATGCCGATCTGGAACTCGGCCGCGATCTTGTAGGATTTTATCCGCGGCGTGGTGCCCATCGGGGTGACGGCGCCGCGCGGCGACACCAGCGTGATGTTGTCGCCGGCGCGCAGCGAAAGCTGGTCGCCGAGGCGTTGGCCGATCACCACCCCCTGCCCCTGGTCGAAGCCCTCGAGCGTCCCCTGCTTGATGTTGTGGGCAATCGACCCGAGCCGCATGAGATCGGCGGCGCGCATGCCGCGCACCAGGACGCCGCTCGACTGGAACGGCGAGGAGGCGAGCGCCTGGCCTTCGACGAACGGCGCCGCCAGCATCACGCCCGGGACCCTGGAGATGCGCTCTGCCACCTCGTCGTAGTCGGTGAGCGGCCGGTCGAGCGGCGTCACCAGCATATGGCCATTGAGGCCGAGGATCTTGTCGAGCAGCTCCTTGCGGAAGCCGTTCATCACCGCCATCACGATGATCAGCGTTGCGACCCCGAGCATGATGCCGAGGAACGAGAAGCCGGCGATCACCGAAATGAACCCCTCGCGGCGGCGCGCGCGCAGGTAGCGCAGCGACAGCATCCATTCGAAGGAAGAGAAGGGCCGCGTGGCGGTCGGCTCGGTCATTTGCGCGCTATGTTCCCCTCTACCGGATTTCATCCGATTCTGGCGGTTTGATGCCAGCAAATTCGCCACACGCGGGCGCAAATGCCACAGTTTTGTGCCGGCTTCTTTGCTTGGCGCATGTTCTTGTCGGCGAACCGGCGTCCACTTCGCCGGAACATGCGCTAGCGCGTCAGGCGCTCGACCGCCTCGGCGGGCGTGACGAGGTCGCGCGTACCGTCGGCGCGGCGCTTCAATTCGACCTTGCCTTCCGCAAGGCCGCGCGGCCCGACCAACACCTGCCAGGGGATGCCAATGAGGTCCATGGCGGCGAATTTCGCGCCCGGGCGCTCGTCGAGATCGTGATAGAGCACATCGACGCCGCGCCCGCGCAACTCGCCGTAGAGCATCTCGCACGCCGCGTCGGTGTCGCCGCCGCCCTGCTTGAGGTTGAGGATCGCGACACGGAACGGCGCGACCGACTCGGGCCAGATGATTCCGGCGTCGTCATGGGAGGCCTCGATGATGGCGGCGACGAGGCGCGAGACGCCGACGCCGTAGGAGCCGCCGTGGATCGGCCGCTCGGTCCCGTCGTGGCCGGCCACCACCGCCTTCATGGCTTCGGAATACTTGGTGCCGAAATAGAAGATCTGGCCGACCTCGATGCCGCGCGTCTCGACGCGGCGCTCGGCCGGCACGTCGCGCTCGTAGCGCGCCTTGTCGTGCACGTCGCTCGTGGCCGCATAGAGGCTGGTCCAGCGATCGATGATCGGGGCGAGGTCGCCCTCGTAGTCGACGCCCTCGTCCGGCACCGCGAGGTCGAGCACGTTGCGGTCGCAGAACACCGCCGACTCGCCGGTCTCGGCGAGCACGATGAACTCGTGGCTGAGGTCGCCGCCGATCGGGCCGGTCTCGGCCGCCATCGGGATCGCCTTGAGGCCCATGCGGGCGAACGTGCGCAGGTAGGCGACGAACATCTTGTTGTAGGAGCGCCGCGCCGCCTCCTTGTCGACGTCGAACGAATAGGCGTCCTTCATCAGGAACTCGCGCCCGCGCATCACGCCGAAGCGCGGGCGCTGCTCGTCGCGGAACTTCCACTGGATGTGATAGAGGTTGAGCGGCAGGTCCTTGTACGAGCGCACCGCCGCGCGGAAGATTTCCGTGATCATCTCCTCGTTGGTCGGCCCGTACAAGAGCTCGCGCTCGTGGCGATCCTTGATGCGCAGCATTTCCGGCCCGTAGGCGTCGTAGCGGCCGCTTTCACGCCACAGATCGGCGAGCTGCAGCGTCGGCATCAGGAGCTCGATCGCACCGGAGCGGTCCTGTTCCTCGCGCACGATCTGCTCGACCTTCTTGAGCACGCGAAAGCCGAGCGGCAGCCACGCATAGATGCCGGCCGCCTCCTGGCGGATCATGCCGGCGCGCAGCATCAGCCGGTGCGCGACGATCTCGGCCTCCTTCGGCGTCTCGCGCAGGATCGGCAGGAAGAAACGGGAGAGGCGCATGCAAGGGGTCCGATTGGAACAATGGTGGGCAGGGAGTGAAAGCGGATCGGGCGCGAAAACACAACCCCGCGCGCGGTTCAGTGCAGGCCGCGCTGCAACTCGCACGTGCGGGTGCGCCATTTTATTGCGGCGCGGCGACGATTTTTTCCGCCAAATTGCGCCGGGCGGATGACAAACGAAATTTGCTGGGCTAGGGTCCTGCCGTCGCGAAGTACCATCAAAAAGATGGACTTCCGCGGTCCAAGTCTTGGGAGGACAAGTCCGAAGGCGCGGTCACCCGCTGCCGGCCCTGAAAAAGAACACGAAGCCGGGTTTCCAGGACAAATGAGGAAATTTGAGCAGGGCTTTGGCCCTGCTCTTTTTTTTGGCCAGAACGCCAAGCGATCGAATGTCCCTTGGCGCAGCTTCGGCGCAAGCCAGCTTGGACCGTTCAAACAGCTGTGCTGCCGCGCGTCATCCAACCTATGAGGGAAGCAGGCCCCACAGCGTCGCGAGATCATCGAGGGTCAGGCGTCGGGTGAGAAAGAGCCAGAAGAAGACGCCGCACAGCACGGCAGTGAGGATCGTGTTCCACACGACCACCCGCACCAGCCGCGGCATCACCGGCGCGCCCGGATCGGTGCCCGGCACCACCTCGCCGGTCTCATGCTGCGAGCGCACGCCGAAGGGCAGCACTACGAACAGCACGATCCACCAGGCGACGAAATAGATCGCGAGCGCGGTCGTCCAGGACATTGCGCGTCCTCCTGTTTCCCGCCTTCGCCCTGCGGGCTACGGCGGGCAAGCCCTCTCCCCTCTCGTCCGCCGAAGCTTTGGCGAAGGCGGATCGGGGAGAGGAAGCGCAAGCTCCGCGGTCGCGGTCAAGTTGTCACGCCTGCTCCAGCTCCACCAGGGTGCCGCAGAAATCCTTCGGGTGCAGAAACAGCACGGGCTTGCCGTGCGCGCCGGTCTTCGGCGTGCCGTCGCCGAGCACGCGGGCGCCCTCGCGTTTGAGCTTGTCGCGCGCCGCGACGATGTCGTCCACTTCATAGCACAGATGGTGGATGCCGCCGTCCGGATTGCGCTCGAGAAATTTGGCGATCGGCGAGTCCGTGCCGAACGGCTCGAGGAGCTCGATCTTGGTGTTGGGCAGCGTGATGAACACGGTGGTGACGCCGTGGTGGGGCTGCGGCACCGCGGCCGAGACCTCGGCGCCGAGCGTGTCGCGATAGACGCGCGCCGCCGCCGCGATGTCGCGCACCGCGATGGCGACGTGATTGAGCCGTCCGATCATAGATGTCTCCGTGGTCCGGCCCGCGGATAACAGCATATTCGGCGCGGCAGGTCAGGCCCGACGACGGAGCGAGGAATTTCCCAGGCTAGGTGCTCCCGCCGACATTCACGGTGATGTTCACGGTGACGGGGCCGGCCGGAACGGACACGGTCGTGGCGGCCGCCGCCGGTGCGACGACGAGCTCGGCTGCCGACGCCGTCAACCGGCAGTCCGCCCCAGGCTGCAGCGTCGGATCGACCAGGCTGAGATACGTCGCCAACGCGTGCCAGCACCCAACCGACGACTTCGCCTTGCCGGTGGAATCGAACAGCTGCAGGGCATCGACATGGGTAAAGCCGAGAAGGGCGGGCGGAAGCTTCGGCACGATATCCGGGGCGTTGACGATCCGCCACGACGTCAGGCCCAGGGAATTGAACGCTGCCGCAAACGTCGAGTCCCCGACATAGGGGGACGCGAACGTGCACAGCAGCGGGTTGGCGAGCTGGTCGGTGCGGGCATTCTCCATCGTGTACAGGGTCGCAAGCGCCGACCCGAGGCTGTGACCGACGACCTCGACCGAGGCCGACGCGGTCAGCCCCGCCACGCGAGCAGTCGCCGCCGCGTGACGCCGGACCAGGGTCGAAACCTGCCGGGAAAACGCACCGACCGGGCGCAGCGATTGCGCCACGGACGGCGACGCGGCGGCGTCGGTCGGACGCTCGACCACCTCGAGGGTGTCGTAGATGCGCGCAAACCCGCTTCCCACCGAGCCGCAGCCGGGGACCTTGAAGGGCGTCTTCAAGGCCGCGTTGACGTCGTCCCACCATTCGACGCCATTCGACGTTCCCCGGATGGCGACGACAAACCGGTTTGCGTCCGCCATGCTCTGCGCAATGAACCCGTAAAACGTCGGGCCCGTGCCGGCAAAGATGAAATCCTGCATTTGCAGCCAGGCGGCGAGACGATAGCCCGCCGGAAAATCGGCGGACGGCGATGGCGTGAGGTTCTTGCGATCGGCGTCGTACATCGTGTAGGCGGCCTGGACGAACCGACCGTAGAACACCGCCGCCGTCGGATCGAACGCGCTCGCCGCAGTCACCTGCGAGCTCGCCGTGACGGCCGCCGCACCGCCCGACGGCGGCGCGATGATGCCGGGCGACGTCGTCGCCGGCGGAGCGGCAACGACGGGCGTTGCCGGACCCAGCAAGAGCGACAACAGCTTCGCGCCATTCGGCGAACCGATACCGGTGCACGCATTCCAGCCTGATTGAGCCGAGAAGCCGGCAACGCCAAAGACCGTGTTGTTGCCGGTGACGATTCCGTTGGTCGTGGCCGCCGCGGCGTTGGCGTAGAGCAGCGGAATGAAAAAGCCGGCCCTCTTCCCGAGCTTTTGGCTGAGCACGGCGGTCAGCGCCGCCCATTGCGGCGCAACCGCGCTCGTGCCACCGCTGACGCTGTCGACGCCGTTGACGCGCGTTCTTATGCCGGTGTTGGGATCTGCGACGCCCGCCAAGTCCGGAACCCCGCGCATGAGCAGCGGCGTGTGCCCGTCGGCGGTGATCCCGTTCTGCCACGCGGGCATCTGGAAGTAAGTGCTTATCCCACCGCCGGTCGCCCAACCATCGCCGTCGTTCCAAACCGTCTCGCTCGCGATGGCGCCGTTCTGCACCTGCAGGCTGGTGCCGCCGCACGACGCCACGCCAGCCGCGCACGTACCGGGGAAATCGACGTGCCGCTGGCCGTCATAGCCGGCGTCGTCGGTCTCCCCGTCGGTGCAGCCGTGATCGCCGGCCGCCACGAATATCGGCACGTTGAGAAGCGTGGCGCTCTCGCCGAGCGAGTTCCATGCATCCATCGACTGCCCGGACCAGTCCTTTTCGGGCGAGCCCCAGCTGATCGAAACGACCGTCGTCGCGGGATCGTGCAGCGCCCGGGACGCAGCCTGATAGAATCCCTGGTCGGAGTTTTCGGCGAAATACACGACGATCGTTGCGCCCGGCGCCATCGCGCCAACGACCTCGATGTCCAGCATCACCTCGCCGTCGCTCTGCGGGTCCTGACCATAGGGAACCGGAACGCCCGGGGCGACGCTGACGCTGCGAACGGTCGGCGTCTGCGCGAGACCCGAGGCGGCAAAGTAGGTCTGCAGATCGTCCGCTCCGTAGCTTCCTCCCAGCTCGATGAGCGCGACGGTCTCGCCGTTGCCGTCGCCCGGCGGAAACTTGTAGAGAGCCGCGATCTGCTGCGGATAGTACGACGCCTGGACGCTGCGCGACTTGAGCCGCGGCTTCGCCACGGGCCGGTTGTCGAGCCCCAACACGGCTTCGACATGCGGAGCAATCTCGGTCGGCAGAAGCAGCGGGCCGCGGCGGCCGCGATGCGTATGCCCGGCGACCGCGTAGTCGTTGAGCACCGTGCCGAACGCCTGCTCCATGCTGGACGCCGATCCGGACAGCTCGACGACCCGCCGCGACCGGTCGACATTGGTCACGGTCAGGCCGTACTTGGCGGCGTGCGCCCTGACCGCCTCGATCGCCTCGTCGCTTGCGCCATATTGCTGCGCGAAGGCGGCGTGGTCGACCGGCGGCCGCTCGTGCGGCCGCATCATGACGTGCCGGTGCAGGTCGTCGCGCTCGATCGGCTGCTGGCGCACCAGGACGACGGTCACATCCACTTTCGCCCGGGCGTCCGTCCTCCCGACAAGCCTGGCGCCTGGCGCACCATTGCGGCTGCTCCCCGGCAAAATCCGACGCGAGTCCGACATCTGCATGACTCCTTTCGCGCCGGGCTCACCTACCGTGCCGGCCACACCTGTGGGTCTGTAGGGTTTGCGGACGCGCTTCATGTCTGACCGGCGGAAATCGCGATCCCCACGCAATCGAGCAAATCAATCCTGTCGGCCGCTGCGAGACCGGCTCACACGCAGGAGCCGACCCCGCTCGGCAATCACTCGTAATGTCTCAAGTGCCACGTTCCAACCCGCCGGCGCCGGCCGCAATTCATCTTGCCCCGATTTGCGACAACGGGCAACCTGTGGTTGGAACGCGTGCTTTGATACGCGACGCGATCGGCCGCGGCAATCCGGGCCCTCTCGCCCGCCTGGAACGGCGCCGCGATGGGTGATGGGAGGATACGCAAGATGGCGATCACATTGCGGCGTGACGCCGTCAGCCGGCGGCGGTTCCTGGTCGGCGCATCGGCAGTGGCGGTCGGAGCCGGCCTTGCCGGCCCGACCCTGCTCCGGCCGGCGCTGGCCCTGGCGCGCCAGCCGAGCGATGCCGCCTGGCGGCATCTGGCGGACAAGATCTCCGGGCCGGTGCTGCGCGCGAGCAGCTTCGACCTCGCGCAGATCGCGAGCCCCAACAATCTGCGCTATGCGGCCGACCTGCCGGACGGGATCGCGCTCTGCCGCTCGGCCGAGGACGTGGCGTTCGCGATCGCGTGGTGCCGCGAAAACAGCTTCCCGCTGGTCGTGCAGTGCGCCGGCCATTCCTATGCGGGCTTCTCGATGCGCAAGGGCGGCCTGATGATCAACCTGCTGCTGATGCGCTCGGCGAGCCTGAGCAACGGCAGCGTCACGGTCGCGGGCGGCATGCGCAACCAGGATCTCTACGCGATCCTCGAGCGCAACAACCTCGCCATCACGCATGGCCGCTGCCCGACGGTCGGCGCGGCCGGCTACCTGCTCGGCGGCGGCATCGGCTTCAACATGCGCGCGCACGGGCTTGCGTGCGATCAGCTGACCGCGAGCGAGATCGTCACGGCGGACGGGAAGATCCGCAGCCTCGGGCCGCAGGCGGGGGGCATCGACGGCGACCTCTACTGGGCGAGCCGCGGCGGCGGCGGGGGCAATTTCGGCGTCAACACGTCGTTCACGCTCGCGACCTTTGCGGCCGAGCCGTTGACCGTGTTCGAGCTCACCTGGACGGCGGCGACGCGCGCGCCCGACAAGGTCGCGCTGGCGCTGATCGAGGCGCTGGAGGCGGCGCCGATCGAGCTCGACCTCGGCACGCGCATGTCGCTCGGCGCGCCGCACCCGGGCCACGGCGAGCGCAGCCACCATGTCACCATCAGCCTGATCGGCCAGCTGCGCGGCAGCCGGCAGCGCCTCGACGACCTGCTCGCGCCCGCCTACCGGATCGAGAAGCCGCAGCAATCGATGATCTGGGGCGAGGCGCCCTATTGGTCGGTGCAGAAGCTCCTCGAAGAGCCCGGCACGCCGCTCTATTTCCAGGAACGCTCGGTTTTCGTCGGCCCGGGCAAGGCGCGGGAAGCGACGGCGGCGACGTTCCACCACCTGCTGGAATGGCCGGGCACGAGCGTGAGCGCGGATCTCCGCTTCTTCCAGACCGGCGGCGCGATGAACAGCAAGCCATCGGATGCGACCGCCTTCGTGCACCGCAAGACCGAATGGATCATGGATGTCGGGCTGAACTGGGGCGCGACCGATTCGGCGCTGTTGGTCGCAAAGAACCGTGCCTGGCAGGACAGGTTCTATGCCGAGCTGCGCAAGTTCTCGACCGGCGGCGCCTACCAGAACTTCATCGACCCCTCGCTCACGGACTGGGCGCACGCCTATTACGGCGACAACCTCAAGCGGCTCGAGGACATCAAGAAGAAGATCGACCCGGATCGGGTGTTCGACTTTCCGCAGGCGATTTGAGCACCGAGCGTGTCCCGGGATGCGTTGCGACACGAGGTGCCGCTGCGTAGGCCCGAGGGCCCGGCCGCGCCGTGCCGCGGTGGACAAACTGCAGACGTCTGACGTCGTCGACGGCCAGAGGAGGAGAAGATCCATGGGGAAGGTGTCACGCAGGCAGCTCATGCACGGCGGCTCCGCGCTGGTAATCGGCACCAGCCTCGCGAGCGGCGCGCCGGCGGCCGCACGCGGCCGCCGGCGTGCCGACGTCTGCGTGATCGGCGCCGGCTATGCGGGGCTCACCGCCGCGTATCGGCTCAAGCAGGCGGGCCGCAAGGTCATCGTGCTCGAGGCACGCAACCGCGTCGGGGGTCGCTCGCTTACCGCCGACCTCGAGGGCGGCGGCTGGATCGATTTCGGCGGCCAGTGGGTCGGGCCGACACAGGATCGCTTCTACGCGCTGATCAAGGAAATGGGGGGCGAGACCTACCCCTCGCCCGATTTCGGCAAGACACGTATGCGCGGCATCCTCGATCCGAGCTCATTTGTCCAGATCGCGAGCGAAACCGACGGCAGGTATCCCGGCTCCGAGCTCGTGGAGGCCGGGTTCAAGAAGATCGACGATCTCGCCGCCTCGGTCGACCGCGACAAGCCGTGGGACCATCCCGACGCCGAGCGGCTGGACGCGACCACGTTCGCGGCGTGGCTGCGGGCGAACATCGACAACGAGAACGCGCGCGCCATGGTCGGCGACGAGGTGAGCTCGATCGCCTGCGCGAGCCCGCAGGAGATCTCGATCCTGGAGATCGCGTTCCTGGTCCGCGCCTGCAACGGGCTCGACCGGTTGTTCAACACCGAGGGCGGCGCGCAGCAGGACCGCTTGATCGGCGGCACGCAGCCGATCGCCCGCAAGGTGGCGGACCGGCTCGGCAATGCCATCCTGTTGGGAAAGCCGGTGCGCCGCATCCAGTGGACCGAACGGGAAACGATCGTTTACAGCGACGACATCAGCGTCGAGGCGCGCCACGTCATCGTCTGCACGCCGCCGCACCTCGCCGGCGCCATCGAATACGATCCATCGCCGCCGACCAATCGCGTTCAGGTCACTCAGCGCTGGCCGCAGGGCCTCGTGATCAAGGTGCAGATGGTCTACTCGGAGCCATTCTGGCGACCCGACTTCAACGGCGCCTCGCTCGACTACCGCGGCGTGGTCGGCGAGACCGCGGACAGCGGCGTGCCAGAGCAATATTCAAAAAAAGGGATCATGACCGGGTTCATCTATTCCGGCCAGGCCCGCAAGGTCGCCCCGCTACCGGCCGCCGAGCGCCGCAAGCTCGTGCTCGACGAGATGAACGAGCGCTTCGGCCCGAAGGCGCTCAATCCGATCGACTACCACGAGATGAACTGGTCGACCCAGCAATGG
This sequence comes from Xanthobacteraceae bacterium, assembly GCA_036513175.1. GTDB lineage: Bacteria > Pseudomonadota > Alphaproteobacteria > Rhizobiales > Xanthobacteraceae > JAVDCA01. Next base: position 12,377 of record DATBZM010000165.1, on the reverse strand, counting down.
ACCCGCGGCTGCTTCACCGGCTTTCTCACGCCGGGGGCGACCTGGCTGTTTCGCTCGGCGGTGCGCGATCCGGTCGGCCCGCTCCATTGGGCGGGCACCGAGACCTCGACGGTCTGGCCCTCCTTCATCGACGGCGCCATCCGGTCCGGCGAACGCGCCGCCGCCGAGGTGCAGGAGAGATCGTGAGCGGTTGACGCACGGCGCATGATGGCGAGCCGTCATCAGCTCACACCACAATCACCTGGACGATGCAGATCGGCTTCTTGCCCCAGCGCTCCGCAATGGTGGCGCGCACCGCGCGCTTGACCGATTCCCCGATCGCCTCCGGATCGCGCCGGCGCCCCTTCGGCAGGTTCTCGACGGTGTCGAGCACGGCGTCATACGCGATGGCCTCGAATTTCTCGCCTTCGGCATCGGCCTCCGGAATGCCGATCAGCTCGACCGACGGGTCGGCCGCCAGCGTGCCGCGCTCGTCGAGCGCAAGCGCGACGCTGACGAGGCCGACGAAGGCGAGCCGGCGGCGGTCCGCGACCGTGCGCGCATCCGCCTCGACCAGCAGGCGGCCGTCCTTGTAGAGGCGGCCCTCCGGCACCTCGTCGATCACCGCCGGGGTGCCGGGCGCGAGGCGCACGAGATCGCCGTTGCGGCAGGTGACCACCTGCGGCACGCCGACCTTTTGGGCGAGCGCCGCGTGCTCGGCGAGATGCAGCGCCTCCCCGTGCACCGGCACGGCAATCTGCGGCCGCACCCAGGAATACATATCCTGCAGCTCGGCGCGGCGCGGATGGCCGGACACGTGCACCAGATGGGTGCGGTCGGTGATCACCTCGATCCCCTGGGTGACGAGACCGTTGATGACGGCGCCGACCGCCTTCTCGTTGCCGGGGATCGTGCGCGAGGAGAAGATCACCCGGTCGCCGCGCGCGAGCGTGACGTCCGGGTGCTCGTCCTTGGCGATGCGGGAGAGCGCCGCCCGCGGCTCGCCCTGGCTGCCGGTGCACAGCGCCACCACCTTGTCGGGCGGCAGGTAGCCGTAGGTGTCGGTGCCTCTGAACTCTTGCACGCCGTCGAGATAGCCGGTCTCGCGCGCGACCTGGGAGATGCGGTCCATGGCGCGGCCGACCACCACGACCTCGCGGTCGCACGCGCGGGCGGCCTCGGCGACGGCGCGCAGGCGCGCGACGTTCGACGCAAACGTCGTGACCGCGACGCGCGCAGGCGCGCTCCTGATCAGCTCGGCGAGCGATTTCGCCACGTCCGTTTCCGAGGGCGAGCGGCCGTCGCGCACCGCATTGGTGGAATCGCCGACGAGCGCCAGGCAGCCCTCGGCCCCGAGCGCGCGCAGCTTGCCCTCGTCGGTCGGCGGGCCGATCACCGGCGTCGAATCGAGCTTCCAGTCGCCGGTGTGCAGCACGGCGCCGAGCGGGGTGCGGATGATCAGCCCGTTCGATTCGGGGATCGAATGCGCCATCGAGACGAGCTCGACGTCGAAGGGCCCGAACGTGAGCCGCGCCCCGAGCGGGATGACGTTGATCGGGATGTCGGGCGCACCCGGCTCGGCGAGGCGCTTTGCGGCAAACAGCGCCGCCGTGAACGGCGTCGCATAGAGCGGCACGCGCAGGCGCGGCCACAGGTCGATGATGGCGCCGAAATGGTCCTCGTGCGCGTGCGTGAGCACGAGGGCGAGCAGGTTCGCCCGCTCCTCGATGAGGAAGCGGATGTCCGGCATGATCAGGTCGATGCCCGGCAGATCGTCGCCCGCGAAGGCGACGCCGAGGTCGACGGCAAGCCACTTGCGCGCGTTCTCGCGGCCGAAACCGTAGACCGAAAGGTTCATGCCGATCTCGCCGACGCCGCCGAGCGGCGCAAAGACGAGTTCGTCGGAGGAAGTTGGCATGGGTCAGCGCATGGTTGGCGAAGAAAGGCGCCTCAGACTAGGTGCCCACCCTCCCCTGCAGCGGCAGGGGCATCCGGCTTCTTCTACGGCGCGAGCCGCCGCGGCGCCAGCCACGAACCCGCTTCACCCTCCCCTGCAGGGGGAGGGTCGCGAGCGAAGCGAGCGGGGTGGGGTGGCGGTGGTCGCGGCGGATGCGGTCACCCCACCCCGACGCCGAGCTGACGCTCGGCGTCGACCCTCCCCCTGCAGGGGAGGGTGAAGAAAGACCGCTCGCGTCGCCGCCATCAATCGCATCAGCTTAAAGTCCCACGGGCGCATTGCCCGGCGCAATGGGAAAGACCTCGCCACTCGATATCGTCTCGATATGCCCATCGGCAAGGCGCAGCCGCAGGCGGCCCTCGGCGTCGATCGTCTCGAACCGGCCGGTTACCTCGCGCGCGCCCAGCCGGGCGCGCAACTCGCCGCCGAGGCCGGCGGCACAGGCGAGCCAGGCGGCGCGGATCGGCGCAAAGCCCGCCTGCCATTCGCGCAAGCGCTGCAACATGGCGAGCGAGAGCGCCGCGAACAGCGCCTCGACCGTGGCGGGGGCGCCCGCGGCCGCAAGATCGGTGGCCGGATGCTCCGCGTCCGCCGGGTGATGTCCGCAGTTGACGCCGATGCCAATGGTGACGACAAGCGGCCGCGTGCCCTCCGCCTCGATCAGGATGCCGGCAAGCTTGGCACCGCCGAGCAGCAGATCGTTCGGCCATTTGAAGGCGAGCTGCGGCGCGAGCGCCGGTGCCACCGCCGCGATCGCATCGTGCACCGCGAGCGCGGCGACGAAGGCGAGCTGCGCGGCGCGCTCCGGCGGCGCCGGATCGGTGAGCAGCAGCGAGGCGTAGAGGTTGCCGGGCTCGGAAATCCAAACGCGGCCGCGCCGGCCGCGGCCGGCGGTCTGCGCGCGCGCCGTGATCCACAACGGGCCCGGCTCGCCGGCGCGCGCCCGCGCCAGCGCCTCCGCATTGGTCGAGCCGACGTTGTCGCAGGCGATCAGGCCGACGCCGGCGGCGGCCGCGGCCGGCGCGAGCCACATTGGCTTATCGTTTGCGCATGATCTTTTCCGAGAACCGGTATCCACTTTTCGCGATCATGCTCTAGAACAGCGACTTCGCCGCCGCCGAGGCGGCGTCGACCAGCGGCGCCGGATAGACGAAGAACAGGAGAATGAACAGGCCGCTGACGCCAAGGACGAGGCGCAGCTCCGGCCGCATTGGCTCGAAGCCGGGCGCCGGCTCGTCGAAATACATCGTCTTCACGACGGCGAGATAATAGTAGGCGCCGACCACGCTGGTGACGACGCCGATCACGGCGAGCGCGTAGAGCCCGGCCTTGATGGCGGCGAGGAAGACGTAGAACTTGGCGAAGAAGCCGGCGACCGGCGGCACGCCGGCGAGCGAGAACATCAGCATGGCGAGGAAGAACGCCATGGCGGGCTTCGTCCGCGCGAGGCCGGCGAGATCGGCGATCTTCTCCACCGGCCCGTCGGCGCGGCGCATCGCGATGATGCACGCGAAGGTGCCGAGCGTCATCGCGAGATAGATCGCCATGTAGATGAGCACGCTCTGCACCCCGTCGGAGGTGCCGGCCGCGAGCCCGATCAGCGCGTAGCCCATGTTGGCGATCGACGAATAGGCCATCAGCCGCTTGATGTTGGTCTGCCCGATCGCCGCAAAGGAGCCGAGCGCCATCGACGCGATGGCGACGAAGACGATGATCTGCTGCCACTGCGTGACGATGCCGGGAAACGCCGCGACGGCGACGCGCACGAACACCGCGATGCCGGCGACTTTCGGCGCGGCGGAGAAGAAGGCGGTGACCGGCGTCGGCGCGCCCTCATAGACGTCGGGCGTCCACATGTGGAACGGCACCGCCGAGACCTTGAAGCAGAGGCCGGCGAAGAGAAACACGAGACCGAACGTGAGCCCGAGGCCGCCCGAGGCGCTCGCCTTGGCGATGCCGACGAAGTTCACGGTGCCGGTGAAGCCGTAGATCAGCGAGCAGCCGTAGAGCAGCATGCCGGAGGAAAGCGCGCCGAGCACGAAATATTTGAGCCCCGCTTCGGTCGAGCGCGCGTTGTCGCGGTCGATCGCGGCGATGACGTATAAAGCAAGGCTCATCAGCTCGGTGCCGAGATAGAGCGCGATCAGGTCGCCGGCGGAGACGAGGACCATCATGCCGGTGGTGGAAAGAAGGATGAGCACCGGGAATTCGAATTTCTGCTTGCCAACGGCGCCGAGGAACTCGATCGACATCAGGATCGCGACCGCCGAGCCGGTGAGCGCGAGGATCTTGAGGAACCGCGCATAGTCGTCGAGCACGAAGCTGCCGTTGAACGCGGTGATCTTGCCGGCGGGCTGCGTCACCACGAGCGCACCGGCGACGACGAGCAGCGCGATGGCGAGCATGCTGACGATCGTGGCGGCCCGCTCGCGCATGACGCCGATCATCAGGAGCACCATCGCGCCGACCGCGAGGAGGAGCTCGGGGCCGATCGGCTGGAACGACGGCAGGTTGACGATATCGGGCATGGAGGCCTCAGAAGCCGAGCAAGGCAGCCTTGGTGCCGCCGATCGCGTGATGGTAGTTGTCGATGAGCGCCGCGACGGAAGCCGCCGACATGTCGAGCACCGGCCGCGGATAGATGCCGAACAGGATGGTGAGGACCACGAGCGGCCCGAGCGTCAGCATCTCGCGCGGGCCGATATCACGGATGGCGGCGAGCGAGGGCTTCTCCAGCCTGCCGTAGATGATCTTGCGGTAGAGCCAGAGCGCGTAGGCGGCGGACAGGATCACGCCGAGCGTCGCAAAGAAGGCGACCGACGGGTTGATGCGGAAGGTGCCGAGCAGGGTCAGGAACTCGCCGATGAAGCCGGAGGTGCCGGGCAGCCCGACATTGGCAAGCGTGAACACCATGAAGGCCGCCGCATAGAGCGGCATGCGGTTGACGAGGCCGCCATAGGCCGCGATCTCGCGCGTGTGCAAGCGGTCATAGACGACACCGACCGAGAGGAACAGCGCGCCCGACACGAAGCCGTGCGAGACCATCTGGAAGATGCCGCCCGCGATGCCCTGGGTGGTCACCGCGAAGATGCCCATGGTGACGAAGCCCATGTGGGCGACCGACGAATAGGCGATCAGCTTCTTCATGTCCTCCTGGACGAGCGCGACCAGCGAGGTGTAGACGATCGCGATCACCGACAGCGCGAAGACGAGCGGGGCGAAATCGACCGAGGCGAGCGGAAACATCGGCAGCGAGAAGCGCAGGAAGCCGTAGCCGCCCATCTTGAGCAGGATCGCGGCGAGGATCACCGAGCCGGCGGTCGGCGCCTCGACGTGGGCGTCGGGCAGCCAAGTGTGCACCGGCCACATCGGCATTTTCACGGCGAACGAGGCGAAGAAGGCGAGCCATGCCCATTTCTGCATTGTCGGCGAGAAGGCATAGTGCATCAGCTTCGGGATCTCGGTCGTGCCCGCGGCGTCGTACATGGCGATGATCGCGAGCAGCATCAGCACCGAGCCGAGCAGCGTGTAGAGGAAGAACTTGAAGCTCGCATAGACCCGGCGCGGGCCGCCCCACACGCCGATGATGAGGAACATCGGGATCAGCCCGCCCTCGAAGAACAGGTAGAACAGCACGAGATCGAGCGCGCAGAAGGTGCCGATCATCAAGGTTTCCAGCACCAGGAACGCGATCATGTATTCCTTGACGCGCCTGTCGATCGCGCGCCAGCTCGCCAGGATGCAGATCGGCATCAGCGCGGTGGTGAGGATCACGAAGGGCAGCGAAATGCCGTCGACGCCCATGTGGTACTTGATGGTCTCGGCGAGCCACGGCTTGTTCTCGACGAACTGGAACTCGGGCGAGGACGGATCGAAGCGCCACACCAGGAGCAGCGAGACCGCGAAGGTGACGAGCGTCGCCCACAGCGCGATCCAGCGGGCATTGCGCTTCACCGCGGCGTCCTCGTCGCTGAGAATCATGATGAAAAGAACGCCCACCAGCGGCAGGAACGTCGTGATCGAGAGGATCGGCCAGCTCGCCATCAGTGGCCTCCGCCCAGGAACATGAAATACGTGATGAACAGCGCCGCCCCGATCAGCATCGCGAAGGCGTAGTGGTAGAGATAGCCGGTCTGCAGGCGGACGACGTTGCGCGTCACGTCGACCACGCGCGCCGAGATGCCGTCGGGGCCGAAGCCGTCGATCAGCCGGCCGTCGCCGTCGCGCCACAGGACGCGGCCGAGCCACAGCGTCGGCCGCACGATGATGAGGTCGTAGAGCTCGTCGAAGTACCACTTGTTGAGCAGGAACCGGTAGAGCCAGTCGTGCTGGCGGGCGAGCTCGACCGGCAGGTCGGGGCGATACAGATAGAAGCGGATGGCGATCCCCCAGCCGATCAGCATGGCGATGCTCGGCAGGATCGAGATCCACTCCGGGACCTTCTCCAGGTTCTCGAGCACGTGATTGCCGGCGCCGAACCGCAGCGAGTCGCCGAAGAACTCCTTGACGCCGCTGCCCGCGAACAGCTCGAGGAATGGCAGGCCGGCGAGCAGCGAGCCCGCCGCGAGCACGGCGAGCGGGATCAGCATCACCTTCGGGCTCTCGTGCGCCGCCTCGTAGTGCGCGCGGTCATGCGGCGTGCCGTGGAAGGTCTTGTAGATGAGCCGCCACGAATAGAACGCCGTGAGCATTGCGGCGAACAGCGTCGCCCCATAGGCGAACTGCGCCATCGGATTGGTGCCGACGGCCGCCGCCTCGATGACCTTGTCCTTGGAGAAGTAGCCGGCGGTGAACGGGAAGCCGGTGAGCGCGAGCGTGCCTATGACCATCATGACGTAGGTGAACGGGATGCGGTGGCGCAGGCCGCCCATCTTGCGGATGTCCTGCTCGTGATGCATCGCGGTGATGACCGAGCCGGAGCCGAGGAAGAGCAGCGCCTTGAAGAAGGCATGGGTGAACAGGTGGAACATGCCGACCGAATAGGCGCCGACGCCCATGGCGACGAACATGTAGCCGAGCTGCGAGCAGGTCGAGTACGCGACGATGCGCTTGATGTCGTTCTGCACCAGGCCGACGGTCGCGGCGAAGAACGCCGTCATGGCGCCGACGCCGGTGACGACGGTCTGCGCGGTCGGGGAGAGCTCGAACAGCGGCGAGAGCCGCGCCACCATGAAGACGCCGGCCGTGACCATGGTGGCGGCATGGATGAGGGCGGAGACCGGCGTCGGGCCCTCCATGGCGTCGGGCAGCCAGGTGTGCAGCAGGAACTGCGCCGATTTGCCCATCGCGCCCATGAACAGGAGCAGGCAGATCAGCGTCAACGCGTCGAGGTCGTGGCCGAGAAGGTGGATGGTCTTGTGCGCCTGGGCGATCGCGGGCGCCTGGTTGAAGATGGTGTCGAGATCGACCGCGTTGGTCATCATGAAGACCGCGAAGATGCCGAGCGCGAAGCCGAAGTCGCCGATGCGGTTGACGATGAAGGCCTTGATCGCCGCCGCGTTCGCCTCCGGCTTGTGGTACCAGAAGCCGATCAGGAGATAGCTCGCAAGACCGACGCCTTCCCAGCCGAAGAACAGCTGGACGAGGTTGTCCGCCGTCACCAGCATCAGCATCGCGAACGTGAACAGCGAGAGATAGGAGAAGAAGCGCGGCCGGTAGGGGTCTTCGGCCATGTAGCCGATCGAGTAGAGGTGGACGAGCGCCGACACGGTGGTGACCACCACCAGCATGACGGCCGTGAGCGTGTCGACGCGCAGCGACCACATCACCTTGAGGTCGCCCGCCGTGATGAAATCGAGCAGGGGCACGCGCGCGTCCTGGTGGGCGAAGCCGACCCGCACGAAGGCGATCCAGGAAAGCACCATCGAGATGAAGAGGAACGTGGTGGTGACGCCCTCGGCGAGCGCCGAGCCCGCCGCCGCGGGCTCGGCCGCGCCGTGGTCGTCGTGGCCGCCAGGCTCGTGCGCCTCGTGCGCGATCGCCGCGTGGGCGGCGGAGGGCGCGCCGCCGCCGATGTGCGGCCCGTGGTCGTGCGTGGAATCCCCGGGCGACGGGTCCGCGCCCGGGAAGCGCGCGTGCGCGCCGAACAGCGAGATGAGGCCGGCGATGATGCAGCCGAGCAAAGGCAGGAAGACGATCGCCTGATACACGTCTCTAGCCTTTCATCAGGTTGATGTCTTCGACCGCGATCGAGCCGCGGTTGCGGAAGAAGACGACCAGGATGGCGAGCCCGATCGCGGCCTCGGCGGCCGCGACGGTGAGCACGAAGAGCGCGAAGACCTGGCCGACGAGGTCATGCAGGCTCGCCGAGAACGCGACGAGATTGACGTTGACGGCGAGCAGGATCAGCTCGATCGACATCAGGATGACGATGACGTTCTTGCGGTTGATGAAGATGCCGAAGATGCCGAGCGTGAACAGGATCGCGCCGACCGTGAGATAGTGCCCGAGCCCGATGGTCATCGTTCAGACCCCATGGTTCAGATCCCTTGCCCCGGACGGACGTGGCGAATCTCGATCGCATCGGCGCGCGTGCGCGCGTTCTGCGCCGCGACGTTCTGGCGCTTGATGTTCGGCTTGTGGCGCAGCGTGAGCACGATCGCGCCGACCATGGCGACCAGCAGCACGAGGCCGGCCGCCTGGAAGAAGTAGATGTAGCGCGTGTAGAGGATTTCCCCGAGCGCCGCCGTGTTGGTCATGGTTGGCGGCGTCGGCGACGCGATCGCCCCGGCGATGCCCGGCCCGAACGCCCAGCCGAACACGACCAGCGCGAGCTCGATGCCGAAGATCAACGCGATCACGAATCCGAACGGCAGATAGTTGAGAAAGCCCTGGCGCAGCTCGGCGAAGTCGACGTCGAGCATCATGACGACGAAGAGGAAGAGCACCGCGACCGCGCCGACGTAGACGACGATCAGTATCATCGCCAGGAACTCGGCGCCGAGCAGCACGAACAGCCCGGCCGCGTTGACGAAGGCGAGGATGAGATAGAGCACCGAATGCACCGGGTTGCGCGACGCGATGACCATGACGGCCGAGGCGATGCAGATGCCGGCGAAGAGGTAGAAGAACAGCGCGGGCAGGATGTCGGCGGGGAGGATCATCAGCGTCCGCCTCACTTGTACGGCGCGTCGAGGGTGAGGTTTTTTGCGATCGCGCGTTCCCAGCGGTCGCCGTTCGCGAGCAGGCGCTCCTTGTCGTAGTAGAGCTCCTCGCGCGTCTCGGCGGCGAACTCGAAGTTCGGGCCCTCGACGATGGCATCGACCGGGCAGGCCTCCTGGCACAGGCCGCAATAAATGCATTTGACCATGTCGATGTCGTAGCGCGTGGCGCGGCGGGTGCCGTCGTTGCGGCGCGGGCCGGCCTCGATGGTGATCGCCTGGGCGGGACAGATCGCCTCGCACAGCTTGCAGGCGATGCAGCGCTCCTCGCCGTTCGGGTAGCGGCGCAGCACGTGCTCGCCGCGGAAGCGCGGCGACAGCGGGCCCTTCTCGAACGGGTAGTTGAGGGTCGGCTTCGGCTTGAAGAAATAGCGCATCGACAGGACGACCGCCTGGACGAACTCCCAGAGGAAGATCCCGCGTGCGGTGCGATCGAGGCTCATGGCATCCTCACTTCGGGTTTGCGCTCGGCGCGGCGCTTAAATTGACGCATGTCCTTGTCGGCGAACCGGTGCCCACTTCGCCGGGACATGCTTGCGCGAGCGCGGCCGGCGGCGGCTGCGCCGCCGTGTGCGTCGCCAGGGGGTAGATGCCGTACTGCACGAGGGCGGCGACCAGCGCGACCATGGCGAGCGAGGTCGGCAGGAAGACCTTCCAGCCGAGCCGCATCAACTGGTCGTAGCGGTAGCGCGGCACGAAGGCCTTCACGAGCGCGAACATGAAGAAGACGAAGAAGGCCTTGAGCGTGAACCAGATCACGCCTGGGACGAGCGTGAAGGGGAGGTAAGGGATCGGCGAGAGCCAGCCGCCCATGAACAGGATGGTGCACATGGCGCACATGGTCGCGATCGCCACGTACTCGGCGAGCATGAACATCATGTAGGGCGACGAGCCGTACTCGACCATGAAGCCGGCGACGAGCTCGGACTCGGCTTCGGCCAGATCGAACGGCGGGCGGTTGGTCTCGGCGAGCGCCGAGACGAAGAAGATGATGAACATCGGGAAGAGCGGCAGCCAGTACCAGCCGAGCAGGCCCCATCCGGTGTCCTGCGCCGCGACGATATCCGTCAGATTGAGCGAGCCGACGCACAGCAGCACCGTGATGATGACGAAGCCGATCGAGACCTCGTAGGAGACCATCTGCGCGGCCGAGCGCAGCGCCGAGAGGAACGGGTATTTCGAGTTCGACGCCCAGCCCGCCATGATGACGCCGTAGATGCCCAGCGACGAGATGGCGAAGACGTAGAGGATGCCGACATTGATGTTGGCGATCACCCAGCCGGCATTGACCGGCACCACGGCCCAGGCGGCGAGCGCGAGCACGCAGGAGATCAGCGGCGCGAGCAGGAAGATGCCCTTGTTGGCGCCGGCCGGGATCGTCGGCTCCTTGACCATGAACTTGAGCAGGTCGGCGAAGGACTGCAGCAGGCCCCATGGGCCGACCACGTTGGGCCCGCGCCGGATCTGCACTGCCGCCCAGATCTTGCGGTCGGCGAGCAGGATGTAGGCGATCACGATCAGCAGGATGACGAGCAGCACGACGCTCTCGAACGCCATGACGATGAGCGGCCAGAGATAAGCGGTCCAGATTTCCGCCATGGTCACTCCGCGGCCGTGCGCGTCGCGGCACCTTCGGCGATGGCCGAGCATTCGGCCATCACGGCGGACGCGCGCGCGATCGGGTTGGTGAAGTAGAAATCCTCGACCGCCGAGCGCAGCGGCGCGCGCTCGGGCGTGCCGGTGAGGCCGGCAAGCTTGTCGATGTCGGCCGGATCGCCGGGCGCGATCGCATCGACGCGGGCGAGATGCGGATGCGCGGAAAAGAGCGCGGTGCGTAGAGCCGTGAGCGAGTCGTAAGGCAGCTTGTGGCCGAGCACGTCGGAGAGCGCGCGCAGGATCGCCCAGTCCTCGCGTGCGTCGCCGGGCGGGAAGGCGGCGCGCGCGCCCATCTGCACGCGCCCTTCCGTGTTGACGTAGAGCCCGGATTTTTCCGTGTAGGCGGCGCCCGGCAGGATCACGTCGGCGCGGTGGGCGCCGCGGTCGCCATGGGTGCCGATATAGACCGTGAACGCGCCGGGGGCGATCTCGTGCTCGTCGGCGCCGAGGAGGAAGGCCACATCGAGCGCGCCGGTTGCCGCCATGGCGGGCGCGGTGAGCCCGCCCTCGCCCGGCACGAAGCCGATGTCGAGCCCGCCGACGCGCGAGGCGGCGCCGTGCAGCACCGAGAAGCCGTTCCAGCCGTCCTTGACGGCACCGAGCGCGATCGCGGCGCGCGCCGCGAGCGCCGCAATCGCCGCGCCGTCCGGCCGCGCCAGGGCGCCGGCACCGAGCAGGATCAGCGGGTTCTTCGCCTGCTTGAGCAGGTCGGCGAAATCGCCCCGCCCCGCCGCAACCTCGGCGAGCGTCTCCGCGCCGGCACCGAGATACTGGTAGGGATAGGTCAGATCCTCGCGCTCGCCGACGAGGCCGATCGCGAACGGCCCGGCGCGCCAGCGCTTGCGGATGCGCGCGTTGAGCACGGCCGCCTCGCGGCGCGGGTTCGAGCCGACGATCAGCAGCGCATCGGCCTTCTCGATGCCGGCGATCGTCGCGTTGAAGATATAGGCCGCCCTGCCCCATGTGGGATCGAGCGCCTCGCCGTCCTGCCGGCAGTCGATGCTCTTCACGCCGAGCCGCGTCATCAGGTCCTTGAGCGCGAACATCTCCTCGACGCTCGCGAGATCGCCCGCGATCGCGCCGATGCGCGCCGGGCTCGTACCCTCGAGCTTCGCCGCGATCGCCGCGAAGGCCGCGCTCCAGCTGGCGGGCTTGAGCTGGCCGTCGCTGCGCACGAAAGGCTCGTCGAGCCGCTGCACGCGCAGGCCGTCGACCACGTGGCGGGTCTTGTCGGAAATCCACTCCTCGTTCACGTCGTCGTTGGTGCGCGGCAGGATGCGCATCACCTCGCGGCCGCGCGTGTCGACGCGGATCGCCGAGCCGAGCGCGTCCATCACGTCGATCGACTCGGTCTTTTCCAGCTCCCACGGGCGCGCCACGAACGCGTACGGCTTCGAGGTGAGCGCGCCGACCGGGCAGAGATCGACGACGTTGCCCTGCAGCTCGGACACCATGGCGTGCTCGAGGTAGGTGGTGATCTCCATGTCCTCGCCGCGGCCGGTCGCGCCGAGCTCCGGCACGCCCGCGACCTCGGTCGCGAAGCGCACGCAGCGGGTGCACTGGATGCAGCGATTCATCGAGGGCTTGACCAGCGCGCCGAGATACTTGTCCTCGACGGCGCGCTT
>DATBZM010000164.1:0-11061 GCA_036513175.1 Xanthobacteraceae bacterium | reverse complement strand
GCACACCAAACATCCTGACCGACCTGTTCACGAACGACTATGGCCAGGTCGATATCGGCGACTTCCAGATGGCGTTCATCACACTCATCGCCGCGGTCATCTTCGTGCTGCAGGGGTTCGATTTCCTCGGCGACATACCGCAGGGAGTGACGCAATTGCCGGATGTCGACTCGACGCTGCTGTCGACCTTCGGGATCGGCCAGGGCGCCTATCTTATCAAGAAGATGGCGTCGAACGTCGGGGAAGGATGACGCAGGCTCGAGTTGCGTGACGGCTAAGGCGTGCGGCGGACCGCTCCGCCGTGCGTCACACCTGCTGTCCCTCGCTCAGCGGAATGTCGCGCAGCGTGCTCGACGCAAACAGCTCTTCCAGCTTGACGCGCCGCGCCGTCAGTCCCTGCTCGTGGGTGTACTGCAGCAGCGCCTCGATGCTGGGCCGGTTCTGCTCGATCCCATAGGGGTACCAGTCGCGCCCGAAGATCGCCTTCTCCTCCTCGATCATCGGCTGCAGCCAGGCGAACGAGGCCTTGGGCGAGCCGGTCTCGGTCAGGAGATTGTAGCAATCCTCCTTCGCCCGGCTGAGCGCCTTGTAGAGATTGAGCGCCACCCAGGGATCGCGCTCGTAGATGTCGCGGCGGATCACCACCGTGTGCATGATCGGATAGATTTTGGTGCGGCGATAATAATCCTTCTCGGCCTCCGCATAATTCGGCAGCAGCCGGCGCACCGTCTTCGCCCCGCGCCGGAACGACAGCGGATTGTTGGCCGTGATCATGAAGTCGATCTCGCCGCGCTCGAGCAGATCGCCCAGCTCGCTGCCGGCCGGCGCCTGGGTGAGGCGGACGTCGGCGGGCAGCTCGCGGCCGAGCCGGTCGGCGCGGCCCTGCACCCAGTCGACCTCGTTCGGCGCGACGCCGAATTCGTGCTGCATCAACCCGCGCATGTAGACCGCGGCCGTCATGCTGTATTCGGGCACGCCGCCACGCTTGCCTTTGAGGTCGGCGGGCTTCTCGATCCCCTTGGTGGTGTTGATGAAGAAGTAGCCATGGCGAAACACGCGCGAGGGGAACACCGGGATCGCGACGAACGGGGCGTTGCCGTCGCTGACCAGGCTCGTGTAGTTCGACAGCGACATCTCGGAGGCGTGGAATTCCTGGTACTGCAGCATGCGCCAGAAGATTTCCGCCGGCTGAAGCGTGATGTAGTTGAGATCGATCCCGTCGGGCTTGATCGTGCCGTCGCGCAACGCCTGGGTGCGGTCATACGGTCCGCAGGCGAAGTTGAGACGCAGGTTGGCCATGTGCGTGTTTCCCGCTTGTCGAGGCGGGGCAAACTGTCGGGACGATGGAGGGCTGTCAAGCCGCGCCCGCCGGCACCGGCGGCGGATCGCTCAGCGGCGGCGCGCGACGCAAAAAAAAGCCGCCGGTTGCCCGGCGGCCTCGGTTGCATGGATGCGTCGTTCTCAGACGGCCTGGTCTTCCGGCATCTCCGCCCTCTGCTCGCTCGCCCTTTCCTTCTCGGGATCGACCGGCAGCTGCAGCACGGTCGCCATCTGCCCTTCGCACAGGCGGGTCACCAGCACGATCTGGCCGCTGGGGAATTCCAGCGCGTCATGATGGTCATGCGGATTCTGCACGTTGATCTCGCGGAAGCGCGCGACTTTCTCGGCGATTCGCCGGCTCGGCAGCAGGCCGAGCGCGTGCACGCAGGTCACGTCCTGCTCGAACGCCAGTTCGGTGCCGGGCATCAGGCAGACGGCGACGTTCGGTTCGCCGACCGCCGTGAAGCCACGGGTGATCGAGTTGGTGAATTTGGTGGAGACCAGGGTGTCGCCGACCTTGGCCGGACGGCTTGCGAGGTGCTCCAGACTGTAGTCGCACATAGCGCAGCTCCTGTGTAGTGAACAGCCGTGAGGTTGTTCTGGCCCATGGGATCGTGACAGCGCGCCGCCGTGCCCTGGCAGTCATGCCCGGGCAGCATCAGCCCGGCACGCGATCGCGCCGCCATAGTGCAAAAGGAAATGGCCGGAAGTTGGTTCCTTCGTTGACGATTTTTTTGCCGGAGGTGCGGCGATGCGCGCAGGCGGACCTTGTGCGCTCAACGCATCTTGCGCCGCGTGGTCGCCCGCGCGGCGCGCGGTCGCGGATTCGCCCCATTCGCACGCGATAAATCGTCGATCAGATCATGGTCGAGCGTTCGGCGGCGGTATGCCGAGCGCGTGGGCGATGTCGTTCAGCTCGCGCCACAGTTTTGGCGCCAGTGGAATTCCGTTGTGCCGTCGCGATTGCGCTTCGCGCCCGCCGCGCTCGCCTGGCAGCAGCAATTCGTCAAAACCCTCGCGCCGCGGCAGGCCCTTCACCACCTCGATCAAGAGCCCGACGTCGCGCCGATAGTCGGCGAGCGGACGGAAGCTCGCGATGTTGAAGGCGATCACCATGGCGTTCTGCATCGGCACGCGCGAGCCGGTGAGGCCCGCGATCGTGGTGATGATCGGCGTGCCGGCCATGATGCCGGTCAGGCATTCGAACAGCAGCGACAGGCCCGAGCCCTTCGGTCCGCCGAGCGGCAACAGCGTCGCCGCCTTGGCGGGATCGGTGGTGGCGCGTCCGTCGGCGTCGATCGCGAGACCTTCGGCGAGCAGCCTGCCCTCGGCGGCCGCCTGGCGGATGCGGCCCGCCGCGGTCATGCTCGTCGCCATGTCGAGCACGAGCGGATCGCGATCCTCCGGTCCGGGAATACCGATCGCAATCGGGCTCGACCCGAGGCTCGTCGCCTTGGCGCCGTGATAGGCCATGAACAGCGGGCCCGCGACCATCACGATCGCCGCAAATCCCCGCTCGGCGATCCAGTGCGCGTAGCGGCCGATCGCGCCCGTATGCGCCGTGTCGCTCAACAGGCCGACGCCGACGCCGAACGTTTCCGCGCGCTCGATCGCATGCGCGGCCGCCTGCATCATGCACACAGGTCCTGCGGCGCGCGCGCAGTCGAGCACGAAGGTCGCGGGCAGCAGCGGGCGCAGCTGCGGCCGCGCGGCCGGATCGAACGTGCCCTTCTTGATCTGGCTGAGATAGTCGGGGACGCGCATCGCACCGTGCGAGTCGACGCCGCGCAGATTGGCCCACACCAGCATCTCGGCGAGCGTCTCGGCCTCCGCGGCGCGCATCCCCTTGGCGACGAAGACCGCAACGAAGAAGCGATGCAGCTCGGCGTGGTCGACGCGAATGTCGCTCATCGGCAATTCCTTTGCGGTCGGGCAGCGGGGCGGGAGGACGGCGGGCGCTTGCGGTCTAACACCTGCGCGGCCAGAATAGAACCGGCCGATCGGCCGACGTCAGCGCATGTTCCGGCGAAGTGGAGGCCGGTTCGCCGACAAGAACATGCGCCAAATGCAGGAGAAACGCGCCAATGGCCGAGGAAAAGATCACGTTCACGTCGAACGGACTCAAGATCGCGGGCGTGGTGCGCGTGCCGGCGGGCGTCGCGGCGAGCGAGCGCCGGCCGGCCTTCATGGTGCTGCACGGGTTTGGCAGCAATTCGAGCTCGACCAACGTGCTCGAGCCTTGTGCGATGCTGGAGAAGCTCGGCTACGTGACGTTGCGCTTCGACATGCCGGGCTGCGGCGCGAGCGAGGGGCCGAAGGGCCGGCTCATCTGCCTCGACCAGGTGAAGACGACGAGCGATGCGCTGACCTTCCTCGCCAGACATCCGAACGTCGAGCCCGACCGCATCGGGGCGATCGGCTCGAGCTTCGGCGCGGCGGTCGCGGTCTATGCGGGTGGCGTCGACCAGCGCGTCGCCGCCGTGATCTCGTCGGGCGGCTGGGGCGACGGCGAACGCAAATTCCGCGGCCAGCACGCGACGCCCGAGGCCTGGGCCAAGTTCATCAAGATGCTCGAGGAGGGCCGGCGCAACCCATCGCTGATGGTGCCGCGCTACGACATCGTGCCGATCCCGGAGCACCTGCGCGGCCATCTCGCGGCGGGCTCGGTGCAGATGTTTCCGGCCGAGACGGCGCAGAGCATGTACGATTTCCGCGCCGACGACGTTGTCGCCGGCATGGCGGGCCGGCCGCTGCTGCTGCTGCACTCATCGGTCGATTCGGTGACGCCGACCGAGCAGTCGGTCGAGCTGTTCAAGCGCGCCGGCCAGCCGACCGACCTGCACCTCTTCGCCGAAACCGATCACTTCATGTTCGCGGAAAGCAACACGCGCGTGCGCACCGTGATCTTCGACTGGCTGGCGCGGTACTTTCCAGTGAAGGCGAAGGAGGCGGTGGCGTAACGCCAAAGGTCGCACCGCATTCGCGGCGGCATCATCCGGAGAGGGCTTTGCGGACGGCATCCGGATCGCGAGCGATCACGGTGAGGTAAGCGCGCGCCGATTGATCCGGCTGCGCCACACCTTGCTCCCAATCCCGCAAGGTCCCCAGCGGGATATGGAAGTGGGTGGCGAACTGTTCCTGCGTAAGTCCGAGTGCGCGTCGGATAATCTTGACGCGCGGCGTTCGCTTCATTCGTTTGAAGTCATCTGGGGTGAGCGGCTTCGCGTCAGGATCGCTCATTGCAGCGCTGTGCCGCTGCTCCTCCGTCATTGCGTCGAAGCGCGTCCAATCGTGTTTTGGCGGCTTAGCGATTGTCTTCATGATATTCGCGTTGCTCGGATGGTTCTGCGCCGCGGGCCGAGATGATGCGGATGACGTCATCTCTCATCGTATAAACGACGGCGAGAAGGCGCCCCTCCACCATGCCGATGATCACATAGCGCTCTTCGCCATAGTGGACGCGTTCATCGAGGCGCTCTATGGCGAATGGATCTTTGAACACGTAGCGCGCCGCAGCGAAACGGACGCCGTGTTTGGCGTGGTTCTCGGCCGCCTTGCCGTCATCCCATTCGAATTCGTCACTCTCCATGGATATACTGCTTAGCAGTAGTCGGTCAAGAGCCGTTCGGAGCGCGACTGCTTACGCCGCCGCCATCTCGCCGACCGGCTGCTTGTATTCCTTGAGCCGCGGCAGCACCTCTTTCGAGAACAGGGTGAGATTGTCGACCGTGACCTCGTGCGACATCGCGCCGGCCTGGCCCATCATCAGCAGATTGCCCATGCCGCCGCAGTATTCGGCGAAGGCGACGATCTGGTCGTAGACCTGGTCGGGCGTGCCGCAGAAGAGCACGCCGGTGTCGACGAGATCCTGCACGCTCGCGACCCGCATGTCGATGAAGCGGCCGTCCTTGGTGCCGGTGCGCGGCTTGGTCTCGCCGCGCAGCAGCCGCACGTTGTCCTCGATCGAGAGATAGCCCGGCGGATTGCGGAATTCCGGCGCGACGATGCCGCTCGACGGCAGATAGATCGATACCGCCTTGCCGCGCCGGTGCGCTTCCGCCTCGTTGTCGGCGACGGCGACGAGGCCGAGATAGGCGAAGCGGTCGGCGCCCGGCAGCTTGCCGTGCTTTGCCAGATAGCCCTCGCGATAGGCGTCGTAGAGCGGCCGCGTCGCATAGCCGGTGCCGAGCGTCGCCATGGCGATGCCGCGCTCGCCGAGCACGCGCGCATTGCCGCGGCTGCCGGTCGTCGACCACACCGGCGGATGCGGCTGCTGATGGGGCCGCGGCCAGATGTTGACGTGGCGATAGTGGAAGAACTCGGACTCCCAGTTGAACGGTTCGTCGTGGCTGGTCATCGCCTTGATGATGAAGTCGTGCGCGTCCCAGAAGCGGTCCATCACCCGCACCGGGTTCTGGTTCGACGGCGCGAACTCGTAGGGCACGCCCTTGACGAAGCCCATGTCGAGCCGGCCGCGCGAGATCACGTCGACGGTCGCGAGCTCCTCGGCGCAGCGCAGCGGATCGGGCCGGTGGCCGAGCGGATAGCCGAGCACGAGCAGGCGCGCGCGCTTGGTGATGCGGGCGAGGATCGAGAGGCCGACGATGCAGGTCGACGACATGCAGGTCGCGGTCTGGTGATGCTCGTTGAGCATCACGTCGAGGCCGAGCTCGTCGGCGAGCACCCACTCGTCGTAGTAGCGTTGAAACAGATCCGCGGCGATCGTCGGGTCGAGCCGGCGGTTGGGCAGCGTGACGCGCAAGGTGCCGCCGTTGTTCTCCCAGGCGGCCGGATAGGCCTGCTCGGTGAAGTGATAGACGCGCATGGGTCGTGGCCTCCGGATGATTTGTCAGCCGTCCGCGAACGTAAAGACGCGGTCGGCAAAGACCTGCGGCTGCTCGATGTGGGGGAAATGCCCGGCCTTCTCGACCGGCTCGAAGCGCGCATTCGGGACGGCGGCGCAATAGGCGCGGCCGTAGCCCTCGCTCAGGATGCGGTCATGCGTGCCCCAGAGAAACAGCGTCGGGATGCGGATGCGGTGCAGCCGGCTCTTGAGCTTGGGGTCGTGCATATAGGGTTGCCAGGCGAAGCGGGCGAGCGCCTCGCGGTTGCGCGCGACGGTCGCCACCTCGGCGGCGGGCAGGCTCTTGTAGTCGCGTTCGCCCATTTTGGGGTCGAAATAGGCGAGCTTGTTGAGGTCGGGATCGAGCGTGGCGAAGACGTCGACGATGTCGCGCGTCTCGCGGTCGCCGACCTTGATGCCGACCGCGTTCGCCATGACGAGGTGCGCCATGCGCGCCGTCGACTTGATCGCGATCGCGGCCGCGATCCAGGCGCCGAAGCCGACGCCGACCACGGTCGCGTCGGCGAGATCGAGCGCGTCCATCAGGTCGAGATAGAAGTAGGAGAGGTCCTCGACCGTCGTCATCGTCGAGGGGAGGTCGGAGGCGCCGAAACCCGGATGCGACGGCGCGATCAGCCGCGCCTTGGCGGCGAGCAGGTCGAGCACCGGTGCCTTGGGATCGAGGCCGATGCCGGGATGGAGAAACAGCAACGGCCGCCCTTCCCCGCCTTCGATCGTCTCGATCTTCAACCCATTGACGACGAGCGGACCGCCTTTGCGCGGCGCCGCTCCACAGGCAGGAATTGGCATTTCGGTCCCGAACTTTATTGGTGTCAGCGGCCGGCATCGAACAGGCAAACGCGCACCCTGTCAACGAAGGCGCGACGGATGGCTTGCATGCGCGCTGCGGCTGCCTCTTGCGTGGATTGCGTCGCAGCGCGCGCAATGACAGAGTTGTCGCGCACAGCCCCGCCGAATGTCCCAACCCGCCGACGGATGCAAATGACTCTCTTCGAGCACGATCTCCACGCCGCACTCACCTACGCGACGCATGACGGCATTGCGCTGCAGGGCGATCTCTATCTACCGAAGGGCGCAGGCCCGTTTCCGGCGCTCGTGGCGGTGCATGGCGGCGGGTGGCAACAGGGCGCGCGGAGCGCATTCGAGCACTGGGGGCCGTATCTCGCGGCGCGCGGCTATGGCCTGCTGGCGATCAGCTATCGGCTGGCGAAGAAGGGCACCATGACGTTCCCGCAGGCCGTGCATGACGTGGTTGCGGCCGTCCGCTTCCTGCGCGCCAACGCGGCGGAATTCCGTGTCGATCAAAGCCGCATCGGCCTGTTCGGCGCGTCGGCGGGCGCGCATCTCGCCGCGCTCGCCGCCCTCGGCGCCAATGCGGGCGCCTTTCTCGACGGCTACCCGGACGACCCGCAGGCGCATGCGAGCGCGAAGGTCAAGGCGCTGATCGGCGTCTACGGTGTCTACGATCTCATCGAGATGTGGGAACGCTATCGCGCCGACAGCCCGCGCGACAATAATATCGAGAATTTCCTCGGCGCCTCGCCGATGGAGAACCGCCGGCTCTATTTCGACGCAACGCCGATCAGCTATGCGACCTACGCCAACAACGCGATCGCGGTGCTGCTCGCCTGCGGCACCGAGGACGACCTGGTTGACCGCCGCCGCAACACCGACGTGTTTCTGCGCGCGCTCAAGCAGGCCGGCTTCTTCGTGCGCACCTGCTATGTGCCGGGCGCCGGGCATTATTGGCTGAGCGATCCGATCGACGAGCCGGGCAGCTATCCGGCGGTGCTCGCGCCGCGCCTGATCCGCTTTCTCGCCGAGAAGCTGTGAGCGCTCACCCACTCACGCGGATCAACGTCTTTCCGAAATTGCGCCCCTCGAGCATGCCGAGGAAGGTCGCCGGCGCGTTCTCGAAGCCGTCCGTGATGTCCTCGCGATAGCGGATTTCTCCCGACTTGATGCCGGCCGCGACGGTCTGCAGGAACGTGGCGAAATGCTCGGCGGCGAATTCGTAGTTGATGAAGCCGCGCAAGGTCAGGCTCTTGCTCAGAATTTCGCGCATGGTCGCCGGCAGCAGGTTCGGCCCGGGCTCGCCGCCGCTTGCATTGTACTGCGCGATCAGCCCGCATACCGGCACGCGCGCGAAGCGGTTGAGCAGCGGCAGCACCGCCTGCCACACGGCGCCGCCGACGTTCTCGAAATAGACATCGATGCCCTTCGGGCAGGCAGCCGCCAGGTGCTGGGCGAAAGCGGGCGCGCGATGATCGATCGCGGCGTCGAAGCGCAACTCCTCTTTGACGTGCCGGCACTTGTCGGCGCCGCCGGCGATGCCGACCGCGCGGGCGCCGGCCATTTTGGCGAGCTGCCCGACCAGGGAGCCGACTGGCCCGCTCGCGGCCGCGACGACCACTGTCTCGCCCGGTTTCGGCTTGCCGATCGCGTACAGGCCCGAATAGGCCGTGAAGCCGGGCATGCCGAGCACGCCGAGCCCGGTCGTGATCGGCGCAAGCTTGGGGTCGAGCTTGCGCAGGCCGGTGCCGTCCGAGGCCGCATGGGTGCGCCAGCCGGTCGGCGCCAGCACGATATCGCCGACCGCATAGCCGGGATGCTCGGACCCGGTCACCTCGCAGACGCTCTGCGCCGTCATGACCTCGCCGATGCCCACTGAGGGCGCATAGGATTTCCGATCGTCCATCCGCCCGCGCATGTAGGGATCGAGCGACAGATAGAGCACGCGCAACAGCACGCCGCCGCGCGGCAGTGCGGGCATCGGCACTTGCTCGATGCGAAAATTCTCCGGCGTCGGGCGCCCCTTCGGGCGCGCCGCGAGCACGATCTGCTTCGCCGTCGATTCGCTCATGCCAGCCTCCTGAAATGCGTGGTGCCAAGCCGCACATGCTCGTGTAAACCACTGCCGAACAACAGCCAATGCAGGTGTGGAGGATCGGAATGGCCGCGCAGTACCCCGAGGAGATCAAGGGCTTCCGCAAGCTCGGCCATGATCCCTCGGCCGCCTGGGGCTGCGGCAGCCTCGTGCAGGTGCACAAGGGCTACGCCTATGTGGGTTCGGTCGGCACGTCGAGCGGCCACGCGCCCGAAGGTTTTACGGCGCACGATGTGCGCGATCCGAAGAACCCCAGGAAGGTGTACGAATTCCGCGCGCCGCCCGGCGTGCACTGCCACAAGCTGCGCGTGGTCGGCGACCACATCCTCTGGGTCAATTCCGAGCGGCTCGCCGGCGATCGCGGCCGCAATGCGCGCGCCGGCATATTCATCTTCGACATCAGCAAGCCCGATGCGCCCAAGGAGGTCGGCTTCTACGACACACCCGGCTCCGGCCCGCACCGCTTCGGCGTCGACAACAAGCGCCAGCTCGCGTTCCTGCCCAACGACGCGCCGGGGTGGAACAAGCGCGTGATCTGGACGCTCGACGTGAAGAATCCGCTCAAGCCCGACGTCATCAGCGTCTGGGGCCTGCCGTGGCAGAAGGCGGAAGGCGAGGGCGGCGGCGACGATCCAATGCCGCACGAGGAGGCGATCACGCTGCACGGGCCGCCGATGATCCGCGGCAACCGCATGTACGCGGCGTTCTGGGGCGGCGGCATCGCGATCATCGACTGCACCGACTTGCGCAAGATGGAGCTGGTCGGCCACCTGCAGTGGTCGCCGCCGTTTCCCGGCTCGACCCACACGGCCTGGCCGGTCGGCGATCGGCCCTACCTCATCTGCACCGACGAGGCGCGCGCCAAGCAGAAGTTCTGGGACGCCCAGTTCATGTGGGTGGTCGACATCCGCAAGGAAACGAACCCGATTCCGGTCGCGACCTTCTTTCCCGAGCGGGAGAAATATTTCGACCGCCCCGGCCGCTTCGGCGCCCACAACATCCTCGAGGACGTCCGCAGCGAGGGCCCGTGGGCGAACATCGTCTTTCTCACCTACTTCAACGCCGGCCTGCGCGCCGTCGACGTGAGCGACCCGCTGCGTCCGAAAGAAGTCGGGTGCTTCGTGCCCGAGCTCACGGGAGATCGCCAGTCCGTGCAGTCGAACGACATCGGCACCGACGACAACGGGCTGCTCTATCTGATCGATCGCGCCGGCGCCGGAATGCACATTCTCGAGTATACGGGCTGATTTTAGTCTCTCGTGTCCCGGGCGCAGCGTAGCGTGAGCGAAGCGAACGGTGCGCTGCAGACCCGGGACCCAGTGCTTCCGACTCCCGGGCCCCGGATCAGCACTGCATCACTCCGCGCTGCGCGCTACGTGCTGCAGTGCATCCGGGGCACGAGGGGAGTGTCATGGATCTCGGCCTGAAAGATCGCGTCGCCATCGTCACCGGCGCCAGCCGCGGCATCGGCCGCGCCTGCGCGGCGGAATTGCTCGCCGAGGGCGCGCATGTGGTGGTGGCGAGCAAGGATCCCAAGCGCAACGCGGAGGCGTGCCGGGCGCTGAGCCGCAAGGGCGCCGGCCGCGTGCTCGGCATCCCGGTCGACATCGAGAGCGACGATTCGATCCACCTGATGGTCGAGCGCACGCTCGGCGAATTCGGCCGGCTCGATATCCTCGTCAACAACGCCGCGCTGGTGAGCCCGGGCGATCTCTACACGCTGAGCGACGAGGCGTGGGGAAAAAACTTCGACAAGAAGCTCAACGGCTTTGCCCGCTGCATGCGGCACGCGATCCCGCCGATGCGGGCGCGCAAATGGGGCCGCATCGTCAATGTCACGGGCGGGGCCGGGCGCGAGCCGCAGCCGCGCGCGGTCGCGACCGGCATGAACAACGCGGCGATCCTCAACCTGACCAAGGCGATGGCGAACGAGCTGGCGAAGGACGGCATCCTGCTCAACGCCGTCAGTCCGGCCGGGACGCTGACCGAA
>DATBZM010000163.1:0-6330 GCA_036513175.1 Xanthobacteraceae bacterium | reverse complement strand
CCACCAGTGGCGCGCGACGTCGCGCACGCCCTGCCACTGGCTCGACATCGCGATGGTGGCCGCATTCATCCCGGCGATGCGCTTGCGCGCCACCGCCAGCTCGCACAGCTCGGGGATCGCGAACAGGCCGAGCGTCACCGGCACCAGCGGCAGCTGCTCGTAGAGATAGAGCGTGTTGAAGGTCCAGCGCAGCGTGCCGGCCTCCGAGCGGTCGCCGATCATCGACAGCATCAGGCCGAGGCCCGCCGCCGTGAGGCCCTTGAGCGGCGCGCGGCCGGAAAGCGTCGCCACCATCGAGAGGCCGAACAGCGTGAAGGCGAGCAGCTCGGGCGAGCCGATCGCGAGCAGGATCGGGCGCAGGAACGGCAGGCTGACGCCGAGCACCAGCGCGCCAACGAGGCCGCCGGCAAGCGAGGACGCAAAGCCCGCCCCGAAGGCGCGGCCGGCCTCGCCGTTCTTCGCCATGGCGTGGCCGTCGATCACGGTCGCGGCGGCGCCGACATGGCCGGGCACGCCGAACAGCACCGCGGTGATGAAATCTGACGAGGTGATCACCGCCGCCATGCCGAGCAGCAGCGCCATCGCGGTGTGCTGGTCCATGTTGTAGGTGAACGGAATCAGCATCGCGATGCCGACGATGCCGTTGAGGCCGGGCAGCACGCCGATCGCGAGCCCGATCAGCACGCCGACGATGAGGATGCCGAGGCGCGCCGGCTCCATCATGAGCGTGAGCGCATGCCAGGCCATCTGCGCCATGTCGGGCTGCATCGAACGCTTCCCTGCGCCGCCTGGCGGGCGCAACTCCCTCGTTACCCGGCTGCGAATTGTGTTGTGCCGGCGCGCCCATGGCGCGGGACCCAACCCGCGGGCGGAACGTTACATCTGAAAGGCCTCGGAGCGTCAAGCCGAGCGCCCCGGCGGGCGCCGACATGGTGACGCATGGCCAATGGCTCAGCCCAGCGTGGCGCAGCCGGCCGTTGTTGTGGCATAAGCCGCCGCTGGCTCTAGGCCGAGCATGTCAGGGAGGAACAGGATGGTCTCGACGCGCGCGCGCCTTCTCGTGAACGCTCTGCTGGCCGCGCTGCCCGCATCGATCGCGAGCGCCCAGAGCCCCGCCGATTTCTACAAGGGCCGCACCGTCGAGCTCTATGTCGGCTACAGCGTCGGCGGCGCCTATGACCTCTACGCACGCACGATCGCGCGCTTCCTCGGCCGCCACATTCCGGGCAATCCGACCGTCATCGTCAAGAACATGGAGGGCGGCGGCAGCCTGCGGCTCGCCAACTGGCTTTTTCGCGTCGCGCCGAAGGACGGCAGCGTGCTGGCGACGATCGGGCGCGGCACCGGCTTCGATCCCATTCTCGGACAGCAGGGCGCGCAGTTCGACGGCACCAAGTTCACCTGGCTGGGCAGCGCCAACAACGAGACAAGCGTGTGCGTCGCCTGGAATGCGACCTCCGGCATCAGCAAGTTCGAGGACCTGCTGACCAGGCAGATGACCGTCGGCGGCACGTCGATGAGCGCCGACACCGACCAGTTCCCCAAGGTGATCGACGGCGTCTTCGGCGCCAAGATGAAGATCGTCAGCGGCTACCCGGGCGGCAACGATGTGGTGCTCGCGATGGAGCGCGGCGAGATCCAGGGCCGCTGCGGCTGGTCGTGGTCGAGCATCATGTCGACCCACAAGGCCTGGATCGACGAGAAGAAGATCACCGTGCTGGTGCAGCTCGCGCTGCGCAAGCATCCCGAGCTGCCGAACGTGCCGCTGATCATGGACCTCGCCAAGACCGACGAGCAGAAGCAGGTCCTCAAGCTGATCTTCGCCCGGCAGACCATGGGGCGGCCCTATCTCGCGCCGCCCGGCATCCCGGCCGACCGCGCCGCGGCGCTGCGCAAGGCGTTCATGGATACGATGGCCGACAAGGATTTCCTCGTCGAGGCCGAGAAGGAGAAGCTCGAGATCACGCCGGTCGACGGCGCCGATCTGCAGAATCTCGTGGCCGAGGTTTACGCGACGCCTGCCGACATCGAGAAGAAGGCCGCCGCGCTGCTGAACGGGCAGTGATGGAGACATCGGAATCACGCCGTCATGCCCAGCCCTGTGCCGGGCATCCACGTCTTTGCGGTTTGGCAAGAAAGACGTGGATGGCCGGGACAAGCCCGGCCATGACGGAGTGGATCAAATCGGGCGAAATATGCTCTAGTCATCGCGCGATGAAGCCTGCCCCGTTCCGCCACCACGCTCCGACCGCCGCGCTCGAGCAGGCCGCCGCATGAACGCGCCGGAAAAATTCGCAGCGACCAAATGGATCGGCCAATCGGTCGAGCGGCTGGAGGACCCGCCGCTCGTCACCGGCCGCGGACGCTATGCGGGCGACATCGCGTTTCCACATCAGCTGCACATGCGCGTCGTGCGCTCGAACCACGCGCACGGAAAGATAGTGTCACTCGATACCGCCGCGGCGCGCGCGCTGCCTGGGGTCGTCGCGGTGTGGACCGCGGCCGACATTGCCGACATCCCGCCGGTCGATTTCCGCGAGGGTCGCATCGAGCGGCTCGAGCCGTGGCGCCAGCCGGTGCTCGCGACCGAGCGCGTGCGCTATGTGGGCGATCCGGTCGCCGCCGTGTTCGCCGAAGACCCCTATGTGGCCGAGGATGCGGCTGATCTCGTGACCATGGAGATCGCCGAGCTGCCCGTGCTGCTCGACGCCATGGCCGAGACGGCTGAGTTCGCGCCCGGCCGCAGCACCGAGCCGACGGTGCTGCGCCAAGGCTACGGCGACGTCGACGCCGCGATGCGCGACGCGCATGCGGTGGTCGAGCTCACGCTGAGCGTCGGCCGCCATTCGGGCGTGCCGATCGAAACGCGCGGCGCGATCGGCCGCTACGACGCGGCGCGCGACATGCTCGAGCTGCATGGCGCCGCCAAGGTGGTGCACCGCAATCGCGACCTGCTCGCCCGCATGCTCAAGCGTCCCCCGTCGGCGATCAGCGTGCACGAGGCGCATGTCGGCGGCGGCTTTGGCATCCGCGGCGAGCTCTATCCCGAGGACGTGCTGGTATGCGTCGCCGCCATGCGGCTCGGGCGGCCGGTCAAGTGGATCGAGGACCGGCGCGAGCACTTGATCTGCGCCAACCATTCGCGCCAGCAGACCCACCGGATCAAGGCCGGGGTCGACCGCGACGGGCGCCTGCTCGCGATCGACGACGAGTTCTGGCACGACCAGGGCGCCTATATCCGCACCCACGCGACCCGCGTCGCCATGATGATCTGCGGCATCCTGCCAGGCCCCTACCGCGTCGGCGCCTATCGCTCGGCCGGACACTTCCGCCTCACCAACAAGACGCCGGCCGCGACCTATCGGGCGCCCGGCCGCTACGAGACGACCTTCATCCGCGAGCGGCTGATCGAGGCGATCGCGCAAAAGCTCGGGCTCGATCCGATCGCGGTGCGGCGGACGAACCTGATCCGCAAGCAGGACATGCCGTATCACCTGCCGCTCGAGGTGCTCGGCGAAGAAATCCACATGGACACCGGTGACTATGCGGCGCTGCTCGACACGGTGCTGGTGGCCGCCGACTGGGACACGCTGCAGGCCAAGCTCGCCGCGCGCCGCGCCAACGGCGAGCTGGTCGGGGCCGGGCTTGCGATGTTCATCGAGAAGAGCGGGCTCGGACCGTCGGACGGCGTGAAGATTTCGGTCGACACCTCAGGCGCCGTCGAGGTCGTCACCGGCGGCGCCTCGATCGGGCAAGGGTTCGAGACCGTGATGGCGCAGGTCGCCGCCGAGGCGCTCGGCGTCGATTACAAGCGCGTGCGCGTCATCCACGGCCAGACCGACCGCATCGCCTACGGCATCGGCGCACATGCCTCGCGCGCGACCGTGATGACGGCGTCGGCGACGCACAATGCGGCGCGGAAGCTGCGCGACAAGGCCCTGGAGTACGCCGCCGGCATGCTGCAGGCGCCGGTCGAAGCGCTCGCGATCGTCGATGGGCGCGTGCTGCGCACCGACGGCGGCGCCGGCGCATCGATCGGCCTGGGCGAGATCGCCGAAGGCCTTTCGCCGAGCTCGAAGACGCGCGGCGGCCGCGAGCCCGGCCTGTCGGCGGAAGGCTGGTTCGACACCAAGCACCAGGTCTATCCCTACGGCACGCATGTGGCGGTGGTCCGCGTCGACCGCGAGACCGGCAGCGTCACGATCGAGCGCTACATCGCGGGCTACGACATCGGCCGCGCCATCAATCCGACGCTGGTGAAGGGGCAGATCGCCGGCGGCTTTGCGCAAGGGCTGGGCGGCGCGCTGTTCGAGGAGTTCGTCTACAGCGAGCGCGGCGATCCGCTGTCGGCGACTTTCGCCGACTACCTCATGCCGACGGCGCGCGAGACGCCGACGATCGAGATCATCCTCACCGAGGATGCGCCGACCCCGCTCAACCCGCTCGGCATCAAGGGCGCGGGCGAAAGCGGCATCACGGCCGTCGGCGCGACGATCGCGTCCGCGGTCGAGGCCGCCATCGGCATGCCGGGCGCGATCACGGCGCTGCCGATCACGCCGCAGCGGCTCAAGCGGATCATCGATGGGAAGTGATATGATTTCATTTACGTTATCCGTCACCCTGAGGCGCTCGCACGACCAAGTCGTGCGAGCCTCGAAGGGCGACGGCCCGTCCGGTGCCGCTTGCTCGCTTGTGGCACCACCTCGGCCGATTCATCCTTCGAGGGCCGCGCAAGAGCGCGGCCGCCTCAGGATGACGGGACTGGAATAGGAGCTTTCATGCAGTCCACGCTCGACTCCCGCAGCGCTGCGCGCGCTTCGAACGAGATGCCGCTGCGGCCCAAGCAGGATTTGCGTGCCTGGCTCGCCAACATGGAGGCGGCCGGCGAGCTCAAGACGATCAAGGGCGCCGAGCGCGAATCCGAGATTGGCGGCATCGTCGACATCTATCAGCGCACGCCGAAGAGCCCGGCCGTGATGTTCGACGACGTGCCCGGCTATCCGTCGGGCTATCGGGTGGTCGCCAACATTCTCACGTCGGTTCGCCGCATCAACCTCACCATCGGCCTGCCCGAGAATTCGAGCGAGATGGATTTGGTGCGCTTCTGGCGCAGCTACATGAAGGAGGCCAAGACCATTCCGCCGCTCACGGTCGAGAGCGGGCCGCTCACGCAGAACGCGTACAGCGGCGCCGAGGTCGACCTGCTGAAAATCCCGACGCCACGCTGGCACGAGCATGATGGCGGCTACTACATCGGCACCGGCTGCATGGTGATCATGAAGGATCCGGACTCGGGCTGGATCAACTACGGCGCCTACCGCATCCAGGTGCACGACAAGAACGTCGCCTCGGTGATGACGTCGAAGGGCAAGCACGGCAACATCATCATGCGCAAATGGCACGAGCGCGGCGAGCCCTGTCCGATCGCCGTCGTCATCGGCATGCACCCGGCGCTGTTCATGGTGGCGGGCATCGAGATCCCCTACGGCAAGAACGAGTACGACGCGGCGGGCGGGCTGATCGGCGAGCCGGTCGAGATCATCGCCGGCCCGCGCACCGGCCTGCCGATCCCGGCGCACGCCGAGGCCGCGTTCGAGGGCTTCGTGCATCCGAGCGACCTGATCGACGAGGGTCCGCTCGGCGAGTGGACCGGCTACTATGCGGGCGGCCTCAAGAAGGAGCCAAAAATCCGCGTCGAGTCGTTCTTTCACCGCGACCGACCGATCCTGCTTGGCGCGATCCCCGCGATGCCGCCGAACGACGACACGTTCTATCGCGGAACGTACCGCTGCGGCGCCGTGTGGAACCAGCTCGAAGCGGCCGGCGTGCCCGAGGTGAAGGGCGTGTGGTCGCACGAGGCGGGCGGCAGCCGCATGTGGCTCACGGTATCGATCAAGCAGATGTATGGCGGCCACGCCAAGCAGGCCGGACTGATCGCCTCGCAATGCCACGCGGGTGCCTATGCGAACCGCTGGGTGGTGGTGGTCGACGACGACATCGATCCCGCCAACATGAACGAGGTGATCTGGGCCATGTGCACGCGCTTCGATCCGCGCGAGGGCATGGAGGTGATCCGCGGCGCGTGGAGCACGGCGCTCGATCCGATGGCCTACAGCCACGACGATCCGCGCAACGCCCGCGTCGTCATCGACGCCTGCCGCCCATGGTCGCGGCGGGAGAGGTTCCCGATCGAGGCGCGCTCGAGCCAGGAGCTCGACGCGCGCATCCGGGCGAAGTTCGGCAAGGATCTGCCGAAGGGGGTGTGATGATGTGGATTTTCCGCACGCGCCTTCCCCTGCTCCGCCCTCATCCTGAGGAGCTTGTCGCCGC
>DATBZM010000162.1:0-9343 GCA_036513175.1 Xanthobacteraceae bacterium | reverse complement strand
CCCGCCGGAAACGGATAGCCGCGCAGGCCGTCGACCGAAGCATTGTTCACGATCACGCCGGATTTCTCCATCGCGGGAATCTCGAAACGCATGCACAGGAACACCGAGGTGAGAAAGCCATCGATGGTGCGCCGCCAGGCGTCCTCGCTCATCTTGCCGACCGGCGCTCCGCGCCCGCCGCTGCCGCCGTTGTTGAAGGCGTAGTCGAGGCGGCCGTGCAGCTTGATGACGCCATCGACCAGCTTGGCGACCGCCTTGCCGTCCGCCACGTCGGCGGCACGCCATTGCACGTCGCCCTCCCCGTCCAGCGCCGCGAGCGCTTCCTTGCCGCGCCGCTCGTTGCGGCTTGCGATCACGACGCGGGCGCCCTGCTGCGCAAACGCGCGCGCGGCGGCGAGCCCGATGCCGCTGCTGCCGCCGGTCACCAGCGCGACCTTGTCGCGCATCTCGGAATAGCTCGGCACGTTCAGTCCTTCGGCACGAAGGCGCCGGGCGGCGGCATCTTCGGGTCGACATAGGCGAGGTAGAGCGCATCGAGCATCGCCCACAGCACGCCGCATTTGAACTCGAGCGCCGCCAGCACGAGCTGCTGCTGCTCGGGCGTCCTGGCGTTCGCTTTCACGTAGCCGAGGGCGAAATCGGAATCCTGGCGCGCCTGCGGCGGACGTGCCGTGAAATAGGCGAGCGTCTGCGCGGTGACGAAGCCGTAGCTCTTGAGCATCCCGTCCATGCGCTCGCTGATGATCACCGGGGAAAAAAGCTCGGTGAGCGAGGAGGCGATCGCCTCGAGCAGCGTCTTCTCGGCGACGAAATGCACATAGGCGTCGACCGCGAAGCGCGTCGCCGGCAGGAGCCCGGCGAGCGAGGCGACGTAATCGCGGTCGAGCCCGAGCCCGTCGGTCAGCTTGAGCCAGCGGGCGATGCCGCCGTCGCCCGCCTGCGCGCCGTCGTGATCGGCAAGCCGGCGGCGCCATTCGCGGCGGATGTCGCTGTCGAGGCAGCGCGCGATCAGGGTCGCGTCCTTCACCGGAATCATCGCCTGATAGTAGTAGCGGTTGAGCGCCCAGGCCTGGACCTGGCCCTTGGTGCACTTGCCGCCGTGCAGCAGGTGATGGAACCGATGCAGGCGATGGTACTGCCGCGCGCCGATGTCGCGCAGGCGCGCCTCCAGCTCATCCGGCGAGAGCAAGTTCATTGATGACGCCTTTTACCTCGCGAAATGGATCCCGGATCAGCACTGCATCACTTCGTGCTGCAGTGCGTCTGGGACAGAGATTCATAACTCGATCCTCAGCCCGTCCTCGGCGATCTCCCAGCCCGCGGCCTCGACCTGGCGGCGCTCGGGCGAACCGGCGACGCGGATCGGGTTGGTGTTGTTGATGTGCATATAGATGCGCCGGCCGGGCAGATGCGCAAGCGCCGCGAGCGAGCCGCCCGCGCCGGCGATCGGCATATGGCCCATGCGGCGGCCGGTCTTCGTGCCGGTGCGGCTCGCGATCATCTCGTCGTCATCGAACAGCGTGCCGTCGAACAGCACCGCGTCGGCGCGCGCGAGCCGTGCCTCGAGCGCCGGCGTCACGGCGGCGCAGCCCGGCACGAAGAGAAGCCGGCGCTCGCCGAAGGTGAGCTCGATCCCGACATTGGCCCCGGTCTCGGCGGCGAGATCGGGATTGCTGCCTTCGAGATAGAGCGGCACCTTGCCGGGCACCGTGAACAGCTCGGCCGCAAGACCATCGCGGAGCGCGAACGGCGCGCCGAGCGCGCAGGCCCGGCGGGTCACGAGATCGGCAGCAAGGACGTTGAACATCGGATTGGCCGCGACGGTCGCGAGCGTTTCGGCGCTGGCATGGACCGTCAGCGCGTGCCGCTCGCGGAGCGCCAACAGGCCGGCGGTCTGGTCGATCTCCGCGCCCGTGAGCACCATTTCGGCGATCGGGCTGCCGCGCAGGCCGACGCGCGGCTGCAGCTCACGCGTCGCGGCAATCTGCTCGCGCAGATCGGGCGAAGCATTGAGGAGGACAAAATTCTCCCCGTCGACCGTAACCGCAAGGCCTGCCTGGGTGCTGCGCCGGACGCGCGTGTCACCCGACCAGCCCAAACGGCAGACCGGGCAACGACAGTTCCATTGCGGAAAACCACCACCTGCCGCTGCACCGAGCACAATGGCGGTCAACCGCCCCATCGAGGGGCCGGGTCGTCAGAGGATCAGAAAATCAGATTTCGGCCGGCAGATAGCCGTTGATCTCGAGGCCGACGCAGATTTCGACGAGGGTCGGGGTGGTCCAAGCCATTGTCGCGTTCCTCTTCCACATATTATCGGCCCGAGCTTCGTGCCCCAGCCGTTACTTACCGTGAGCTTAATCAAGTCTCGCGTCACAAACAAGCGGGCGTTTCGCGGCCCACAACCGATAGTTCGATCACAAACGCGTCAGAAAATGCCCAGATGCTGGCGCAGGTCGACGGCGCCGGCCTTGAGCCTCGCGGCGGCTTCAACCACCGCGACCCGCCCGCTGTTGAGGATGACGACGTCGTCGGCCACGTCGAAGACCAGATTGGGATTCTGCTCGACCAGGACGATCGAGAGCCCGCTTTCCTTGAGCCTGCGGATGGTCGCCATCACCTCGGCGACGATCTGCGGCGCAAGCCCCTCGGACGGCTCGTCCATCAGCAGCACGCGCGGGTTCGCCATCAGGGCGCGGCCGATCGCGAGCATCTGCTGCTCGCCGCCGGACAGATGCGCCGCCATCTGGCCGCGCCGCTCGGCGAGACGGGGAAACGTGCGAAAGACCGTCTCCAGCGTCCAGGCGGCGGCCCCGCCCTGCACGGGCCGGCGCGCCGCGACGATGAGGTTCTCGCGCACCGTGAGACTCTTGAACACGCGGCGGCCCTGCGGCACCAGCGCGACGCCGCGCGCCGCGATCTGTTCGGGCGCCATCCGGTGCACGGCCGCGCCGAACACCTCGACGGCGCCGCGCCGCGCCGGCACGAGGCCGACCGCCACGCTCATGCAGGTGGTCTTGCCGGCGCCGTTGCGGCCGAGCAGGCCGAGCAGCCGGCCCGCGCCGGCCGAGAACGACACCTTGCAGAGGACATGGCTGTCCCCGTAATAGGCATCGACCTCGCAGAGGCTGAGCGCGCTGATGCTAGTGTCCAAGATAGACCTCGCGGGTGCGCGGATCGGCGACCACCTCGGCGCGCGATCCCTCGACGATCACCTCGCCGAAATGCAAGAGCGTGATGCGCTCGGCGAACTCCAGCGCCACGTCCATATCGTGCTCGATCATCACGATGGTCACATCGCGCGGGATCGCCCTGAGCAGCGTCGCCACGTCGCGCCGTTCATCGACCGAGAGACCGGCGAAAGGCTCGTCGAGCAGCAGCACTTTCGGGTTCTGCGCCAGCGCCATGGCGATCTCGACCCGCCGGCGCTCGCCATAGGAGGTCTGCGCCAGCGGCCGCCCGGCCAGATGCTCGAGGCCGACGCGGGCGAGCGCCGCGCGCGCGGCGTCGGTCAGGTGGTGCTGGCGATCGAGATCGACGAACGGATTCCAGCGCAGCGGCGAGAGGCCGAGCAGCGCGAGCGTGACGTTGCGCAGGATGGTGTCGCGCGCGAACAGCGTGATGATCTGATAGGTGCGGGCGAGGCCAAGATGCGCGCGCTGCCGGCTCGGCACGCGGGTGATGTCCGCACCGTTGAAGAAGATCGCGCCGGTGTCCGGCGCGATCTCGCCGGTGATCAGGTTGAACAGCGTGGTCTTGCCGGCGCCGTTCGGGCCGATGATCAACCGCCGCTCGCCCGGCGCGACCGCAAGGTTGACGTCCTCGGTGACACGCAGCCCGCCGAACGATTTCGTCAGGCCGCGCACCGCGAGAGCTGGTGGAGGGGCGTCGCCGGCGGGCGCCGCGGCCGATGCCGTCATGGCCGCTGCTCCTCGAGCGCGGCAGTTGTCGCCGGCCGCCTGCGTATCCGCTGCCAGGCGGCCTTCCACAGCCGCACAGAGCCCGGCACGAGCCCCTCAGGCATGAACGTGATGATGAGGACGAAGATGATGCCGAGCGCCATGTTCCAGCGCTCCACATAGGCGCTGACCACGTTCTTCATGATCACTACGATCGCGGCGCCGACGATCGGCCCGAGCAGGGTCGCGCTGCCGCCCGAGATCACCATCAGCAGGGCCTCGGCCGAGGACTGCAGCGCCGCCACCTGCGGGCTGATGAACTGGTTGTAGTAGATGAACAGGAGACCGGCGACGCCGGTCCAGAAGCCTGAGAACAGGAAGGCGACGAAGCGGATCAGCCACACATTATAGCCGAGCGCGTTCATCCGCCGGGGCTGGTCGCGCGTGCCGCGCAGGCTCGCGCCGAACGGCGAGCGCACGAACAGCGCCATGGCGGCGACCGCCACCAGGAACACGACGAGGGTCGCGAAGTAGAATGGGATCGCGCCGGCGAGGCTGACGCCGAGCACGGTCGGCCGGCCCGACACGTTTACGCCGTTGTCGCCGTGCGTGAGCCCCGCCCAGCGATAGGCAAGCCCCCACACGATCTGGCCGAGCGCGAGCGTGATCATGAGAAAGCCGATGCCCGTCGCGCGCAGCGCGAGCACCGCGAACACCGCCGAGGCGATGAGCACGGCGACGATCGCGGCAAGGTCGGAAAAGAGGTGACCGTGGCCGGCTTCCAGGAGCAGCGCGGCCGTATAGCCGGCGATGGCAAACAGGCCGGCATGGCCGAGCGAGACGAGACCGCCGTATCCGACCAGCACGTTGAGCGCGAGCGCCAGCACGGCGAACAGCAGGATCTGGCTGGCGATATTGACGTAATAGGTGTTGGCGATCCACAGCGGCAGGGTCGCCAACAGGAGGACCGCGACCGTAATGGCCACGCTCCGCAACGTGATCCGCCTCATGGCACGACCTTGCCGAACAGGCCCTGCGGCCGCACGACCAGCACGACGACCATCGGCAGGAACAGGATCACGTAGGCGAGGTCGGGAAACCATGCCTGGCCGAAATTGTAGAGGAAGCCGATGATGAAGCTGCCGACCAGCGCGCCGAGCAGGCTGCCGCTGCCGCCGAGGATCACCACGATCAGCGCCACGGGAAGCATCTCGGCGTCGAGCCCCGGATAGACGGAAAGCACCGGCGAGCCGACGACGCCGGCGAAGGCCGCGAGCCCGGCGCCGAGCGCGAAGACCAGGGTGAACAGCTGCGACACCTTGATGCCGACGACGCGCGCAATCGGCGCATCATCGACGCCGGCGCGGATCATGGCGCCAAGCCGCGTCCAGTCGATCAGGAGCCACAACGCGATGGCGATCACCACGGCGACGGCGACGATCACCAGCCGGTAGATCGGAAAGAACAGGCCGGAGACCTGCACGGCGCCCTGGAACGCGTGCGGCGTCTCCGGCTGCCAGGGATCGCCGGTCCAGATCATCAGGCAGGCATCGGCCACCACGAAGGACAGGCCGAGGGTGAGCAGCACCTGCGCGAGCTCCTGGCCGGCGAGGCGGCGCAGCAGGAAACGCTCGATGAGCGCGCCGATCGCCGCCATCGCCGCCGCGCTCAGCAGCGCGGCAAGCCAGAAATTCATCCCCTGGGCGAGAAACGTGACGCCGAAATAGGCCCCGAGCAGGAAGAACGAGCCGTGCATCAGATTGGGAATGCGCATGAGGCCGAAGATGAGCGAGAACCCCGCCGACAGCAGGAACAGCAGCCCGCCATACGAGATGCTGTTCACCGCCAGGGTGAGCCACTGACTCATCGACACTCGCCTTGTGCGTCTTGCGTCGGCGCCCGGCTATTCGCGGCTATTCCACGTTCTTGGCCGGCGGATAGTCGCGGGAATAGACCGGATTCGCAAGGAAGGCCTTCTCGTCATATGTCCAGAACTGGCTCACGTTCGGGTAGGTCTTGACGATCGTGTTGACCAGCTTGCCGTCCTTGCGCTCGCACTTGCGGATGAAGACGTCGCCCACCGCATTGCCGAGATGGTCGAACTTGAGCGGGCCGCGCGGCGTGTCGGACAAGGAGACCTGGTGCAGCGCCGCGGCGAGCGCGACACGGTCGTCGGCGTTGCCGCCCGCCTTCTCGATCGCGGCCTCGACGCACTGGCCGGCGATGAACATGCCGGCCGAATAGCCGCCCGGCAGCACGCCGTAGTTCTTCTGCATGTCGGCGACGAAGCTCTTGTTGCTGGGCGTGTCGCGATCGGCCGAGTACCAATGCGATGAGATCACGCCGACCGCTTCGTCGCCGAGGCTCTTGAGCAGCGCGTCATCCATCGCGGTCCAGCCGGAGAGCAGCGGAATCTTCGCCTTGAGGCCGAGATCGTTGTAGGCGCGCATGAACTTCACGGGATTCGATCCGGCAAAGCCGTTGAACACGCAATCGACATTGCCGATCTGGGTGAGGTAGGGGGTGTAGTCGGGCGTCACCAGCGGCGGCCACAGCTTCTTCACCACCTTGCCGCCCTCGTCCTCGAATACGCGCTGGAAGCCCGCCATCTGCTCGTAGCCGAAGGCAAAATCCTCCGAGATGGTAGCGGCGCGCTTGTACTTGAGATCCTTCGCCGCATAGTCGCCCATCGGCTGGCAGCACTGCGCGGACGTCGCCGACGGCCGGATCATGAACGGATTGGCCTTGCGCTGCGTCATGTCCTCTGCCGCCGCGAGGCTGATCAGCGGCGTCTTGTTGTCGCGCACGTACTCGGCGATGGCGAGCAGCTCGAACGCCGCCAACGGCCCGAGAATGACATGCACCTTGTCGCGCTCGATGAGCTCCTGGGCCTTGGTCTTGGCGCCCGCCGGATTGCCGCCGGTATCGGCCGAGATGAACTCGATCTTGCGGCCGGCGAGCGTATTGTTCTTTTCCTTGAGGAACGTGGAGATGCCCTGTTCCATCTGGATGCCGCCCTGCGCGAGCGGCCCGGTCTTGACCGTCATCAGGCCGATCTTGAACGGGGCGCCCTGGGCGATCGCCGGCATGGCAATGGCCGTCGCCGCGGCGCCGGCCGCGGTGCTCGCGAGGAATTTGCGACGATTGATGCGAATGGTCATGGCCAGTCCTCCTTGGTTCACCCGTTTGCGGGGTTTGTTCGTCGGCGGCGGCACGGCGCCGATGGGTTAACGCCGTCATTCGCCAAAGAATTCGCCGATATAAAGCCCGGGATTTGGATCGGCGCAATAGACAATCCCCGCGACGCCTCGGTCGGGGGACTGAATGACGCAGGCGCGATCGG
The DNA here is from genome assembly GCA_036513175.1 of Xanthobacteraceae bacterium. GTDB lineage: Bacteria > Pseudomonadota > Alphaproteobacteria > Rhizobiales > Xanthobacteraceae > JAVDCA01. The sequence continues at coordinate 2,101 of DATBZM010000162.1, read as the reverse complement.
CGCGCCGCGCGATGCCCACAGCTCATGCCGCCAGGAATTTGGGCATCGCGATCCAATCCATCATGGCGCGATAGTCCTGCAGCGTCTTCCACATGGCCCGATCCTGCGCGGTCTTGAGATCGACCCCGAGATGCGTGCCGAGCAGCCGCCCATGCCGCACGATACGTTCGCCCATCGGCGCGCGCACCGCCTGGTAACGCGCGAGCGCGCGATCGATGTCGCCATCGCCGGCAAGCGCATCGGCGAGCGCGCGCGCATCGTCGCCCGCCTTGGCGACGCCGAAGCCCATATGCGGACGCGCACTGGCGGCGGCATCGCCCAGCAGGACGATCCGGCCGAACACCATGCGCGGCGAGGCGAAATCGTAGATCGGCGTGAAGAACGGGCGCGCGATCCGGCGCAGCACGTCGCGGAACGCCGGCGGCAATTCGCGCTCGCCTTCGCGGCGCAACGCGTCGAGGAGGTCGCGGCGGATCAGCGGGGGCGGGACCGAGTGGTCGTGCTGACGGCCGTCGGCATCGACGCACATATCGCGCAACGCCGCCGCATCGCCGACCCGGTACCAGATGAAATTGTAGCGCCGCTTTCCGCATCGCAGGTCGTTGTCGAAACCGGCGATCGGATAGCCGATGACCTGCTGGCGCTCGGGAAGATGGAAGGTGAAATGGGAAAAGATGCTCGCGCGCGTTTCCGGCGCGAGATCGGCCTCGTTGGCGGTGCCGCGCCAGATGTAGTACCCCGCATAGCCCGGCCGGATGTCCGGTGCGACCTCACCGCGCACGGCGGAGCGGATGCCGTCGCCGCCGATCAGCAAGTCTGCGCGCTCGCGTCGCCCGCCGGTGAAATGCACGACGACGTCGCCGCCGTCCTGCTCGGCGCGCTCGAAATTGCAGCCGAGATGATAGTGGGCGGCCGGCACCGTATCGCGCAACAGGCGCTGCAGCCGGTCCCACGAGGTGAGCATCTGGGGGAAGGGCTTGTCGGCGATGACCCGCCCCTTGCGATCGATGGCGATGCGGCGCTCGACCATGATGCCGAGATCGCGCGTGCCGGCGCCGGACAGCTCCAGCGCCTCGATCAGCTCCGGATGCGTCGTGATGCCGGCGCCGCGACCGACCAATTCGACCGGCGAGCGCTCGTAGACATCGACCTGCCAGCCGATCTTGCGCAGGAACGCGGCCGCGAACAGGCCCGACATCGAGCCGCCGATTGCAACCGCGCGGCGCGCGGTCCGGCCATGCGCGTTCACGCGTCACCTCCCGGCATCGTGGTGGCTATGATGTACCAGAGGAATCGACCGCCCGGCAAACATCAGCTGCACATGACGGACATTGCATGACCGGCGGGACCGGTTACGCCTTCGCGGCGCTCGTCTGCTACGGGCTCGGCGACTTCATCTACAAGAACGCGACGGTCGCGGGCGTGAAGCCGCATCATTTCCTGATGGGGCAGGCCTGGTGCTTCACGCCGGCAATCGTTCTTTATGCCTGGGCCACCGGTACGCTGGTCGTCGGTCCGTCGTCCGCCTGGGGCGGGCTCGCCGGTCTCTTCATCTTCATCGCCTTCTACAATTTCCTGCGCAGCCTCGCGGGCGGCTCGGTCAGCATCAGCGCGCCGGTCTTCCGCCTCAACTTCCTCATCACCGCGCTGCTCGCGATCACGCTGCTGGGCGAGCCTGTCCGGCTCGCCATGCCGATCGCGCTCGTGCTGGCGCTCGCCGCGATCTGGCTGCTGCTCGGCGGCAGCGAGCCCGGCAAGCGACCCGAGATCGACCGCCGCGCGCTCGGCGCCGTGCTGATCGCAACGCTCGCGCTCGGCATCGGCAACTTCTGCCACACCGTGGGACTGCGCCAGGGCGGCCTGCCCGAGACCCTGCTGGTGTCGCAGGCCGCCGTCTTCGTCGTCCTGTCGACCGCGTTCGTGCGCATCGTCGATGGCAAGATCGCGCCGCCGCGCATGATCTGGAAACATACGGCGGCGGCCGCCGCCGTGCTGATCGTCGCGTTCCTGTTCATGCTGCACGGCGTCGCGCGCGGCCCGGCGAGCGTGCTCGTCCCGATCGCACAGATGGGATTCGTCGTCACGGCGGCGCTCGGCATCG
>DATBZM010000161.1:0-14779 GCA_036513175.1 Xanthobacteraceae bacterium | reverse complement strand
CTAGAGATCATCGGTCCGGACACGGCGCGAATCAAAATCTCCTCCGGCTTCCATTATTTTGCCGAACCGGCGCGGCGGATGCGCAATGCGGCGGGGCAAGTCATCGAGCTGTGGCTCGGAGGCGACAGGCTTCTGCCGCAGGCCGATCGCGCCTCGGAAATCGAACGTTGATCCCCCTGGCGTTCTGTCGATTTGACGCGCCGGCGATGCTGAAAGCGGCTTGACACCAAAGCTACGCTGCACACAAATATCCCATATAGAGAATATCGGCTGGGCATTGCGCCCGCCAGCAACCAGGAAAGGAGCACGGGCATGCGAAAGCTCATTGCAATGGCGCTGCTTGCTCTCGCAATCGGTGTCGGAGTTGCCACGGTTGCAATTGACCAGTCCCAGGCGACGAGCGGCCGGTCTTCGGGCGGCAGCGACTGCACGGGCACCAAGTGCCGCTGATGTTTCGCCGGCACAGCTTGAGCTCGGCCACGAGAACGCATTAACGGCGGGCCGCTCGCCCATCGTTAATGCGTCAAAAGCAGCGCAGGAGCTTGTCCGTGTCACGCGATAGCGCTGCTCGATCTGACAGTCGCCGCCGGAATTCCGCGGCCGCCGACGATGCTTTGCAAGTCACAAGCAGGCGCCCGGCCGGGCAGGAGGACGTGCTCCGGCCCGAGTGTAAAATGACATTTGAGCGTTGCGCGAAATGAAGATATTTCGGAGCGCCAGCTCGACCTGACGCTCAGCCATGGGCTCCTTGCGACAACATCGCGTTGTGACGGCGGTATGCTTGGCGCTCGCGGTCCTGGGCCTTGCGAGACTCGCCAAGGCGTTGGGGGGCGGGCCGGCTGGCGCCGCGCTTATCGTCACGATCCTGATGGCGCTGCAGACGCTGGTTTTCGCGCACCCTGAGGGAGTCCTTCGCAAATTCCCCTTCCCGATCTCCCGTCGGGTTCTCGCGGTGCGCGCGACAGGGTTTCTGGTGTTTTCCGCCCTCGCGCTCGGGTCTTACGTCCTGCAACGAACCATCGCGTTGAGCCGATCCGACTGGCGCGCCCAGCTCGAGCACGCCGATATCCTGTGGCCCTTGGCCCCGCTCCTGTTCTCGATCGTCGTCGACGCCGCCACCGCGCGCCCCTATGTGGACGAGTATTGGACACTCGGAAGGTATCTCGCGCGACCCCGACGTGCGTGGTCGGCCATCGCGACGCGCGACTTCGGCTCATCGGTCATCAAGCTGTTCTTCTATCCGTTGATGTTCGTCTACGTCGAGCACTTCCTTGAGCTGCTCGACCAGTCCTGGCTGCCGGACGCATGGACCCCCGCCGCAATCTACGATTCCTCCACGGTCTACTATCTGTTTATCGATGTGGCGTTCGGCACCGCCGGCTACGCGCTGTCGCTCCAGATTCTGCGCAACCGGGTGTACTCGGTGAACCCCTACCCGGCCGGCTGGCTAGTGACCTTCATCTGTTACACGCCTTTCTATGAGCTCCTTGCCCCGGTCGTGTTCATCTATCAATGGCACGACGACTGGAGCGTCTGGACCAAGGACCGGCCGGTCATACAATGCATCTGGCTGGCGATGATCCTTTGCTGCTTCGTCATCTATACGTGGGCGACGATCGCGCTCGGCCCACGGTTCTCCAACCTCACCTTTCGCGGCGTCGTGACGTCGGGGCCTTACCGCTTCATGAAGCACCCGGCCTACGCCGCGAAGGTTGCCTCGTATTGGCTGATCACGGTCCCTTTCATTCCCATGTACGGCTGGGCCTATGCGCTGCAGCAATGCGTTGCGCTGACGTTCATGTGTCTCATCTATTACTTCCGCGCGGGATTCGAAGAAATTCATCTCATGCACTATCCTGAATACCGGCAGTACGCAGCGAGCCCGGCATGGAATTCCTCAAACACCAGTAAGCGTGTCCCGGGATGACCGCGAACACTTCCAGGCATTCGGCGGCCCGGCTCGACCAGTCATCCGGCCGTGGCAATCGGATCAGCGCGGCGTGGCGCCGAGTTCGCTGACTTTCTGCTCGCACCAGCGGGTGACGTCCGGCGGCCACACGTCGCGCAAATTCCACAGAACCGAGGGTACCTTGACCGCAGCGCAGCTGCGGTAATTCGCGAGCGCGCCGGCCTTGTTGCCCGATAGCTCGAGGGTGAGGCCGATACGCTGATAACTGTTCGCAAACGCCTTTTTCCAGATCGCGTTCGATATGTCCCGCTGCCGCAGCAAGGTCATATTGGTGAGCATATTCTGGTACTGCGTCATCGCGCCGGCATAGTCCTTGGCGCCGCGTAACGCATCGCCGATCTTCTCCATCGCGTTCGTCACGTCGAACAGCGCGGTTCCGTTGCCACGATCCTTCTCCAGCGTATCGCGCGCCATCTGGAAGAATATCTCGAACTCGCGCATCGCCTGAGGGAAGTCCTCGCGGCGCAGATAGACCTCGCCGAGGCGCTGGTGCGCCACTTCCAGGTTCTGATTCCAGATGAAGTTCGATTGATCAACCTTGGCCAGCTTTTCCGCCAAAGGCAGAAATGTCCGATACTCCTTCATCGCGCCGTCCATGTCGCCCTGCGCAAAGAGGGCATCGCCGATGCGCTCGTGCGCAATCGACACGGCTTCGGTAAACTCCTTGTCGTCGTTGCCCGCCTCCTTCTGCTGGCCCTTCAGGGCGAGATCGAGATAGAGCTTGAACTGCTCACCGGCCTCCTTCGCCTTGCCCTGTGCGATGAAGACGTCTCCCGCGCGCTGCCGCGCAAACGTCTGGTCACGCAGCCAGGCGGTCTCGTCAGGCTGCTTTTGCGCCAATTCGTTCGAGCGGTCGAGCCAGGCGCGATATTGGATGAAAGCCTCATCTATCCGCGCCTGGTTGCGGAGACTGTCGCCGATGAAGCGATATATTTCGATCAGATCCTGGTTGTAATCCTTGTTGTCGGGCGACCTCGCAATCAGCACCTTGGCGGTCGCCATTGCCTGCCAAAGATTCGCCAGGGCCCCGTCGAGGTCGCCTTCCCAAAACAGCGACTGGGCAAGCTCCTCGCGTGCGCGCTCGTCGAGTTGCATCCACTCGCTATCGGCCGGGTTGAGCTTGAGATATTGCTCGGTGATTTGCAGTCCCTCGCGAGCCTTCTTCTCGGCGAGCGATGCCTGGCTCAGCACGATATAGGCGCGGCTCACGGCGCGCAGCAACCTGGCCTTGGCCGCCGCCGCCTCGCTCGTGTCGCTGTGCAGGCTATCGACCGTCTCCTGCGCACGCGAAATGAGCGCACGCAACAGGCGCGTCGAGATGCGTCCCTTCTGATAGGCATCCACCACGGTATCGACGTTCGAGGCCGCCTGATCGATTGCCAAGCTGAAATTGGTCTTGGCCATCCTCTCCGCGGTATCCGCCGAAACCCAGAAGTACACCGCGACAGCGCTGAGGACAGCGAGCACTACCGCGGCCGCAACTGCGAAGCGAAGGAAACGCTTCGTCGCCTCCGCCTGCTGCTTGGCACGCTCAGCCTCGCCTTTTGCGTGGGCGAGCTCGATTTGGCGGAGGCGCTCGCGCTGGGCGGCGCGCTCGAGCTCCTGCCGCTCCATCTCATCAACCGAGGCGCTGATGAACGCGACCTCTTCGCTCGAGAATCGACCGGGATGATTTATCAACCAGTTTTTCGCGCGCTCCAGCAGGATGCCGGAGAGCAGACCCTTCGCACGATCCTCCGGGGCGAGCTTGGCGTAGTCCTCGCGCGACTTCTCGATGCGCGATTTGCCGACCAGGAACTCGCGCTCCTCCTCGAGCCATTGGGCGAGGAGCGGCCAGACGCGAAACAGCGCCTCGTGCGCGACCTCGACGATGCCGTTGTCGATCGCGAGCAGTCGGACGTTAGCAAGCTGCTGCAGCATCTGGTGCGCCGATGCGGGTAGAGACGTGAGCCGCGCCGACTGGCGCACGAACCCGCCCTCGTCGTTGACCCGCACCAGGGCCGGCACGAAGGCCTCGCGCAGCGCATCGAGGATTTCGCTCGAAGGGTTTTCCCGCGCCATCGCTTCATTCGCGGCGTCGCGCACCGCAACCTCGAGCGGCGAGAGCTTGCCGTCGCGCATGTCCTCGTAGTGGCGCTGGGTGAGGACGTCGCCTCTCCGGCTGTCGTAGAGGCGCCGCAGCACGAAGGCGACGAGAGGCAACGCGTCCTGTGTCTTGGCGTCGCGCATCAGCGCCGAGACGAGGCTTTCCTCGATCGCGAGCCCGCCGATCTCCGCGGGCCCCTTGACGATCAGGCCGAGCCGCTCGATCGGCATCGGCTTGAGCGAGAACTCCTCGACCTTGACCCGCAAATGCTCCGCCGCCTGCAGGTCCGGGAGGTGGTCGGAGCGCAGCGTCCAGACAGCAAGCGCCGGGTTGTCGCCGGAAAGCATCGCGGAGAGCAGGTCAAAGAAGCGCGCGCGGGCGCCGCTGTCCCGGCTGGTGAACGATTCCTCAGCTTGGTCCACCGCGATTATCAGCGTCGCCTGTGGGGCTTTGGCGACAACGCGCAGGCGGTTGATCAACGCGCGTGCCTTCTCGGCTTGCTCGGCGCGCCGCGCCCGCGCGGACCTTTCGGCGTCCTCGCCGATATCGGCCGTGGTCGGCGTACCCGCCTCGACGATCGCATCGAGATCCGCGCGCGTGAGCGTGAGGTCTATGCCGTGCAGCGCGCTCAGCAGGTTGCCGATTGGATCGGAGCCTGGCCGAAACGGTGGCCCCACGAGGAAGTTCGCCCGGTCGCGGGCTATACGCGGCAGGATACCCGCCTTGAGGAGCGAGGACTTGCCCGAGCCCGAGCCGCCGAGAATGACGACGAGCTTCGCACCGGCGTTGACGCGCCGCGCGTTGATCCGCTCGATCGCGCGCAGGACGTCGTCGTCGCGGCCGAAGAAGATGGCGGCATCAGCGCCTTCGAACGAAAGGAGGCCCGGATAAGGCGAGCGCACGGTATCCCAGTGGAAGCCTCCTTGAGCGTTGAGCGCGACCTGGGTGAGCTCGCGTGCGAGGCTGTCGAGCCCGGCCTGCCGATCCTTGATCAGATTGAGGTGCTGGATGTCGGAGGAGACGATCGTCGTCTTACCGGTCGGCGATTCGACCAGGGCGAAAATGGCCTTCCCGAGCGCGCGCGTCTGCGTGAATTCGGCAAAGCACCACTTGGAGTTGAACCAGTTCTTGGTGAGGATCAGGATGACGGCCTGGGACCGTTCGATCTCGCGGTAGAGCGTGCGCTCCCAGTCGGCTCCCGGTGGGATGCCAGCATGCTTGTCGAAGTCGAGGAACGTCTGCTCGAACCCGATCGAGTTCAGCCACGCCTTGAGATCCTCGGCCTGTTTCGCGTCACGGCTCGAATGCGAGATGAAGATCCGGGCCACTCACCATCCTCCATCTAACGGAGGTATCCGCCAAGTAGCTTCTCCAAGCGCGGTGGCGAAGCAGCTGTGACCACGAACTCGGTACGCGTCTGGCGTGAGATGCCGCGTTGGCCCCGTCCGGCCGACGCTTTTCGTTTCAGTGCCGGGCCATGCGCCAATCACCAGGGCCTGCAGGATATTGTACCATGAAAATAATGTATAGACGGCAACTCGTAACGGCTCGCGCTTCCGGCGCGACCGCCCGGAATGTCGGCGTCACGCTCGCGGTCACTCTAGACCTTTTAATTTGACGGATGTTCTTGTCGGCAAGCCGGAATCCACTTCGCGCGAAACATGTGCTATTCACCCGCCGCGCGGTCTGATCGCGTGGCAAGATGCAGCTTGAGGACGGTGATCGCGAGCATGTAGATCCAGGCGCATGCGAGCGCGATCGCCTGCGGCCACATCCACAGATCGCCTTCTGGCGCGACGTGCGGCGAAACACGGACATGATCCGCGCCTTCTCGTCCGCGCTCACCAGGAAGTGAGGCGCCGGCATGAACGGCCAGGGTCTCGGCGCGCGGAAGACGAAGCCGGACGGTATGCGCTTGAAGCGCACCTCGGCGTCCGAGTTGCCCTCGGGTACCGGGTCCATATTCCGCTCCTGGTTTTTCAAGCCGCCATGATTTTGTTGCCGCCGAGGCGCCGCGCGTTCAAATAGGGTCGTCGCCGGGCTTGCCGAAGGCGCGGCCGGCGCGCTCAATGCGGCCGATGATTCAGGGGGGGAAAGTCATGCGCGCGCGCTTACTCGGGCTGTTGGGCTTCCTGGCACTGCTCGGCCATGACGCGGTGGCGCAGACCGTCGTGGTCACCGGCGCGCGCATCACCTGGTACGGCAAGTTCGTCCTCGGCCGCGCCAAGCGCGAACGTGTGCCCGGCGGCGCCAACGAAGTCAGCGTGCAGGCCTCGAAGGTGAAGCCGCCGATGGTCAACAGCGACCAGGTTCCGCTGGCGCCCGACGCGATGTTCGGCTTCGGCTACGTGCTCGTCGGTGAGCCGGCGGACGCGCACGTGAAGCTGCGCTACGTCATCAAAATCCCGCCGCCGGGCGCCGTCGATGCGGCGACCGGCCATGCCAAGCTGACCGACGAAGGGAGCTTTTCCGACCTGCGCCTTGGCCGCGGCGACCTGTTCATCGGCGAATCGCTCGCCGACTTCAAGAACCCGCCGGCCGGCATCTGGACCATCCAGCTGTGGTACGGCGAGCGCATGCTGCTGGAGAAGAATTTCACTCTCGCCAAGTGATCGGGGAGCGTTCGCCGGCGCGCGCCGGGCGCGCCGGTTGAACTCCGGCCCGCCGCGCAGCGACTAATCCATCGGTTCGACATCAAGCGAATTGGACGACCGATGAACCTGATTTCGCGACTGATCGTCGCCAGCGCGCTCGCGACGCTGGCCCTACCCGCTTTGGCGGCAACCGAACAGGCGCATATCGATTGCGACGCCGACGATCCCGACCACAACATCACGGGCTGCACGCGTATCATCGACGACGTCTCCGAGGGCGCGCATATGCGCTCGATCGCGCTGGTCGGCCGCGCGCTCGCCTATGACGCCAAGGGCGATCGCGACCACGCCGGGGCGGACCTCGATCAGGCGATCAAGCTCGATCCGAGCAACGCACTGGCCTACAACGACCGCGGCGTGCTATGGCGCGAGAAGGGCGATCCTGACCGCGCGGTCGCGGACTTCACCCGCGCGATCGAGATCGAGGCGCTGCCGCATTCCGACCTGCCGGGCAGCGGCCACGTCAACATCTACGGCAACCGCGCCCTCGCCTACCAGGCGAAGGGCAACCTCGACCGCGCGCTCGCCGACCTCGACGCGGCGATCAGGCTCGACCCGGCCGACGCCGGCGTGCACGAAATTCGCGCGCGCATCTTCATCGAGCGGAACGAATCCGACCGCGCCCTGCCCGATCTCGACGCCGTGATCCGCCTCGATCCGGCCCGCGCCTTCGACTTCAAGGCGCGCGGCACGATCCGTTACGAGCAATATGCGAGCAAGAGCCCGTGGATCGAGCAGCGCGACCTCGATGGCGCGATCTCCGACCTGACGCAGGCGATCGCCCTCGACCCCAACGGCGCCGACGCCTACTACGCGCGCGGGCTCGCCTTCGTCGTCGACGGCAAGCACGACCGCGCGGCTGACGACTTCGCTGCGGCGTTCCGGCTCCAGCCGGACGACGCGCAGATCGCCCGCATGCACCAGCGATTCATGCCGCGGTTGACCACGCCGAGTGGCGATCGATCCGCCGGCAAGTGATTTGGATCAGTGCGACGCGCCTTTCCAGGCGCCGATCGTCGGCGGCGGCAGGCCCAGGTTTTCCCGCAAGGTCGTGCCGGCAAATTCTTTGCGATACAGGCCACGGCGCTGCAGCTCGGGGACGACGTGGCGCACGAAGTCCTCGTAGGCGCCCGGCACGTGCGTCGCCGACAGCACGAAGCCGTCGCAGGCGGGCGCCGCGAACCACTGCTCCAACTGGTCCGCCACTTCCTTCGGCCCGCCGACGATCGGATGGTGCACGCGACCGCGGCCGCTGATGCGGATGAAGTCGCGCGCGGTCGGATTCTTCTTCACGGCGACCACGCGGTCGCGGATCGCCTGCAGGCCGGACATCGAGGCCAGCTCCTCGTCGCTGAAGGGCTCATCCATGCCCTTCTTGGCGAAATCGAAGTTGAGCGCCTCCGACAGGAGCGAGAGCGCGTCGATCTCGAGGGGCAGCTTTTCAATCTCGGCCCATTTGTCCTCGGCCTCGGCCTTGCTCGCCGCCGCGACCGTGTTGACCAGATGGGTGACCTTGACCGCATCGGGATCGCGGCCGAAACCCGCGACCGCCGCCTTGAAGTCCGCGTAGTCGCGCTTGCCGACCTCGATGCTCGGATAGACGACGAAGATCACCTCGCCCCAGCGTGCGCCGAAGGCCTTGCCGCGCCCGCTCGCGCCCGCCTGGATGATGACCGGATGGCCCTGCGGCGAGCGCGGCACCGTGAAGGGCCCGCGCGAGCGGAAGTAGCGGCCGGCGTAATCGAGGCGGTGCACCTTGTCGGGATGGGCGAAGAGGCCGCCCGCCTTGTCCTGCACGATGGCGTCATCCTCCCAGGCGTCCCAATGGCCGTGCACGACCTCCATGAACTCGTCGGCGCGGTCGTAGCGCAGGTCATGCGCGATCGCCTCCTCGCGGCCCATGTTTTGCGCCTCGCCGTCGTTGAGCGAGGTCACGACGTTCCACGCGGCGCGTCCGTGCGTCATGAGATCGAGGGTGGCGAAGACGCGCGCCACGTGGAAGGGCTCGTAGTAGCTCGTCGAATAGGTGGCGCCGAGGCCGAGCCGCTCGGTCGCCATGCCGAGCACGGTGAGCACCGTCACGGCGTCGAGCTTCACGCAGCGGATGCCGTGCGCGACCGTGTGGCCGTGGTCGCGCCCGTACATGTCCGGCATCGACAAGCGATCGTCGAAGAAGCCGAGGTGGAACCGGCCCTCCTCCAGCACGCGGCCGATGTGCCGGTAGAACTCCGGCGACCAGCTGTCGGTGCGCGAGGCCGGATGGCGCCAGGAGCTCGCGAGATTCGTGCAGTTCTGCGCCTGCAGGAAGCCGACCATGATGATCTGGCGCATCTGAAGGCTCGATTGAATGATGCTGCCTGCTGAGCGTAACCCGGATGAAGCGAAGCGCAATCCGGGACCTGCCCCGCATTTCGCTTCGCTCCATGCGGGCTACGGCGTCAGAAATGCCCGCGCTTGTTGATGTCGTCGAGCGTGTTCATGCGGCTCTGATACGCCTCGGTCAGGCAGGCGACGTCGGAGCCGCAAGGATTGCGGGTCTCGCGCAGCCAATCCGCCTGGCTCGACACCAGGATGCGCTTCTGCGACGGCGGCAACCGGTCCATCGCGAACGCGTAGGACATGTTGAGCGTGTCGTCGAGATACCACAGCGACCGGGTGCGGCAGATCGTCCGCTCGGCGTCGTTCTTGCTGCCGCCTTCGCTGCACCAGGGCGGGGGCGTGTCCTGCGCCCATGCGGGCGCGATCGCGGTTGCCAAAATCGCGCCGCCAAGCGCGGCAAGCATCATCTGAGTTCGCATCATCGTCCTTCTCCGTTTGGTGGTCGCCCCGCTCGCGCGGGAAAGGCTCAGTTCTGGATCTTGATCAGGAACAGCACCGCGAGATCGCCCTCGGGCGAGAAATCCTTCTGCTGCATCTGGAATTGCGTCGCGGAAATCTTCTTCACGTTCGTGCCGCAGAAGCTCACCAGCGTGTCGGGCGAGCCCTTGTCGACGGTGAGCTCGAAATTGCCGATCGGCCCCGACCAATTGGCGCCGGTCTTGAGGATGTAGTCGATGCGCTGCTCGCTGTAAGGCGGCCCGAACTCGCTTTTGTTCACCTTTCGCAGGTTCTGGATCGTCGCCATGAACGCCTGGTCGATGCAGTATTTCCTCGCGTAGTCCGCATAGCCCGGAATCGTCGCCTGATTGGGCGCACCGAGGTCGGTCTGCGCCGAGCCGCCGACGCTCGGCACGTACTGGTGGTGGATCACGATCTGCTTCTTCGCCGGAAAGGTCTGTTTCCAGTAGTAGGTCGTGGCGAGACCCCAGCGCGCCTCCAGGTGCTTCTTCATGCCCTTGCCGGTGTCGTCGTATTCAGCGATCTCGGCGAGGCCGAGCGCGACCAGCTCGGGCCATTTATCCTGCGGCAGCTTGTCGAGCGCCTGGTCGGTCGCCGGCAGATGCGGGTCGAGCGGGATGCCGAGCGCGCGCAGGTATTGCGTGCGGTCGACGCCCATCGCGGTCACACGCTGCTCGACCTCGGCCTTGACCGGCACGCCGTCGACCGTGGTCTTGAAGCCGAAGACATTGTTCGGCTCCTCGCTCGGCACCGCGACGTTGTCGTCCTGGGTGGCGATGCGGATCTCGGGCAGCGGGAAGGCGACGAGCGTCGTCACGTCCTTGTCCGACTTGTTGAAGAACTCGTAGGTGACGCGCACCTGCTCGGTCGAGATGAAGAGCTTCTCCGAGCGCATCTCCACCTCGTCCGTGGTGACGAAGATGAGGCCGCCGGTCGCAAGCTCGGCGGTGGTATCGTTGGCGAGCGCGGCCGGCGCGAGAGCGGCGACCGCGAGGGCGAAAGCAGTCGGGTAGCGCATGGTGCGATCCTTGCTGTGGTTGGCCGCGCCGCGCGGCGGGCGCGTCAGGCCTTGTCCGGCTTGATCCCGGCGAATTTGACCACCTTCGCCCACTTCGCGGTTTCGCTCGCGATCAGCTTGCGAAAATCCTCCGGCGAGCCGGGCAGCGGTATGCTGCCAAAGGCGTCGTGGCGCGCCTTGACCTTGGGATCGACGATTGCGGCGTTGATCGCGGCATTGAGCGTGGTGATGATCTCGCGCGGCGTGCCCTTGGGCGCGCCGATGCCGCCGAGGCCGCTCGCCTCGTAGCCGGGCACGAATTGCGCGACGGCCGGCACGCCGGGCAGCGCCTCGATCGGCTCGGCCGTGGTCACGCCGAGCGCGCGCAGCTTGCCGGCCTTGATCTGCTCGATCGACGAGCCGAGCAGGTCGAACATCACCTGCACCTGGCCGGCAAGCAGGTCGGTCACCGCCGGCGCGGAGCCGCGGTAGGGCACATGCGTGAGCTTGGTGCCGGTCATCATCTGAAAGAGCTCGCCCGCCATGTGGGTCGAGTTGCCGATGCCGCCCGAGGCCATGTTGAGCTTGCCCGGATGCGCCTTGGCATAGGCGATGAACTCCGGCACGGTCTTGACCGGCAGCGAGGGATGCACCTCGAGCACGATCGGCGTGCGGGTCACGCTCGCGACCGGCTCGATGTCGCGGATGAAGTCATAGGGCAGATTGTTGTAGAGCGTGGCATTGATGAAATTGCTCGCGACCGTCTGCAGCAGCGTGTAGCCGTCAGGCGCCGCACGTACGACGATCTCGGTCGCGATGGTGCTGGCGGCGCCCGGCTTGTTGTCGATGATGAAGGGCTGGCCGAGGCGCTGCGACAGGAAGTCCGCGATCAGCCGCGCGCTGATGTCGGCGGTCTGGCCGGCCGGGAACCCGACCACGACGTGCACCGGGCGCGCCGGATAGGCCTCGGCCGAGGCAACGCGCGGCAGGGACGGCAGCGCGGCGGCGGCGGTGGCTATTTGCAAGAATCTGCGGCGCGGAAGCTTCATGGCCTGGCTCCATGAACGGGAGAGATGACGACTCTACGACGAAGCAATGGCGATTGCCTAGCGGAAGGCCGACCCACTGAGACGCTTTTGCCCGCCGGCCCTGTTTGCTACCTTGCGCGCACGAGGGGCGTCATTTGCCAATCCGGGAAGGAACTGGGCCATGAATGGGACGGGAAGCGAGACTAGGCTGGTCTGGCCGGGACTGCGAGGGTTCTACGACTCGTTCTTCGATGTCGCCTACGCGCTGATGCGCCTCGCCATCGGCTACATCCTGCTGCGGCACGGCATCGTCAAGGCCCACATGGGCGTCACCGCGGTCGCGGCCAACATCATGGCGAAGAACGGCATGCAGCCGGCCCTCGCCTTCGCGTACGCGGCGACCGCGCTCGAGACGGTCGGCGCCGTGTGCATCATCCTCGGCGTGTTCACCCGCTTTTTCGCCGCGGCGCTGGCGATCGAGATGGGCATCGCGCTCCTGGTCGTGCACCTGCCGAAAGGCTTTGCGGCCGCGCAAGGCGGCTACGAATACGTCCTGCTGATCGGCATCGTGATGCTGGTCATCGCCATCCGCGGCGGCGGCCGCTATTCGGTCGATCGCCTGGTCGGGCGCGAATTGTAGCGTCCCGCCCCGCCCGCACATTCGTTGATTGGCGCATAACCTTGTCGGCGAACCGGTGTCCACTTCACCGGGACATCCGCTCGTGCCGAATGCCGCTTACGAGCAGCGCATCTGCACGCTGCCGGGACAGAACTTGAACACCTTGGACACGTAGAAGAAGGCGCGCGCGTCGCGCGGCTGCTCGTCGGGGGTGCGATATTCGAGCGGCATCGCGAGCTCGACGCCGGCCTGCAGGTCGGCCGGCAGATAGAAACGCACGCCGGCCCCCACCAGCGACAGCGACAGGACCTCGCCGTCGCTGTGGAAATTCCACGCCTCCGTCCGGTCGACGTAAGCGTAGAGCTGGTAGCCGCTGAGGAAAGCGCTCTTGACCACCTGGTCATAGCGCAGCTCGAACGAACCGCCGACGCCGTTGTCGCCGCTGACCTCCTCGCCGTACCAGCCGCGGCCGAACGGCCCGCCGAGATAGAACTCCTCAGCGGCGAGCAGCGGCGCGGAGACGAGCTGGCCCGCAAACGACATCTTCACCGACCAGACGTCGGAGAGCGGCTGATAGCGCGTATAGAAGATGTTGAGCTTGGAAAACGTGCCGGACCCGTCCCAGCGCGACAGGAACGGATCGCCCAGCTGCGAGGCGCCGAGGATATCGAGACCTTGCCGCGCCGTGACGGTCAGGTAGTTCCAGCCGTTCAGCTTATCATGCGCCTGGTAGTCGGCGGTCAGGCTCACCGTGCGGATGTGGTCGCGGTAGTTCGGCCCGAACACTGTGTCCTCGTAGAACTCGCCGACCCCGGCGGTGCCGGTAAGCCAGAGCGACGCGTCGCGCGAGCGCATCGGAATGATGCTGCCCCTCAGCTCGTAGGTCTGCGACTGGTCGCGCGTGTCGATCAGCGCCCGTTCGTCGCCTGGACGCAGCTCGCTGTACGAGCCAACGACGCCGATGCGCGCGCCGTCGACGCCCACCGGCGCATTGTAGAACAGACGGACGAAGGTGAGCTCCTCGGGCGTGTCCGGGATGGTCGACAGGTTGACGCCGAACGTGTCCCCGCTGACGACGTACGAATTGAAGCTCGACGCGAAGAACGACTGCAGCGGACCGACCGCGGCGGTGCCGCGATTGTCCAGGCTCAGCGCCGTGTAATTGCGCCAGGTTTCGAGATAGACGGTGAGACGGAAGCGACCGCTCCCGGTCCCGATCTCCTCGATCGCCGTATCGGCGATACGGACGCCGGGAAGGTCGTTGACCAGCAGCAGCTGCCGCTCGAGCGTGGCGCGGCGCGACGGGTTCTCGGCGGCGACCGATTCGAGGACCTGGCGCACGCCGAATTGCGCCGTGCGCGCGCCGTTGACGACGATCTCGGCGATCCGGCCCTCGATCACCTGGATGCGGACGCGGCCGTCCTTGATGTCCTGCGGCGGCACGAGCGCGCGGGTGAGATGATAGCCCGCGGCGCGGTAGAGATCGCTGATCGCCACCGCGATCGCCACCAGATCGGCCTGCGAGACGGTCTTGCCCAGATAGGCGCGGTAGGCCGTCGCGATCGCATCGCCGCGCAGGGCGGTGCTTCCCTCCACCACGACGTCGGTGAGGCGAAACAGCGGCTTCGTATCAGCCGTCGTGCTCGGAGCCGCGACACGCGGCAGCGGCACCGCGGCATTCTTGGCGCGCCGCTGCTCGTTTTCAAGCGCCTCGAACCGTCTCTCGGTGCTACCGAGATCCGGCGCTTGCGGGCGGGCAGATTGCTGGGCGGATCCGCGCGTCGAGACGGTCACGAGAAAGGCGATCGTGCAGGCTTCAATCGCGAAGAGGACCGCGGCCCTGGTGCCGACGCGCAACACAACCAATGGGTCCTCCAAGATTCCGACCAACAACCTCACGCTGCGTGGAGAAGATCGCGGTTGTCACAACCCCCATTCTTGGACGGTCATGGTTAATGAAATGCTATTGGCCCCCTGCTCGACGAGTAATCGGCGGCGGCGATTGTTTAAATACTTTGTGCCTAACATGGAGAGTACGGATTTGTACTCAGCCGACCCTGACGCAAGGAAAGCGTGCCATGTTGTTCCGGTTCCATCGGCTCACAATCCTGTTCTGCCTGCCGACCCTCGCAGCCTTGTGCGCGGGAGCAGCCGCCCAGACCGCGAACATCGACGCAACTGCGTGGCATGTCAGCAAGTCGAGCGGGAACGTCTGGGTGATAAATGCGGGCGTCCAGCCGGTTTCGCTGACCGACCAGGCGCAGCTCAAACCCGGCGATTCGATCCGCACCGGCAGCAACGGCCGCGTCCTGCTCGAGCGCGGCAAGGAAACCGTCCTGCTCGCGCCCAATTCGGCGCTGACGATTCCGGCGACCCAGAAGGACGCGACCTCGACGACGATCATCCAGCAGTCCGGCTCGATCGAGCTTACCGTGGAAAAGCGAAACGTCAGAAGCTTCGAGGTGGAGACGCCGTTTCTTGTCGCCGCGGTCAAGGGCACGCAGTTCAGCGTCACGGTGAACAAGAGCAATTCCAGCGTGCAGGTGTTCGGCGGATCGGTCGAGGTCAGCGACTTCAAGACCGGCGAG
>DATBZM010000160.1:0-17087 GCA_036513175.1 Xanthobacteraceae bacterium | reverse complement strand
CCACGGCATCGGCATGACGCCCGCCGAGATGAAGCGGCTGTTTCGCCCGTTCGCGCAGGCGAACGAGAACATCGGCCGGGTGTTTGGCGGCTTCGGCCTCGGCCTGGTGCTGGTCAAGCGGCTCGCCGAGGCGATGGGCGGCAGCCTCACGGTGAAGAGCCGGCCCGGACACGGCAGCACCTTCACGCTCGCGGTCGTCGTCGCGGCCGATCGCGAGGTGGCGGTCCTGGCGGAGGGGCAAGCGAGCGCGCGGATCGCACGCCGCGCCGCGCCGGTGCGCAGCCTGCGCATTCTGTGCGCCGAGGACAACCCGTATGGCCGCGTCATCCTCAAGACGATCCTCGGCGAGCTCGGCCACCGCGCCGAGTTCGTCGGCGCGGGCGAAGCGGCGGTCGAGGCCGCCGCCCGCGGCGGTTTCGACGCCGTGCTGATGGATGTCGCGCTCCCCGACATCGACGGCATCGAGGCCACGCGCCGCATCCGCGCACTTTCCGGCGCCGCCGCCCGCATCCCGGTGATCGCCGTTTCCGGTCGCAGCAGCACCGAAGAGGAAGCGCGCGCGCACGCCGCCGGGGTGAACGGATACCTGACGAAGCCGATCAGCCCGAGCAAGCTGAATACGTATCTGTCGGCGCTCGCTGCGACATGATGGTGTTGGCCAAGTCATCGCGTTTAACGACCCTTGCGCTTGGCGATGTATGCGTCGGCAGCGATGGGGACCAATTGAGAGGCCAAGAAGGCGTCAAATCGCTTCATATCGGGCGGGTAGGGTAGTCGGTAAAGAGGCACTTCCCGTTTGCCCTGTCTGCACTGTCCACTGACCTGGAAACGCTATGTCTCTCAATGCGTTAAGTGGAGATTGCAGCAACGCATGGGTCAATTCGCGGCCATTTCGAGTGACACACAGTTCCAGCAGGATCCTTCAAAACGTGGCAATCTCGGCATAGTTTTTGCTACATTCATTTCGTACTATTCAAAAACACGCTTCGATCGAGATCAAGGTCTGTGCGGCAACCGCGGGCAAGGTCGCTTTTTAATGAGTCGACCGTTTGGCGCACCACAGCAACTCTTCGGAGTTCAAGGGGTTGTCCACGTGAGAGGACGGCCTCCGAAAAGAGTGGCGTCATACGGACAGGATCGGCGGTTACAGATCGTTAACCATATCGGTTCACGATCATGACGAGCCAGGAGAAGGCACTCGCGTCGTCAAGTACTGCTGCGGAGCAAGAGAAGGCCCGCGCCATGAAATTGCGAGCGATGTCATGTCGGACAATTGACGTGATTTTTGTGCTGGCGATGCTTGCTACTTACGGCAGCCTAGTGGGAGGACTGTTGGGATTTTTAACCGCGCGGCTGGTCTCACTCATCACATTGGCCGGCGTTACAGTGGGCGCTAGTGCAGCGCTGGGGTTGGTTGCTTTCTCGCTCCGAAATCAGCATCGCTTGCGATGAATAGTAGCGAACCATCATCCTGTGGAACCTATCAACGGCCCGACAACCGCGACTACGCGGCCTCGCGTGTCGGCCAAGATCGCCCAACCATTGGAGTCGATCAAATAGCTGACCTCTTTCAATTTGGGCAATTTCGCTATGAGTTGGTCCGGTAGCGGCTTCGTGCTCGTCGTCGGAACCCAGTCGCCTAGCTTGAAATTGGGCGGCCCCGAGATCCGGGACCTCAATCCCAACAATTCCTGAATAATGCGGTTGTCGCCTACAGTGAGTGCCAACGGCACGAATGAATCGGCCTTAGGTGTCGGTGCGGCCCGTTGCCCCTCGAGACGGGAGAGGGATGCCTCAATTCGCTCACTTGACTTGGCGCCCTCGTCAGAGTTCGCTTCCAGCTTCCTTGTACGCGCGTCGATGACCTCGACTTCTTTTTTAATGACTTCGACATCGGTTCGTACGTTTCCGATTTGTGAATAAATCGCGTAGCCCCCACCTGCAATTCCGATCACCAACGCTATCAGCATTCCTCCCAATTTTAGCAGGAGGTCAATGCGCCACTCGGTTGCGGTTTTGAACCCCTCGAGGTCAATTGCCACTTCGCGGGCATTCCTCGGATCAACCATTTGCGTACCCCATCCGCGCAAATCGCAGACCTTCAGCTTATAGCGGCAGGATCGATACGCTGCAACCAAAGTGTGACGGGCGCAAGCCTCGACCGCGTTGGCGTCAAGGTCTACGCCACCAAGTTCATTGCCCGCTTCGGGGTTTATCCACGATCTGCACCAGGTCGCTCATGATGCGGTTGAGCTCGAAATCCTTCGGCGTGTAGACCGCGGCGACGCCGAACTGCTTGAGCGCGCGCGCATCCTCGGGCGGGATGATGCCACCGACGACGACCGGCACCTCGTCGAGCCCGGCCTCGCGCAGGCGCGCGACCACGTCCTTCACCAGCGGCAGATGCGAGCCCGAGAGGATCGAGAGCCCGACCACGTGCACGTCCTCGTCGCTCGCCGCCTGCACGATCTCGGCCGGCGTGAGACGGATGCCCTGATAGACCACGTCCATGCCGGCGTCGCGCGCGCGCGCCGCGATCTGCTCGGCGCCGTTCGAGTGTCCGTCGAGCCCGGGCTTGCCCACCAGGAACTTCATCCGCCGGCCGAGCTTCTTCGACACGCGGTCGACCTCCGCGCGCAGGTCGTCGAGGCCGGCCGAGTCGTTCCGCATGCCGCGACCCACCCCGGTCGGCGCGCGGTATTCGCCAAAGCTCTGCCGCAGCACCGCGCCCCACTCGCCGGTGGTGACGCCCGCCTTGGCGCAGGCGATCGAGGCCGGCATGATGTTGTGGCCCGCGCCTGCGGCGCGGGCGAGATCGGCGAGCACCGCCTTGACGGCCTTGTCGTCGCGCGCTGTCCGCCACGCCTTGAGCCGCGCGATCTGCTCGCTCTCGACGTGATCCGCCACCGTGAGGATCGAATCTGTGCCGGTGGAGAGCGGCGATTCCTCGGTCTCGACGAAGCGGTTGACGCCGACCACGGTCTGCTCGCCGCGCTCGATCGCCTCGATGCGCCGGGTGTTCGACTCGACCAGTTGCTGCTTGAGGTAGCCGGTGTCGATCGCCACGACCGCGCCGCCCATCTGGTCGATGCGGGCGAGCTCCTCGCGCGCCTCGCGCTTGAGCTCGGCGACCTTGCGGTCGATCTCGGCCGAGCCGTCGAAGATGTCGCCGTAGTCGAGGAGATCGGTCTCGTAGGCGAGGATCTGCTGCAGCCGCAGCGACCACTGCTGGTCCCACGGCCGCGGCAGGCCGAGCGCCTCGTTCCACGCCGGCAATTGAACCGCGCGCGCTCGCGCGCGGCGCGACAGCGTCACGGCGAGCATCTCGATGAGGATGCGCGCGACATTGTTTTCGGGCTGCGGCTCGGTGAGGCCGAGCGAGTTGACCTGCACGCCGTAGCGGAAGAGCCGGTGCTTCGGGTCGGCGACGCCGTAGCGCTCGCCCGTGATCTCGTCCCACAGCTCGGCGAAGGCGCGCATCTTGCACAGCTCGGTGACGAAGCGCAGGCCCGCGTTGACGAAGAACGAGATGCGGCCGACGACGCCGCCGAACTCCTCATCCGGCACCTCGCCCGAGGCCTTCACCTTGTCGAGCACCGCGACCGCGGTCGCGAGCGCAAAGGCGAGCTCCTGCACGGGCGTCGCGCCCGCCTCCTGCAGGTGGTAGGAGCACACGTTCATCGGATTCCATTTCGGCATCTCGCGCGCCGCGAACAGGATCGTATCCTGGGTGAGCCGCATCGAGGGCGCCGGCGGAAACACGTAGGTGCCGCGCGAGAGATATTCCTTGATGATGTCGTTCTGCGTCGTGCCTTGCAGCGCGCCGCGCGAAACGCCCTGCTCGTCGGCGAGCGCGACATAGAGCGCCATCAACCACGCCGCGGTGGCGTTGATGGTCATCGACGTGTTCATCGCGTCGAGCGGGATGTCCTCGAACAGCGCGCGGATGTCGCCGAGGTGGCAGATCGGCACGCCGACCTTGCCGACCTCGCCCTTCGCCTGCGCGTGGTCGCTGTCGTAGCCGGTCTGCGTCGGCAGATCGAAGGCGACCGAGAGGCCGGTCTGCCCCTTGGCGAGATTCTTGCGGTAGAGCGCGTTCGAATCCTGCGCTGTGGAGTGGCCCGCATAGGTGCGGAAGATCCAAGGCTTATCGCGTTGTGCCTTGTCGCGTGGTGGCGTGTCGCCCAGCGCTGGTGCTTCGCTCAAAGGCTCCTCCGCACGCAGGCCTGGCCGACCTGCGCACTGCACGTGCCGAGCTCGGGCAAGCCCGAGTTCGGTATGTGAACCGCCCGGCAAGCCTATTGTGCACTGCGAAAGGCGCGCTGGCAAATGGCGAAATTCGGCGCCGGCGCGCCGGTCAGATCCGCCTGATGAGCCTGATCAAGAGCAGCAGAACCACAGCGCCGATGGTGGCGGTGACGATATCCCTGACGACCGGGCCGCCGCCGATCTGGATGTGCAGCTGGTTGACCAGGAGCCAGCGGCCGATATAGGCGCCGATGATGCCGACGATGATGTCGCCGATGATGCCGAGACCGGATCCCTCGACGATCTTGGCGGCGAGCCAGCCGGCGACGAGGCCGATCAGGAGAACGACAATCAGACTATGCGCGTCGAGCATGTAGACACTCCCCATGCGGCGTCCCGGCCGCGCGTGGATTGTGCGGGACGCCTGCGCGCGCCGCAATAGCACAATCGTAATCGCCCGTCACGAACGGGACGGGCGATCATGACGCGAAACTTTGATCGAGTGCGTCAAGCCCGTTTGACGAGCCGCAGGATGATCAGCAGGATCACGGCGCCGATGAAGGCGTCGATGATCGCGGCGATGATGCCGGTGCCGATCACGATTCCGAGGCGCGGCAGCAGCCACCCGGCGATGATTGCGCCGATGATGCCGACGATGATATCGCCGACGAGTCCGAAGCCGCCACCGCGCACGACCTGACCGGCAAGCCAGCCTGCGATCGCGCCGACGATCAGCCAGATGATGATTGTTTCAAGTGTCATGTAGGCTCCCTCCCCATAAGCGCCGGACCCGGTCCGGCACCCAGGGACGTTATCGCGGCTCGACCGGCGTGTCAGCCGACCGCGAGGGGGGCCTCGCCGAATTCGGCCGGCTGTTGCCGGCGGGAGTCATGCCGGCGCGCGCAGCATCGCGGACGCGCCATCCGATCAGCACAGCGACGATCAGGCTCGCGATGAACCCGACCTGCGTGGTGGCGACGATGTAGCTCAGCAGCAGGGCGCCGGACGCCGCAAGCGCATATCCTTCGAGCTGCTTGAATCCGTGGCCCAATGCGATCCGCAGCAGGAACGCGACCGCTACCGCCAGGACCACGAGGTCATAGGCGAACACATACGGCGTCACCAGCACGGTGCCGACCGCGAGCCCCGCGGCCTTGAGGCAGAACGGCACATCGCTGCGCCACAGCCACACGAGCGCCGCCGCGATCGCAACCGCGAGCCCGCCCTGGGCGAGCCAGGCGAGCGTCTCGCCGCCGCCGAGCGCGCGCACGAGGCCGAACAGGCTCTGCAGCTTGCCCCAGCCCATGCCGCCGTCGGCGAGGACGAGTTGATTTGCCGTCGACAGGGATTGCGCCATGGCGAGCCACGGCGCGCTGCCGAAGGCGAGCCAGGACAGCGCCGCCATCGCGACGGCCGTCGCGGCGGCGGCGAAGAAAGCGCGCCAGCGCCCGCTCGCGATCAGCACGAGGGGAAACAGCACGCCGAATTGCGGCTTGTAGGTGAGCAGGCCGAGGCAGCATCCGGCGAGCACCGGTTGGCGCTGCAAGAGGCCGAGCGCGCCGCCGATCAGCGCGGTGGTGAGAAATCCGTTCTGTCCCGCCGTGACGTTCCATAGCGCGCCGGGAAAGCCGAGCGCGAACAGCCAGCCGGCGCGGTCGCCGACGATACCGCGGATCGCGGCCGCGTAAAGCGCGCCAGTTGCCGTGAGCCAGGCGAGGCCGGCGGGCACGTATGGCAGCATCGCGGCGAGGGCCGCCGCGAAAAGGAACGGCGGCGGATAGTGCCAGCGGTAGGCGCCGGAAAAGGCGTGGCCGACCGCGGCTTCCTGCATTTGCCGGTGGATCGTCCAGTCGTACGTCTGCGCCGCGTGGCCATCGAGCACGAGGCGGCCCGCCGCCCACACGTTGACGAAGTCGTTGGCGATGCCGTGGCCGGATTTGTCCGCGATGAAGAAGCCCTGGAAGTACGCGCCGGCGAGGAAGACCAGCTCGGCGAGCAAGATCGCGATCCCGACCACGGCGATCAGCCGGCGCGGATCGGTCGGCGCGAGGGGCGGCGCGGTGGTGTCGAGGGCGGTCACGTCGGGATCCAGAAATCGGCGTCCCGCCACAACTAGCCTTGCCTCCCTTGCGGAACCTTTAAGCCGCGCCGCGATTGTTGCACCGCAGCATGTTATGGGGCACACTGACCCGGCCGGGACTACGTCGTCCGCCCCCAGGGAGGACCGCAATGGCTTCCGTGACTCAACTCAAGACGCCCGCCTCGAGCGAGCCGAAGGATCTCTATGCCCTCGGCGAGGTGCCGCCGCTCGGCCATGTGCCGGCGAAGATGCACGCCTGGGCGATCCGCAAGGAGCGCCACGGACCGCCCGAATCATCGATGCAGCTCGAGGTGCTGCCGACCTGGCGCATCGGCGAGGACGAAGTGCTGGTCTATGTCATGGCCGGCGGCGTCAACTACAACGGTGTGTGGGCCGGCCTCGGCATCCCGATCTCGCCGCACGATGTGCACAAGAACCCCTTCCACATCGCGGGCTCCGACGCCTCCGGCATCGTCTGGGCGGTGGGCCCGAAGGTGCGGCGATGGAAGGTCGGCGACGACGTGATCGTCCACTGCAATCAGGACGACGGCGACGACGAGGACTGCAACGGCGGCGATCCGATGCTCTCGCCCTCGCAGCGCATCTGGGGCTACGAGACGCCGGACGGCTCGTTCGCGCAGTTCTGCCGCGTGCAGTCGCGTCAGCTGATGCCGAAGCCGAAGCACCTCACCTGGGAAGAAGCGGCCTGCTACACCCTCACGCTCGCGACCGCCTATCGCATGCTGTTCGGCCATCCGCCGCATACGCTCAAGCCGGGCGACAATGTTCTCGTCTGGGGCGCCTCGGGCGGCCTCGGCGTGTTCGGCGTGCAGCTCGCGGCCGCCTCAGGGGCGAACGCGATCGGCATCATCTCGGACGAGACAAAGCGCGACTACGTCATGCAGCTCGGCGCCAAGGGCGCCATCAACCGCAAGGATTTCAACTGCTGGGGCGCGATGCCCAAGGTCAATTCGCCCGAATACGATGCCTGGGTGAAGGAAGCGCGCAAGTTCGGCAAGGCGATCTGGGACATCACCGGCAAGCGCGACGTCGATATCGTGTTCGAGCATCCCGGCGAGGCGACCTTCCCGGTGTCCTGCCTGGTGGTGAAGCGCGGCGGCATGGTCGTCTTCTGCGCCGGCACGTCCGGCTACAACATCACGTTCGATGCGCGCTACGTGTGGATGCGGCAGAAGCGCGTGCAGGGCTCGCATTTCGCCCACCTCAAGCAGGCGAGCGCCGCCAACCAGTTCGTGCTCGACCGCCGCATCGATCCCTGCATGAGCGAGGTGTTTCCCTGGGACAAGATCCCGCTCGCTCATCAGATGATGTGGAAGAACCAGCACAAGCCCGGCAACATGGCGGTGCTGGTCAATTCGCCGCGGCCGGGCCTGCGCACGCTCGATGACGTTATCGAGGCGGCCGCAACGCCGTCCTAGACCCTCATCCAATTCACTTGAATCGGACGAGGGTCCAGATTTTTCGTTGGAGCATGATCGTGCCCGAAAACCGGTTTCCACCCCGGATCAAGTCCGGGGCAGGCCTTTTCGGGATCATGCTCTAGAACGCCCAGCTCGCCGTCAGATAGGGGCCCTGGCTCGTGAAGTTGTTGTGAAGATGTTCCGCCGTCGCCAGGAAGACTCCCACGCTTGCCGGGGCGGGAGGCACCGCCACCTGGCTCAGCGCATACTGATTGACGGCGTCCATGTAGATCGCCGCCTGATAACCCGCCTCGACCTTGAACTGTCCATAGCTGTTGGGCGCAAAAGCATAGGTGGTGCCGAGCTTGCTCTGGAAGCTCGGGACTACCTGCGTGGCGTTGGGCGATGTCAGCGACTGGTTGTTGGGCTGGGCGAGCCCGGGCGCCGCTGTCGAGTTGGCTGAAAAGTCGATGCTTGCCTTCGATATACCGATCAAACCGGCCACGGCGCCCTCACCGAAGAACGCGAAGTTGCCCACGACGTACTGACCTTTCAGCCCCAGACGCGGCCCCGCGCCCGTAAACGACGAGTTGGTGGTATTCGAGGCGGTCGTCAGGCCGTCCAAGCTTGCGAAACTCCCCTGCAGAGTCTGGTTGATACGCGCGACTTCCACGCCGCCAAAGACCCGGAATTGGAAGGCGCAGTCGGCACAAAAGGTATGCCCGGCATCCAGGTTTACCGAATCGTAGGCGAAGCTCACGTTGCCATGCCCGATCTGGTAAACGGACGCGGTCGGGCCGATTTCAAAAGGTGGCCCCACCATTTGCGTCGGCGAGCCGACGACGGATGCGCTGGCGCTGGAGCTCAGGTGCGTCCAATTCAACCGGATGTCGTTGGATGCGTTGGGGATGTAGCGCAGGCCTACGCTGAAGGCAGGAGTAAAGCCCGGGCTGATCGACTGATTGGCCCAATTGGGCGTCGGCAGCGGTAGAGGGGTCACCAGCGTCGCATATTCGAGATCGCCGGAGCCGGGCTGCAGGAACAACAGCGACCCGCTGACCTCGACGTGGTGTGGCGGGCTCCACGGTTCGACCTCGACCGGGCCTTTAAGGATCAGAGGTGCTCTGTCGTATCGCGCGTGGGCATCCAAGGCTGCGCTCGTGCCGAGTGCTCCCAATCCGGTCGGCTGACCGGGCGGCGGCAAGGCATGCCTGGACGTTGCGGCCGAGCGCTCGACGCGCTCGAGGCGCTGCTTGAGCGCGGCATTTTCGCGTTCCAGGGCATCGAGCCGCGCCAAGGTCCGCTCCTCGAGCGTGGCGGCAAACGTCGGGTGCGATAGCGCTGAGGCAGCCATCGGGATAGACAAAAGGAACGCAAGCTTGGTGACTCTGTTCATGGTCCCCCTCCTTCTCAAGGTTGGTCGGCGCCTCACATTCCTCGGCGCCTTTCGGTTTCGTGTCTGAGTGTGATTTCCAGTCGGTGCTTTGGAGCGAGTTTAGTCGGTGCGCGTATGCCGCGTCCGTGAGCTCGCCTAAGGTGCGCAGCAAGCGGCTCTCATACGCGCGTTTCGGGATACCTAAGACTAATCAGACGCGGGCCATATCCGAATCAGATTCAGCCGCATCCTGGAAAAGCCTGCAATTTTGTGTACGAGGTGCAATATGCACAATTACCTAGGACAATTTTGAAGGCCAGTTTCACGTCGCGCTCGCGTGCCGTACGATTGTGTTTTGGACAAGCACCGGTCGGCGTGTTGCAATATTTCAAGCTCGATCGTTACCTACGGTGGGCCGTCTTTTTGCGTAACCGGCGGTAAGCCATTCCGGACAAATTCGGGCGCATAGCCTCGATGTCGCGGATTCGAGCTCGATCGCCGCAACGAATTCAAGTAAATCCGCGCGGCGGATTCAATTTCGAGCTTGCAGGGGACTTTGAAGCATCGTCCGCATCTCCGTTTACCTTGCTTCGCCTCGCCTTCCTGATCGCGTCGTTGAGCTCGCCGCCGTAGACGAAGATCGCGGCCGTCCAATAGAGAAACACCAGCGCCACCATCGCGGAGGCGAGCCCGGCATAGGTCGAGACGTAGTTGCCGGCGAATTTCGCCAGGTAGCGGCCGAAGCCGACGCCGGTGAGGATCCACAGAAGCAGCGTCACCATGATGCCGGGCATGATATCGACGATGCGCCGGCGGCCCGCCGGCAGCCATTTGTGCACTAGCGCGAGGGCGACCACGAGCACGCCGGTCGCGATCACGTAGCGCCAGAACGTGAAGCTCTTCTCGATCGGCGCGAGCCAGGGGGCGCGCGCGACCAGCATGTCCAATCCGCCGGTCGCGCCGACGATGAGGAACGACAGGGCGATCAGCGCGGCCGCGCCGACCAGCACGTAGCCGATCGATTCGAGGCGCAGCAGCCACCATGGCCGCCCTTCGATCTGGTCATAGGCGCGGTTGAGGCCGATGCGCAGGCTTTCGACGCCGCTCGAGGAAAAATAAAGCGCGAGCGCGACGCCGAACGTGAGCAGGTCGCCGTGGCTGCGGGTCAGCACGCTGGTGATCTGCGCCGCGATCGGGGCGGCGACCTCCGGCGGCCAGGCCTCGAGCAGGAGCTTGGCGACCTGGTCGGCGAGCGATTGCGTGCCGAGGAAGCCGGTCAATGCGGTGACGAAAATCAGGAACGGAAACAGCGACATCAGGGTCGTGAGCGAGATGTGGCTGGCGATCGCCCAGCCGTCGTCGCGCACGAAAGCGTCATAGGCCGCATAGGCGGTAGCGACAGAGCGGCGCAGGAAGCGCACCGGGCGAATTCGCAGGGCGCGGCGCATGAGCCCGAATGAGCCCGTCCCGCGATCGGCCCGGGTTTGATCGCGGTTTTCGAACAAGATCATGCGCCGACATACACCAGCTTGGCTGACCGCCGTCAAAATAAGTCGCGGCGCCGCCGGTTCGACCCTTCCGAGGCCGAAAATGGTCGCAACGGCAAATCCACCGTTGCCAAACGGCGGGTTGGCAAATTTGTGCACTGCACGCATAGTGGAGGTGGCGCGCCGGCGGCCGGGGCCTGGGCGCGGTTCTTGCACGGAGGGGGTCGATGCCCGTCGCCCAAACACAAGCCCAGGCCGAAGGCGGCCTGGTCGTGCTCGCGCAGGAGGCGGCTGCCGCCGCCCAGGCGCTGTTGGCTGATGCGACCATCGAGCTGCGCGCGCGCGTTTCGGTGGACGGCCGCGCCGTGTCGCGCATGCTCGACCGCGAGCAGCGTGCCGCGCACGGCCTCGCCTGGCTCGCGACTTACGTGCAGGCGTTGCGCCAGCTCGCGGCCTATGCGGCGCGCGCGCGCGACGCCGGGCGGCTCGGCGAGACCGAGGAGCTGATCGTCCGCATCGGCGTCGCCGAATATTTTGCCCAGATCCTCGGCGGCATTCCGATGAGCCAGGGCGAGATCGTGCGGCTTTCCGACATCGGGCTCGGTGCGGCAAGGATCGCCGCCCGGGTGACGCCGGGTTTTGCCGAGGCGGTCATGGCCGGCAATTCGGCGGCGAACCGCGCCCGCCTGGTCGAGCTGATGCGCGAGCAGCACGCCGCCACCGTCGGCGATTGCCTGCTCGAGGACACGCTCGAGCAGATCCGCGACGAGATGCGGCGCTTCGCCGACAGCGAGGTCGTGCCGCAGGCGCATCAGTGGCACCGCACCAACAGCTACATCCCGCTCGAGACGCTGTCGCAGATGGGCGAGCTCGGCGTTTTCGGGCTCACGTTGCCGGAGGATTACGGCGGCATGGGGCTCGGCAAGGAATCGATGTGCGTCGTCTCCGAGGAGCTCTCGCGCGGCTATATCGGCGTCGGCTCGATCGGCACCCGCGCCGAGATCGCCTGCGAGCTCATCCTCGGCAGCGGCACCGACGAGCAGAAGCGCAAGTGGCTGCCGAAGATCGCGACCGGCGAGGCGCTGCCGACCGCGGTGTTCACCGAGCCGAACACTGGGTCCGATCTCGCCTCGCTGCGCACGCGCGCGACGCGCGCGGGCGACGTCTACAAGGTGCACGGCAACAAGACCTGGATCACGCATCCGGTGCGCGCCGACCTGATGACGCTCTTGGTGCGCACCAACCCGAAGGAGCCCGGCTATCAGGGCCTCTCGATGCTGCTCGCGGAAAAGCCGCGCGGCACCGACGCCGATCCGTTTCCGGCCGAAGGCATGTCGGGCACCGAGATCGAGGTGCTCGGCTATCGGGGCATGAAAGAGTACGAAATCGCCTTCGACGGCTTCGAGGTCAAGGCCGAGAACCTGCTCGGCGGCGTCGAGGGCATGGGCTTCAAGCAGCTGATGGCGACCTTCGAGTCGGCGCGCATCCAGACCGCGGCGCGCGCGATCGGCGTCGCCCAGGCCGCGATGGAAGAGGCGATGAAATACGCCGAGAGCCGCGTGCAGTTCGGCCAGCCGATCGTCGCCTTCCCGCGCGTCTCCGACAAGATCGCCATGATGGCGGTCGAGATCATGATCGCGCGCCAGATCACCTATTATGCGGCGCGCGAGAAGGACAAGGGCCGCCGCTGCGACCTCGAGGCCGGCATGGCGAAGCTCCTGGCCGCCCGCGTCGCCTGGGCGGCCGCCGACAATGCCGTGCAGATCCACGGCGGCAACGGCTTCGCGCTCGAATACAAGATCTCGCGCATCCTGTGCGACGCGCGTATTTTGTCGATCTTCGAGGGCGCGGCGGAGATCCAGGCGCAGGTGATTGCGCGGCGGCTGCTCGACGGGGCGAATTGACGTCCGCCGCGGTAGCGCCGACTTTCATGGTCATTGCGAGGCGCGCCAGCGCCGAAGCAATCGGGTATCCACACCTTCCGCTCGAATTCACGCGCTTCTTCGACTTCTAGCGAGGAATCCTGCAGGTGACGCCGCAGGCTTGCGCGTGGCGAATAGGTCGGAAGACAATTCGCTCGTGGCCCGCGAGCGCCGCCGTCGCTATGACGTTCCGAGCCGCCGTTTGAAAATCAAGAGGCCAGGAGGCGGGCGTGCCGACCGGCCGCCGCCAGGAAGGAACGCGCATGGACCAGCGCAACGACGAGGTGAAGCAGCCTATCGATGTCGCGGCGATGTTTCCCGCCGTCGAGCAGATCGCCGACGCGAAGCTGCGGGGCGCAGTGGACGCGGTCTGGCAGGAGCTGTGGGCGATGAGCGCGTGGCGGCGGATGGAGGACGTGCCGACCTCGCTCGAGATCCCGTACCCGACGCTGCCGCACAACCAGTGCGTCCTCGACATGGCAATTGCCGTCGCCGACGCGTTCGAAAAGCACCACGGCGTCAAGGTGAACCGCGACCACCTGATCGCCGCCGCCGTGCTGCAGGACGCGAGCAAGGTGGTCGAATCCGCGCCGGGGCCGGACGGCCGCGCCATCGCGACCGAGTTGAGCCGCCAATATCCGCACGCGTTCTGGGCGGCGCATCTCGCGTTGCGCCACGGTGTTCCCGACCCGGTCGTCCATGTGCTGCTGACGCATTCGCCGCAGGCGCCGACCTTCCCGACCACGATCGAGGGCAAGATCCTCTACTACGTCGATCAGCTCGACGTGATCGGCATCTTCAAGGACCGCTGGCGCAAGGACCTCTACATCACGAAATGACGTGCGAGGTCGGGAGGAATCGATGACCATCACGCGCCGGCTCGCAGCGGCCTTTCTCAGCCTCGCGGCGCTCATGGGTTTCGCGGCGGGCGTGCGCGCCGCGGACTATCCGAAGGGCCCGATCCGGGTGATCGTGCCGACGCCGCCCGGCGGCGGCGCCGATACGCTGGCGCGGCTCACCGCCCAGGCTGTCGAGCCGATCCTGCACGCCAGCGTGATCGTGGAGAACCGGCCGGGCGCCGGCGGCACGATCGGCACCGGCTTCGTGGCGCGCGCCAATCCCGACGGCTACACGCTGGGCTTTGCGTGGAATGGACCGCTGACGACGACGCCCAACACCACGAAGGTCTCCTACACGCGCGACTCCTACACGCCAATCATCGAGATCGGCTACGCATCTTACGTGATGTGCGTCGCGCCGGATTTTCCGGCGAGCAACGCCAAGGAGTTCCTCGAGCAGCTCAAGCGCAATCCAGGCAAATACACCTACGGCAACGACGGCGCCGGCGGCACGATGCAACTCGCCGCCGAGCGCATCTTCGCCCATTTCGGCATCAAGCAGGTCGCGGTTCCGTTCAAAGGGTCGGGCGAGACCTTGCAGGGCTTTCTCGGCCACCAGGTCGATATCTTCGGCGGCTCGCTCCAGCCGATCCTGCCCTACATGAACAACGGCACCGCCAAATGCCTGCTGCTGACCTCGGGGGCCGACAATCCACAGGCGCCGCAGGCGTCCGGCCTCGACGCCGTCGGCGCCAAGGGACTCGACGTCGGGCTGTGGTACGCCCTGATCGGCCCGCAGGGGCTCCCGCGCGACATCGTCGACACCCTCTATCGCGCCTATCGCGAGGCCGCGCAGGCGCCGGCCGTCCTTGCCGCCATGGCGCGCAACGGCACGGCGCCGGGCACGCACGATCCGAAAGAGACGAAAGAGATGATTGCGCGCGAGTACGACGCCTTGCACGAGGTCGCCGAGCGGCTCGGCCTCGCCATCCACTGACCCGGAGAGAACACATGACCAAGGCTCCAGACACCAAGGCCCGCAAGCTGCGCGACCTCATCCATGCGCCGGAGATCCTGGTCCTGCCGGGCGTCTTCGACGGCTTTAGCGCCCGGCTCGTTGCGGCGTCCGGCTTTGCGGCGGGCTTCGTTTCCGGCGCGGGCATCAGCGAGGCCGGCCTCGGCTGGGCGGATCAGGGCGTGATGGGGCTCGAGGAGAACCTGCGCGCCTGCCGCGCCTTTGCGGCGTGCTGCGATCTGCCGCTCTTGGCCGACGGCGACACCGGCTACGGCAACGCCGTGAATGTGCACTTTACGATGCGCGCCTTCGAGCAGGCGGGGCTTGCCGGGCTGATGATCGAGGATCAGGTCTGGCCGAAGCGCTGCGGCCACATGAAGGGCAAGGAAGTCATCTCGGCCGAGGAAGGGGCGGAGAAAATTCGCGCCGCCGCCGACGCGCGGATCGATCCCGATATGGTCATCATGGCGCGCACCGATGCGTTGGCGACGCACGGCATCGGCGAGGCGATCCGCCGGCTCAACCTCTATGCCGAGATGGGCGCCGATCTCCTGTTCGCGGACGCGGTGCTCACGACCGAGCATATCGCGACGGTCACCCGTAATGTGTCGAAGCCGGTCTGCGTCAACATGGGCTTCGGCATCCGCCGGCGCTCGACGACGCCACTCTTGTCGGCGCGCCAGCTGCAGGAGCTCGGCGTCGCCGTGGTGATCTATCCGCGGCTGCTCACGGCAGCGGCGGTCAAAGGCATGAAGAACGCGATGGCGGCGCTCGGCGAGTCGCTGCGCACCGGCGAGGCGGTCGACCGCCCCGATCTGCTGGTGTCGTTCGAGGAGCTCAACGCGCTCGTCGGCGTGTCCGAGCTCGAAGCGATCGAGCAGCGCTATCTCACGCCCGAGCAGCTTCGCCGCAAGTACGAGGGCGCCACGCACGACGCGAAGGCGTGATGCGGGAACTACCAGGCGTCGGGTCGAGTGCGGCGCCGAACAAGCCACTCGCGGCACGGCGCGTGGTGCGGCGACTCGGTTGCAGCTGCGTAGACGAGGACGTTCGTGTCGACGACCAGCACTACCGGCCTTCCATTGCCTGGTATAGTGCCTCTCGATCCGAGATGTCGACGAGCGTGCCCGACTTGAACGTGGGTAGTGGCAGAAGCTTAGCCGGTTTTCGTTGCGCACGCAGCATCAGTCTTAGGGCAGTTTCCACCAACTCCGACATCGTACGCCCTTGCCGCGCGGCCTCGCGCTTGAGCTCGGCCATGACGGTATCGTCGATGTTCAGGGTCGTCTTCATATGGCAAACAATATCGTGAATATGGATATATATGGCAAGACGCAGTCTGGACTATTGGCGCAGCCCGGCCACCGCAGCGCCTGACCGACGATCGAGGATGGCGGCTTCCGCTCAGCGACGAGCGCGCGCCGCCGCCGCATTGGCACGGCGCGTGCGCGCGCGGCGGCTCTCGAACACGAACCGCCACTCCGACAATTCCGCGCTCATGAGACCGGCGACCCGCGTGGCCGCGATGGCGGCGCGGTCGTACGTCATGGGCGTCGCGCGGATGACGCCTTGCAACTCGGTCAAGGCCGCGGCCGTGGTCGCCGATCGTTCGGCGAGCAAGGCGAGATCCGCGCCTGCCCGCATCGCCGTGAATGCCCCCGCCGCGGCCGGTAGCACGAACACCAGGACCCAGGCGATCGAGTGCCAGGGAACCTGATCGGCGCCGCCGCCGAGATAGGCGGACACCATGAATGCGCCGGCCGCCACGATCGCGGCAATGAGCGACACGCGGGCGGCAAGCGCGAGCCGTCGATCGAGCGTCCCGAGCTGGCGAAACGCGCCGTTGTGATACTTGATTTGCCCCGGCACTTCGCCCTCGGCGAGTTGTCGGACCAGATGCGCCAGATCCGCGTCGGCGATGACGCCGTGCGGCGGCGCGAGCGCACGCTGCAAGCGGCGCACGTACCAGTCGACCCATGACGGGCCGCGTCGCGCCACCGATTGCTCTGTACCTCTCAATCCCTGGCCGAGCGGCTGCAGGAACTGCAGGCAGCGCAACCGCTCCGCAATCACCCGATAGTCGAGCCACCGTTCGTGCCATCGCTGCGCGGCCCGCACTTTTGCATCGAACAGGACAAGTCCGTTCGCGCCGACCGACACGACGAGCGTGACGCCGGCGAGCGTCGGCAGGTAGATCAGCGCGAGCGCGGACAGAAAGGCCGCCACGATATTGAACAGGATCTGCGTCACCGTGCTCGATCGGTAGAGCCGCCCATAGTGGCCGGCGAGATCGTCGATCAGCTGGAGAATGGCCGCGATATCGCGGCCGAGTGGCGCGACGGGCGCTTCGACACGGACGGGCTGAGCCGGAGCCTCGCCGTGCGCGGGCGCCGCAGGCTTGCGTGGCGCCACGCCGAAAATCTCGAGCAGAAGCTGGTACTCGAACCGCACGCTGCGCTGGTCGGCGCGCTCGTCGAACAGGTCGAGGAGCGCAAGATGCATGTCGTCGCCGGCGGGCGGCGAGACGATCCGCGCGACGAGATCGCGCAGGTCGTCGCCGAGCGGCTTGGGCGCAAGATCGGCGGCGATCGGCCATGCCAGCTCGCCGTCGTCCGGGGCGACAAGCAGCGTCGGCGTTGCGGCCTGCGCCGGCGCCACGACGATGACCGAAATTCCGCTCCCGATGGCGGATTGCACGAC
>DATBZM010000159.1:0-3461 GCA_036513175.1 Xanthobacteraceae bacterium | reverse complement strand
CGGGGGCGGCTCCTCTGAGCTGGTCCGGCTCGGGCGTTGCGCGCCGACGCCGCGCGGGCCGCCGGTGCCGCGCATCGAGGGCTGGGTGTCGATCCCGCTCGGCGTCGTGACGCTCGCCGAGCGCTACGGCGGCCACGAGGTCACGCGCGCGATATTCGCGGCCATGGTCGAGGAGGTCGCGCAGCGCATCGCCGAGTTTGCCGCCGCGCATGGCGGCGACATGTCGCGCATGCACATGCTCGGCACGTCCGGCACCGTGACGACGATCGCGGGCGTCTTTCTCGAGCTGCCGCGCTACGACCGCCGCCGCGTCGACGGCTGCTGGCTCGACGACCGCGAGGTGACCGAGGTGGTCGAGCGGCTGCTCGCCATGTCGTACGCGGAGCGCGTCGCCAATGCCTGCATCGGGCCGGAGCGCGCCGACCTCGTGCTCGCCGGCTGCGCCATTCTCGAAGCGATCCGCCGCGCCTTTCCGTGCCGGCGGCTGCGGGTTGCGGACCGCGGCCTGCGCGAAGGCATGCTGGTCGAGATGATGCGCGCCGACGGCGTGTGGGACGACCCAAGAGTCGATTCGAGCGCCGAGTCGTGAGCACACGCGGCAGCCGCGGGAGCGGACGCGACCTCAAGGTGCGGGTGCGCACCGGCAAGAACCGCAGTCTCGCA
The DNA here is from genome assembly GCA_036513175.1 of Xanthobacteraceae bacterium. GTDB lineage: Bacteria > Pseudomonadota > Alphaproteobacteria > Rhizobiales > Xanthobacteraceae > JAVDCA01. Next base: position 2,798 of record DATBZM010000159.1, on the reverse strand, counting down.
TCGAAGCTCTGGCTCGAGCGCCAGCTCAACGACCCTTACGTCGCGCGCGCCAGGCGGGACGGCTTTCGCTCGCGCGCCGCCTACAAGCTCGTCGAGATGGACGACAAGCACCGTTTCCTCAAAGCCGGCGCGCGCGTGGTCGATCTCGGCGCCGCGCCCGGCGGCTGGAGCCAGGTCGCGGCGAAGCGCGTCGGCGCCGACACCGGGCGCGGCCGCGTGGTCGCGATCGATCTTCTGGAAATCGGGCCGATCGCCGGCGTCGACGCCCTGCATCTCGATTTTCTCAGCCACGATGCGCCCGAGCGCCTCAAGGCGCTGCTCGGCGGGCCGGCCGACGTCGTGCTCTCCGACATGGCCGCGAACGCGACCGGCCATCGCAAGACCGATCACTTGAAGATCATGGCGCTCGCCGAGACCGCCGCGCAGTTTGCCCGCGAGGTGCTCGATCCCGGCGGCACCTTCCTGTGCAAGGTGCTGCAGGGCGGCACCGAGGTTGCGCTGCTCGCCGAATTGAAGCGCGATTTCGCCACCGTGCGCCACCTCAAGCCGGCGGCGAGCCGCTCGGACTCGGCCGAGCTTTACGTGCTGGCCACCGGGTTTCGCGACAGGCAGTAAAGCGTAGGGTGGGCAAAGGCGCGTAGCGCCGTGCCCACGCGGACGCGACGGTGGGCACGCTTCGCTTTGCCCACCCTACGACTCGCTCAGGCGCTGCGCGGCTCGCTCGCGGCCGCTTCGACCGCCTCGGGCGGCCCAGGCGCCGTGGTGATGCCACGCCCGGTCATCTCCGCGCCGGCATCCCCCGGCATGCGCGCGAACATGAAGACGGACAGCGCCGAGATGGCGGCGACCACCAGGAACGCGGGGGCGAAGTCGCCCGGGCCGATCGCGGCTTCGTGGTGGAATCCGACCACCAGCTCGACCGTGAGCGCGCCGACCGCGACGCCGGTCGACACCGAGAGCTGCTGGCACACGGCGGCGAGCGAGGTGGCGCGGCTCATGCGGTCGGGCTCGATCTCGGCAAAGCCGATCGTCATCGCGCTGGTGAACTGCAGCGAGCGGAAGAAGCCGCCGAAGAACAGCACGAGCAGCATGATGATGATCGGTGTCGTCGCGCTGAACAGCGCGCAGGCGGCGACGAGCGCGGAGGCAACCAGCGAGTTCCAGGTGAGCACGTTGCGATAGCCGAACCGGCGCAGCATCATCGGCACCGCCGACTTCATGCTCATGGCGCCGACCGCGGTCGCAAACGTGATCAGGCCGGACTGCAACGGGTTCTTGCCGAAGCCGACCTGCAGCATCAGCGGCAGCAGGAACGGGATCGCGCCGGCGCCGACGCGGAAGATGAATCCACCGGCGACGCCGGCGCGGAAGCTCGGCAGGCGGAAGAGCGAGAGGTCGATCACCGGCCGCGCGGTCCGGCGCGCATGCACCATGTAGAGCACGATGCACACCGAGCCCGCCGCGATCATGGCGACGACCAGGCTGGGCGGCAGGAATCCTTTGAGCCCGATCGTGGTGAGCCCGAAGGCGACGCCGGCGATGCCGAGCCCCGCGAGCAGCATGCCGACGGCATCGAACGGCTCGCGCGTCTCGGCGCGGAGGTCCTCGATATAGCGGCTGGCGAGCACGATGCCGACGAGGCCGATCGGGATGTTGATGAGGAAGATCCAGTGCCACGTGGCGAACGTGGTGATGAAGCCGCCGAGCGGCGGCCCGAGCACGGGGCCGACCAGCGCCGGGATCGACACCCAGGCCATGGCGTCGACGAGGCGGCGCTTGTCGATGCTGCGCACCAGCACGAGCCGGCCGACCGGCGTCATCATGGCGCCGCCCATGCCCTGGAGAAAGCGCGCGAAGACGAAATGATGCAGCGATTGCGACAGCGCGCAGCCGATCGATCCGATCATGAACACCGCGATGGCGGCGCGGAAGATCGTGCGCGCGCCGAACCGGTCGGCGGTCCAGCCGCTCGCCGGGATGAACACCGCGAGCGCCAGCAGGTACGTCGTCACCGCGAGCTTGAGCGCGAGCGGCTGGGTGCCGATGTCGCGCGCGATCGCCGGCAGCGAGGTCGCGATCACGGTGGAGTCCATGTTCTCCATGAACAGCGCGACCGCGACGATCAGCGGAATGATGCGCTCGCGCGTCATGAACGCGATTCGTGCAGAGTGGGGCGACCCGGAACCATGAGTCTTCAACTAGCGGAACGCTTGCGCGCGGCCAAGGGGCTCGGCAGTCTGCGTTGCTGCCATCTTGCACGGTGCCCGCGCTCCCACTTTCCCGTGGGGCAGGGAAGGTGAGGTGAGCACGGAAGTCGCGCTCCCTCTCCCCGCGTTCCGCCTTCGCTAAAGCTTCGGCGGACAAGGCCGGGAGAGGGCCTGCCCCGCCGTAGCCACTTGGCGAAGGCGGGTCGGGGTGAGGGGGCGCCTCAGCGAGTCGTTGCCGCCGAGGTATTTCTCTGCGACTCAGCGCCCCTCACCCCAACCCTCTCCCCGCGAAGAGCGGGGAGAGGGAGCGCAGGCGCCGTGCTCGCTTGCGTGTTCACCCTTGCGATCCTGGACGAGCGATGATCGACGGCTATTTCGCGCTGAGGTTCATGCATATCGTCTCGAGTGCGGTGCTGTTCGGCACCGGGCTCGGCATCGCGTTCTTCATGTGGATGGCGCATCGCACCGGCGATGCGCGCGCGATCGCGCAGACCGCGCGCACAGTGGTGATCGCCGACGCGGTCTTCACCGCGAGCGCCGTCGTGGTGCAGCTCGCGAGCGGCTTTGCGCTCGCCCGGCTCGCCGGCTTTT
>DATBZM010000158.1:0-14820 GCA_036513175.1 Xanthobacteraceae bacterium | reverse complement strand
GACCGTGCGGCTCGACGGCGCGAGCGCGCCCGACGCAATCGGCCGCCTGATTGGCGCGAGCGGCGGAAAAATCCGCCGCGGCGCCGACCCGATCGCGCTGATGAAGGCGGTGAAGAACGCAACCGAGATCGCGGGCGCGCGCGCCGCCCATCTGCGCGACGGCGCGGCGGTGACGCGCTTCCTCGCCTGGCTCGACGGCGAGGCGCCGAAGGGCAAGCTCACCGAGATCGACGCCGTCGAGGCGCTGGAGGGTTTTCGCCAGAAAACCGGCCGCTTGAAGGACATCTCGTTCCCGACCATTTCGGGTTTCGGCCCCAATGGCGCGATCGTGCACTATCGCGTGACGCGCAAGAGCAACCGCCGCATCGCGCCGAACGGCCTCTTTCTCATCGACTCGGGCGCGCAATACGAGGATGGCACCACCGACATCACGCGCACGGTCGCGGTCGGGCGGCCGAGCGTGGAGATGCGCGACCGCTTCACCCGCGTGCTCAGGGGCCATATCGCGATCGCGCGCGCGGTCTTTCCCGAAGGCACCAGCGGCGCCCAGCTCGACAGCTTTGCGCGCAGCCACCTGTGGGCCGCCGGGCTCGATTTCGACCACGGCACCGGCCACGGCGTCGGCAGTTATCTGTCGGTGCACGAGGGGCCGGCACGCATTTCCAAGCTCGGCACCACCGCGCTCAAGGCCGGCATGATCCTCTCCAACGAGCCCGGCTACTACAAGACCGGCGCCTACGGCATCCGCATCGAGAACCTCGTGCTCACGATCGCGGGCCCGCAGGTCGAGGGCGGCGAGAAGCCGCTGCTCGCGTTCGACACGCTGACGCGCGCGCCGATCGACCGCCGGCTGATCGCCCCGGCCACCCTGACGGCCGACGAGATCGCCTGGCTCAACGCCTATCACGCGCGCGTGCGCAAGGAGCTCGAGCCCCTGCTCGACGCCAAGACCCGCGCGTGGCTCGCCCGCGCCACCGCTCCGCTGCGGCGCTCCAGCCGGTAAGAATCCGTCAACGCCTTGATCAGCGTCAAAATGACAAGGCGGGGGGCCATGTTAAAGACCTCGACAAGCCACCTGGAACTTTTCTAAAACTCGTTCGTAGCTGGCGGCTGTGGCGGCGAACGTGGGCAGGTTCGCCGGTACGCTTAGGCGCAGGATGAGCGCCACGTCCTTGTTTGTCGGCGAACCGGTGACCACCTCGCCGGGACATGCGCAAAAGCCCGCGGAGGCGGTCGATGGATTACAGTGCATATTTCACCGGTGCGCTCGCCCGCCTGCACGACGAGCGCCGCTACCGGGTGTTCGCCGATCTCGAGCGCATCGCCGGACGCTTTCCCCGCGCCATCTGGCATTCGCCGCAGGGCCGGCGCGACGTCGTCATCTGGTGCTCCAACGACTACCTGGGTATGGGCCAGCACCCGAAGGTGATCGGCGCCATGGTCGAGACCGCGACCCGCATGGGAACCGGCGCCGGCGGCACGCGCAACATCGCGGGCAACAATCATCCGCTGGTCGAGCTCGAGCGCGAGCTCGCCGACCTGCACCAGAAAGAAGCCGCCCTCGTCTTCACGTCGGGCTACGTCTCGAACGAGACCGGCATCTCGACCCTCGTCAAGCTGATGCCGAACTGCGTGATCCTGTCGGATGCGCTCAACCACAATTCGATGATCGAGGGCGTGCGCCAGTCGCAGGCCGAAAAGAAGATTTTCCGCCACAACGACATGGCGCATCTCGAGGAGTTGCTGCGGGCGGCGGGCGAGCGGCCGAAGCTGATCGTGTTCGAGGGCCTCTACTCGATGGACGGCGACGTCGCGCCGGTTAAGACGATCTGCGACCTCGCCGAGCGCTACGGCGCGATGACCTATATCGACGAGGTGCATGCGGTCGGCATGTACGGCCCGCGCGGCGGCGGCGTCGCCGAGCGCGAAGGCGTGATGCATCGCATCGACATCTGCGAGGGCACGCTCGCCAAGGCGTTCGGCTGTCTCGGCGGCTATATCGCTGGATCCGCCGACGTGATCGACGCGGTGCGCTCCTATGCGCCGGGCTTCATCTTCACCACCGCGCTGCCGCCGCCGGTCTGCGCGGCGGCAACTGCCGCTATCCGCCACCTGAAAGTCTCGAGCTGGGAGCGCGAGCGCCACCAGGAGCGCGCGGCGCGCACCAAGGCGGTGCTGACCGCCGCGCGCCTGCCGGTGATGCCGAGCGACACCCACATCGTGCCGGTGCTGGTCGGCAATGCGGAGCAGTGCAAGGCGGCGAGCGACCTGCTGCTGGAGGAGCACGGCATCTACATCCAGCCGATCAACTATCCGACCGTGCCGCGCGGCAGCGAGCGGCTGCGCATCACGCCGTCGCCGTTCCACGAGGACGCGATGATCGACGCGCTTGCCGAGGCTCTGGCCGACGTGTGGGAGAAGCTGCAGCTGCCGTTCAACCGGCGGGCGATGGCGGCGGAGTGAGGCTCAAGAAACCGGACCGTCACGGCCGGTACTTGGCAATAATCACGGCCAAGTCGTTGGCCGCAAGCTCACCTCGGCGGTAGGCCGCCAGGCGGTCGCTTGCTTCCAAGGTCCACAGCCTATCCATATCGGGATCGGCGGGGTCGAGGCTCTCAAGGATGTCTTCAACCAGCGCGATGCGATCCTGCGGCGGCAGAGCGCGGGCTTGTTCGATCAGCGTCTTGGCCTCGTTGCTCATCTTCATTTTTCGCCTTTGACGATTCAAGATAGCGGTGCATCTGCGACGGTCAAGGCGCGAGTGCCCGAACTCGCTGTTCCCCGAGAAGCGATGATCGACGCGCTCGCTGAGGCGCTGGTCGACGTGTCGGAGAAGCTGCAGATGCCGTCAACCGCGCGCGCTCGCGGCGGAGTAGGCGGGACGCTTCTCTTTGCAGACGAACAACCGAAGGAGTCGGCTGGCGGCGCAGCGCGTGTGTGCTAGAATTCATGCATGAGCAACAAGGTCAAAGAGCTGCTCCAGGGCATCGAGGCTTGGCCGGAGGAGGACCAGGAAGAGCTGGTCGAAGTAGCGCGCCTGATCGAGGCCCGTCGAACGGGCGTGTATCGTCTTTCTGACGAGGAGCGCACGGCCGTGCGTGCCGGTATGCAGGCCGCTCAGCGCGGAGAGTTCGTTCCAGACGACGAAATGGAACGCTTCTATCAGTTGCACCGGAACGTATGAGGGTCCGGTTCACCCGGCCGGCGGAAGCCGATTGCAGCAAATCCACGCCTACGTCAGCAAGGACAATCCGGCAGAGGCCTCGCGCCTGGTAGCGCGTCTTATCGAGCGCGCGCGAGCGCTGGGCGAAACACCCTACGAGGGCCGCGCCGCCGATGAACCGAACGCCCGGGTGATCGTAGTGCCCCAGCTGCGCTATTTCATTTTCTACACAGTCGCCGGAGATGAGGTGCACATTACCCACATCCGCCACACCTCGCGCCGCAGACCGCTCGGTTGGACGCGTTAAGGCGCATTCGAATTTTCGCTAGCCCGAGGGCGTTAGACTGCGCGCTCGCGGATGGGTCAGACTACGATCACGGAGCGAAATGCTTTCACCCCTCGTGCAAAAGGTCAAACGCCGCCCCCTTGCTATCCCACATCCTGCCCGAACGGATCGTCGAGCGAATGGGCCGGCTGGGTGAACCAGCGCGCACCGGTCTCGGTGATCAGCATGTGGTCCTCGAGCCGCACGCCGAACTCGCCGTAGATGCAGATGGTCGGCTCGTTCGAGAACGTCATGCCGGGCCGCAGGACGGTGCGGTCGCCCTTCACCAGATAGGGCCATTCGTGCACGTCGAGGCCGATGCCGTGGCCGGTGCGGTGCGGCAGGCCAGGCGTGGCATAGCCCGGGCCGAAGCCCGCGCCGGTGATGACGCCGCGCGCCGCCGCGTCGATGTCCTCGCAGCGGTTGCCGGGTTTCGCCGCCGCAAAGCCCGCGGCCTGCGCCGCCTTCTCCAGATCCCAGACGTCGCGCTGGCGCCGCGAGGGCGTGCCGAAGACGTAGGACCGCGTGATGTCGGAGAGATAGCCGTCGACCGGCGCGCCGGTGTCGATCAGGATCATGTCCCCGTCATGCAGCGTCTGCGGATAGGGCACGCCGTGCGGAAAGGCGGTCGCCTCGCCGAACAGGACGGCGTTGAACGGCGGCGGTCCTTCCGAGCCGAGCTTCTTGTGCGCGGCGACGATAAAAGCCTGCACCTCGGTCGTCGTGATGCCGTCGCGCATGATGCGTGCCGCCGCCATGTGCGCCGCGAGCGTTATGTTCTTGGCGGTCTGCATCAAGGCGACCTCGTGCTCCGATTTGATCATGCGGCAGCCCGCCGTGACATCGACCGCGTTGACGAACGTGAAGCTGTTGCCGGCCCGGCGCAGCCCGTCGAAGGTGAAGAACGGGGTTGCCTCGTCGACCGCGATCACCCCGCGCGCAATCCCGAGCGAGCGCACCGTCTCGGTGACGACGGCGGTCGGGTCCTCGTCCTCCTGCCACACGGCGATCTTGTCGCCGAACGACGTCATGGTCTTGAGCTTCGCGACCTCGAAGGCGGGCGATACGTAGACGATGTCGCCTTGCGCGGGCAGCACGGCGGAGTGCATGCGCTCGGTGCGGCGGAAATTGAGGCCCGTGAAGTAGAGCATGCTCGAGGAGACGTCGAGATAGAGCGCGTCGATGCCCTTCTCGCGCATGATCGCCTGCGCGCGGGCAATGCGCCGCAATCGCTCCTCGACGCCGATCGGCGGCACGTCGCCGCGCATCGAGGCCATTGCGGCGAGCTCCTGCTCGGCGGTCGAGCCGCCCACGCCAATCGTCATCGCTGCGTTCCTGTCCTTCTCAACGCCGGCCGCTCGGTTCACTATAATCCGGCATCGCTCGCGCAACTGAAAAAATCACCAAGGAGGACACGATGGCACGGTTCGACGGCAAGGTCGTTCTCATCAGCGGCGGTGCGCGCGGCCAGGGCGCGGCGGAAGCGCGCCTCCTGGTTGCCGAAGGTGCGAAGGTGGTGATCGGCGATGTGCTCGACCAGGAAGGCGGTGAGATCGCCAACGCGCTCGGCAGCGCCGCGATCTATGTTCACCATGACGTCACGCGCGAGGCCGATTGGGCATACGCCGTCAAGGCCGCCGAAGCGCTCGGCGGCCTGCATGGCCTCGTCAACAATGCGGGCATCTATCAGCCCAAACCCCTGCTCGAGACCGATACCGAGCTGTGGGAGCGCCACATCCGGATCAACCAGCTCGGCCCTTTTCTCGGCATGAAAGCGGCTGTCCCCGCGATGGAACGGTCGGGCGGCGGCTCGATCGTCAACATCTCGTCGGCGGCAGGCCTGCGCGGCTCACCGCAGGCTTTCGCCTACAGCGCGACCAAATGGGCGCTGCGCGGCATGACCAAGTCCGCCGCCATGGACCTTGCCAAGCGCAACATCAGGGTCAACTCGGTGCACCCCGGCCCGATCGAAACCGAGATGCTCAAGGGCTGGACGCCGCAATGGCGCGAGGCGCGCCTCAAGTCGGTGCCGATGCAGCGCGCCGGCACGATCGACGAGGTTGCCCCGCTCGTGCTTTTTCTGCTGTCGGACGAGGCGGCCTATATCACCGGCGCCGAGGTCGCCATCGACGGGGGCGTGACGGCCTGAACCGGCGGCACGTGCAGTCCCCTCACGGAATGACCGGCGGATGGTATTCGAGCGTGAACGCGAGCGCCCACAGCAGGAAGAGCACGAGCGGCGCGTGCACGATGAGCTGCAGGAAGGTGAAGCCGACGATGTCGCGCGCGCGCAGCGCGAGCACGCCGAGCAGCGGCAGCATCCAGAACGGGTTGATCAGGTTGGGCAGCGCCTCGGCGGCGTTGTAGACTTCCACGGCCCAGCCGAGGTGCACCTTGAGGTCGTTCGCGGCCTGCATCACGTAGGGCGCTTCGAGCAGCCACTTGCCGCCGCCCGAGGGGATGAAGAAACCGAGGACCGCCGAATAGATGCCGATCAGCAGCGGATAGGTGTGCTGCGTCGACACGGTGACGAACGCATGGGCGATCTGGTCGGAGACCGTGTGTCCCGCCGCATTCTTCGCCGTGGTCAGGATCGAGGCGATGCCGCCATAGAGCGGAAACTGGATCAGCACGCCCGCGGTCGCCGGCACCGCCTTGCCGACCGCCGTGAGGAAGCGCTTGGGCCGCCAGTGCAGCAGCATCCCGACCATGATGAAGATGAAGTTGTAGGTGTTGAGGTTCGAGATCGCGACCACGGCGCTCTGGCGGGAGAACTCGTAGAAGAGCCAGCCCGCCGCGAGCACGAAAAGCAGGATGGTCAGGAGGGGCGAGTGCTCGAGCCACTCGCCGGGCTGGGTCGGCGGCGCGACCTTGATGACGTCGTCGCGCGAGACCTCGATGCCCAGGTCCTCCGCGGTCCTGGCGACGGCGGGGCCCGGCGCCGACAACAACGCGATGACGGCCGAGACCACGATCAGCACGGCGGCAATCACCCAGGACTGCCACATGAAGATCGTCTCGGAAAACGGGATGACGCCGGTGATGGCGAGCAGCGGTTTCGGCAGGCTGCCGGCGTTGGCCTGCAGCTGCGCGGCCGAGGAGGAGAGGCCGAGCGCCCAGGTCGCGCCGAGTCCGAGATAGGCGGCGGCCGCCGCCGCGCGATAGTCCATGCGCAGCTCGCGCCGTTGCGCCAGCGTGCGCACGAGCAGGCCGGCGAAGATCAGGCTGAAGCCCCAGTTGAGCAGCGACGCGAGCATGGCGACGACCGCGACGAACCCGACCGCGCCGGTTCCGCTTTTCGGGACGCCGGCGAGGATGCGGATGAGCCGTTGGACCGGCGATGAGGTCGCGACCACGTAGCCGCCGATCACCACGAAGGCCATCTGCATCGTGAAGGTGATCAGGCTCCAGAACCCGTCGCCGAACGCGCGGCTGACCGCAAGCGGCGCGGCGCCGTTGCCGAGCGCCACGAGCGATACGACCACGGCGGCAATCGCGACGAAAATGAAGGCGTCGGGAAACCAGCGTTCGGCCCACGCCGTGAAGCTGATCGCGATGCGCATGAGCACGCCGCCTTGCGCGGATTCGCCGGACGAGGCGGCCTTGATGGCATCGGACACTTGCGTTCCCTCCCCAGGGTTATCCCGCGGCCGAGGACGTGCGCCAATGCGGCGCGGTTCAGGCGCGCGATGTCATCTCCGGCGACGATCCGCGCATGGGCGTGTTTGGCGCCGCAATCGCGGAAATCCTGGCTTGCTATGGCGCCGCCGCGGCGGCTTTGACATGGATCAATTTGCAGGAAAGCCCCGCCAGTGGCAACGATGACGACGGCAACGAGCCAATCGCGTGCGGGCGGCGGCGTTTTGCCAAGCCGAAGCTCGAAAACCAAGGCTGGCATTTCGGCCAAACGCGCTTATATCCGAAGCGACCCCACAACAATGTGATTCTCCTAACGAGATTTCTCGCTAGGGTTCTGGGCTAACCAGGAGATTGACCCAATGGCGATGCGACCGGTCAGCAAGGGCATCTTGAAATCGCCCGAGCCGCGCGACGGCCCCGAAGAGCGTCATGGCGAGGAGATCGAAGAGGCGGCCCCGCGCAACCTGCCGCCCAACACCCCCCCGACCGAGGGCTTCTCCCTCGAGGTCGACGGCAAGTCGAAGTCGCAGCACCCGACGGTCGAGGCCGCAACGACGACGGGCGCAGAGCTCAAGCGCAAGTTTCCGATGCTGCAGGTGACGATCTACGATGCAGTCGCGAAGACGCGCACGCTGGTGGACGCCGCCAAGTAGCCGAGCGATCCGGCGTCCGACGTGCTCGCTGCAAACCCGCGAGGTCTTGGTCATGGCTGGATCGAGATCGACAGGGTTTTCCGCGCGAAGCGGCTCCCGGCGGGCCATTTGGCGCGTGCTGGCAGTTGCCGCGCTTTTGCTGCCGGTGACGCTGAGCGGTGATGCGAGCGGCCAGACCTACCCGGTGCGGGAAAGCCGTCCGCCACTGCGCGACTTCTACGACAAGTATGTCGATTGCGGAGGCTTGTTCATCCGATCGGCCCGCATTGTCGAGGATCGCGCGCTCGAGCTCGCCTGCGGCAAGATCACGAAAATGCTCGCTCATGCGACGCAAGCCAAAGCGAACCTGCTGGAATGGCAGGCCGAGCTGCACATCATCGGCCGCGATCAGCAGACATCGGATCTGCCGGAGCTGCACTGGGCGCGCGGCAAGGATTGGGACGCGAATACCCACCAGGACGTCGATCAGCGCACGCGCGGGGTCGGCGGGCTCTACGCGTCGTGCGGCGAGGAGAATCTGCTCGGTCTGCCGTCCGACCGATATCGCGGCGGCTCGGATATCTGCGTCCACGAGTTTGCCCACACCGTGATGGAGCTCGGGCTCGACGAGGCGCTGCGCGGCAGGATCGCGGCGCAATACCGCCGGGCGACAAGCGCCGGCCGTTGGAAGGGCCTCTACGCGGCGACAAACCCCAACGAATACTGGGCCGAGCTCTCGATGTGGTATTTCGGCGCCCACGGAGCGCGCGGTACGACCGGTCCTGGCGACGGCCGCGCCGCGCTCGCCGCCTACGATCCGGACGGCCAAGCGTTGCTGGACGATATTTATTCCGGCAGGCTGACCCCATCTGCCGTCAAGATCAGCCCGGTTCACGTCGTGACAGGGAGCGCGGAGTTGCATTCGCTCGCCGGCGGCGGCGGAGCCTCACTTGTCCTGCGCAACAATTCGTCCAGAACCTTTTCGCTTGGATGGCTCGACTTCAAAGGTCAGCCGATCGCCTATGGCAAACTCGAGCAGATGTCCCATCGCGAGATGAAAACCTACGTCAGCCACGCGTGGGAGCTCAAGGACACGTCGTCAGGCCAAATCATCCGTTTCGTGGTCGAGTCTCCGTTCAGTCGCTGGAGTGTGGAGGAATGAGATTGGCGTCATCGCTGCCGTCAGCTTGCCTGATCGCGAGCGGTCAGCGCGCAAACCGGGCGAGCCTGTAGGGTAGGCAAAACCGCTCGCACGACGCTCCCCGTGGGCAAGGCGCATCAGCGGTTTTGCCCACGCGGTGATGCACAGCAACGCGCCTTGCCCACCCTACGACTGATCACTCCGCAAACCCGTCCCCGCTCGAGCGCAGCGGCCGCCCGCTCTTCGCCCTCTTCGCCGGCGCGAGCGTGCGCACGATCACGGGCAGCGCCAGCGTCACGGTGAAGACGCGCGCGAGATGATGCGCGCCGACGAACACCGGGTCGAGATGCAGTGCGAGCGCAAGGATCATCATGGCGTCGATCGAGCCGGGCGCGTAGGCGACCACCACGTCGCCGACGTGCAGGGACAGGAGCAGCGTCACCCCGAGCGCGAAGGCGGCGGCGATGACGACGGCGACGAAGAACGAGCCGATCGCGGCGCCGAGATAGCTCGCCATCAGGCGGAGCGGCGTCCCGGTGAAGCGCGAGCCCGCGACCGAGCCGAGCGCGACCATCGCGATGCTGGCGAACCACGGCGGGAAGGTGACGTGAATATAGCCGCCGCCGTGCAGGATGCCGGACACGACCATCGGTCCGAAGATCAGCCCGCCCGGAAAGCCTGCGCGCAGCAGCGCAACCGCGACTGTCACGGACAGGCCGATCAGGATCACGAGCTCCCATGGCGCGTCCATGATCGCAACCGAGCCGACCGGCAGCCGCGCCGGCCCGGCGAGTCCGGCAAGCCCGAGCCCGGCCGGCACGCACACCGCGAGGATGACGACGCGCATCGACTGGACGATGGCGATCCCGCGCAATTCGAGCCCATGCTCGGCGGCGAGCACCATGACCTGCGAAAGCCCGCCCGGGGTGCCGGCGAACACGGCCGTCAGCGTGTCCCAGCCGTGCACGCGCTTGAGATAGACGACGGTGCCGAGCGTCACGGCGGCCATCGCCACCGTGACCGCCGCGATGCTCAACGGCCACGACGCCATGCCCAGCACGGTCTGCGGCGTCGCCACCGCGCCGATCGACATGCCGAGCACGATGTAGAAGGCGCGCGCGAGGTTATGCGGCAGGCCGAGCGGCCGTCCCGCGAGCGCGGCGGCGGCGCAGCAGATCATCGAGCCGGCGATCCAGCCGGCGGGAAATTTCGCGAGGTTGAACAGGATTCCGCCGCTGCCGCCGATCAGCAGCGTTTCGATGGTGCGGCGCAGCGTTTGCGTGACGGACGCGGGCATTGACGGCTGGATCTGGAGACGTCGGGTCGGGGACGGTGGCCTGATCTCGGGCTTGCCCGAGATCAGCATCAGTCATGCGCAAGTCGGGCAGGACCGACTTGCCCGCGCCGCCAAGGTGATTGGCCGCGATCAATGCCGCGCATGACGCATCACGTCAAACAAAAGAGGTTATTGTCGCGCCGCATTGCAGGCCCGCACTTTCGGGTGCAGCGCGGAACATGCGCTCACGGCCTCGGCGAGCGCGACAGCACGATGCGCACCAGATCCGCGGCATTGCGGGCGCCGAGCTTCTCCATGATATGGGCGCGGTGCAACTCGACGGTGCGCGGGCTGATGCCTAGCCGCCGGCCGGCCTCCTTGCTCGAGGCGCCGTCGGCGATCAACTCCGCGACTTCGAGCTCGCGGCGAGTCAGTTCCGTGTGCGTGTCCGTCATGGCGACGGTCGATCCCCTCATTGCTTTATTCCTAGCGCAATCCGCATGCGCGTCAACGGTCACGTCGCACGCCACGCCAACATCCGCGTCAGCGACGACGCATCCGCGCTCTGCTTGAAGCGCGCATGGAGCGCCGCCACCGAATTGCGCATCGCACTGCGCAGCAATGGGAAATCATCCGGCCCGAGCGCGTCGTGGATCGGCATCAGCGCCAGCATCGGCCCGACCAAGGGATCGACGATCTCATTGGTCGGCCTCACCGGACGGCGCGCGAGGCCGCCGAGCCAGCGCGCGATCTCGGTGCGCGCCGTCGCCCATGCGGCCGGCGTGACGGCGGACGGCGCCGGCCGGCGATCGAACACCGCCTCGGCGAGGCCGATCACGCCATCAAGCTGCGCGGCCCGGTCGTCCGCCTGCGGCGCCAGCACGCCCTCGACGGTCTGCGCCACCAGGATGAGCGCGAGCGGAAAAGCCTCGGCGCGCGCCCTGGTGAGGTCGAGGGCGAGATCCGCCCGCCCCAGGACCGTATGGGCATCGCGCCGCGCCCGCGAACGGGTGTAGTTGTCGACCGTGCTGCACGCGAACGCGTCCGCCTCGCCGTCCATGAAGGCGGCGAGCGCCTCGCGGTCGTCGATCCTCCCCTGGATTGCACCCGACACGGCCCCACCCCGCGATGGACAATCCGGGCCGGCCGTGATGATTTGTATCGGGCGATACGGGCAGCACGACCGGCCGTCATCGCCAGGGTGACGCAGGAGCCGGCATGCTGCAAGGCTGGATCGTCGTCGCCATCGCGCTCGCCTATATCGGGCTGTTGTTCGTGGTGGCGAGCTATGGCGACAGGTTGCGCCCGCTCGGGCGCGAGGGCCGCTCGCGCCTGATGATCTATCCGCTGTCGCTCGCGATCTACTGCACGTCGTGGACGTTCTTCGGCTCGGTCGGCCTCGCCTCGCGCACCGGCTACGACTTCCTCGCCATCTATGTCGGGCCGGTGCTGATGATTGCGCTCGCCTACCCGCTGATCGTGCGGATCGTGCGGCTCGCCAAGGCGCAGAACATCACCTCGATCGCCGACTTCATCGCGGCGCGCTACGGCAAGCACCAGGGCGTCGCCGTGATCGTCGCCGTGATCGCGATCGTCGGCACGATCCCCTACATCGCACTGCAGCTCAAGGCGGTGTCGAGCTCGCTCTCGACCATTCTCGGCCCGCTCGCGACCGGCGCCGAGGCGCGCCAGCCGGTGTTCGGCGATCTCGCCCTCCTCGTCGCGCTCGCCATGGCGTCGTTCGCCATGCTGTTCGGCACGCGCCATATCGACGCGACCGAGCACCAGCACGGCCTGATGCTGGCGATCGCGGCGGAATCGCTGGTCAAGCTGATCGCGTTCCTCGCCGTCGGCGCCTTCGTCACCTTCGCGATGTTCGACGGGCCGATGGCGCTGTTCGCGGCGGCGATGAAGCAGCCGCAGGCGGCCGCCGTGCTCCTCGGTGCCCCGAATTTCGGCACCTTCGCAACCATGACGCTGCTCGCGCTCTTCGCGATGCTGCTGCTGCCGCGCCAGTTCCACGTCGCGGTGGTCGAGAACAACAACGAGGACGAGATCAGGCGCGCCGCCTGGCTGTTTCCGCTCTATCTCGTGCTGATCAATCTGTTCGTCGTGCCGATCGCCATCGCGGGCCTCTTGACCTTTCCGGCCGGGCACGTGGACGGCGACATGTACGTGCTCGCCCTGCCGCTCGCGGCCGGCGCCAAGGTCTTCGCCATCGCGGCCTTCGTCGGCGGCCTGTCGGCCGCGACCGCCATGGTGATCGTCGAGTCGGTCGCGCTCGCCATCATGGTGTCGAACGACATCGTCGTGCCGATGGTGCTCAAGCGGCGCGAGGCCTACGTCACCGGCGGCGGCGACGTCGGCACGCTGCTGCTCGCCTCGCGCCGGCTCGCCATCATCGCGATCCTGCTGCTCGCCTATCTCTATTACCGCTTCGCCGGCGACGCCCAGCTCGCCTCGATCGGCCTGTTGTCGTTCGCCGCGGTGGCGCAGCTCGCGCCCGCCTTCTTCGGCGGCCTGATCTGGCGGCGCGCCACCGCGCGCGGCGCGATCGCCGGCATGTCGATCGGCATTCTGGTCTGGGCCTACACGCTGCTGCTGCCGAGCTTCGCGGATGCGGGCCTCGCCAGCGCCGGCATCGTCGCGCACGGCCCGTTCGGCCTTTCGCTCCTGCGGCCGCAAGCGCTGTTCGGGCTCGCCCTGCCGCCGCTGGTGCATGGTGTCGTCTGGAGCCTCGCCCTCAACGTCATCGCCTATATCGTCTGCTCGCTCGCACGCGCGCCGGCCTCGATCGAGCGCCTGCAGGCCGACCTGTTCGTGCCGCCGGATCTGGCCCCGATGGCGCCGAGCTTCCTGCTGCGGCGCTCCTCGGTCACGGTCGGCGAGCTGACCGCGACGGTCGCGCGCTACCTCGGCGAGGAGCGCACGCGCGCCGCGTTCGACAGTTTCGCGGCGACCCGCCGCATCAGTCTTGCGCCGCAGGCCACCGCCGATTTCCAGCTGCTGCGCCACGCCGAGCACCTGATCGCCTCGGCGATCGGCGCCGCCTCCTCGCGCCTCGTGCTCTCGCTGCTGCTGCGGCGGAGCACCGTGTCGACACAGGCCGCGCTCAAGCTGCTCGACGATGCGAGCGCGGCGCTGCACTACAACCGGGAAATCCTGCAGACCGCGCTCGACCATGTGCGCCAGGGCATCGCGGTGTTCGACAAGTCGATGCACCTCGCGTGCTGGAACCGGCAGTTCGGCGAGGTGCTCGGCCTGCCGCACGAGCTCGTGCGCATCGGCATCGGGCTCGACGAGATCCTGCGCTACAACGCCGAGAAGGGCGCCTACGGGCCGGGCGAGGTCGAGTCGCTGGTCGAGGAGCGCATCGCGGGCTACGCGGCGGGCGAGCCGTTCCTCGAGCGCTTCCCCGACCGCGGCCTCGTCATCGAGGTGCGCGCCAACCGCATGCCGGGCAGCGGCATCGTCACCACCTTCACGGACATCACCCCGAGCGTCGAGGCCGCCGAGGCGCTGGAGCGCCGCGTGCACGAGCGCACCTATGAGCTCAAGCTCCTCAACGACGAGCTGGTGCGCGCCAAGGCGACGGCCGACGAGGCCAACATCTCGAAAACGCGCTTTCTCGCGGCCGCGAGCCACGACATCCTGCAGCCGCTCAATGCGGCGCGGCTCTACGTCACCAGCCTGGTCGAGCGCCAGACCGGCGGCGAGGCGGCACGGCTCGCCGGCCATGTCGATGCCTCGCTCGAGGCGGTCGAGGAGATCATCGGCGCGTTGCTCGATATTTCGCGGCTCGATACCGGCGCGCTCAAGCCGGACATCGCGAGCTTCCGCATCGACGAGCTGCTGCGCCAGCTCGAGGTCGAGTTCACCCCGCTCGCGCGCGAGAAGGGTCTCGCGCTCGCCTTCGTCCCCTGCTCGCTCACGGTGCGCTCGGACCGCCGGCTGTTGCGCCGGCTGCTGCAGAACCTCGTCTCCAATGCGGTGAAATACACCCCGCACGGGCGCGTGCTGGTGGGCTGCCGCCGCCGCGGGCCGGCGTTGCGCATCGACGTCTACGACACCGGCATCGGCATTCCACGCTCGAAGCAGCGCGCCGTGTTCGGCGAATTCCAGCGGCTCGAGCAGGGCGCGCGAGTTGCGCGCGGCCTCGGGCTCGGGCTGTCGATCGTCGAGCGCATCGGCCGCGTGCTCGATCACCGGGTGACGCTCGACTCGACCGTCGGCCGCGGCACGCATTTCGCGGTCGAGGTGCCGCTCGCGGCGGCGGCGGCGACGCCGCGCGGTCGCGGCGAGCCCAAGCCGATCGACATGCGTGCGCTCACCGGCATGGCGGTCCTGTGCATCGACAACGACACGAAGATTCTCGACGGCATGACGACGCTCTTGGGCGGCTGGGGCTGCCGCGTGATCGCCGCAACCGACCTCGCCGCGGCGACCGCGGCGCTGCGGCAGGAAAAGAACGCGCCGGCGGGCCTGCTCGTCGACTATCACCTCGACTACGGCGACGGCATCGCGGCGATCGACGACTTGCGCCGCCGCTACGGCGCCGGATAGCCGGCGATCCTCGTCACCGCCGACCGCTCGGCCGCAGTGCGCGCGCAAGCGCACGCAAACGACGTTCAGGTTCTCAACAAG
>DATBZM010000157.1:0-38048 GCA_036513175.1 Xanthobacteraceae bacterium | reverse complement strand
CCACCGGCGGAAAGGCGGAGCCAGCACCACACAAGAATGCCGACGCCCAACACGATAAAAAAGATCGCGCTGCCCACGTCGAAATCACGCTCGCCAAACATGACGGGATCACCAGTGTAGTCCCGGTACCAGACATGCAATGCGCCAAGAAGGCCGAAGACGATCAGCACGACTCCAATCGCCATGCCCTTCATGCGGCGCGCCTCATTCGGAGGGCGTGGATCCGTGTCAGACATGAAAATCCTCCTGTGGACGCTGGTGCGATGCTATCTTGCCGACGCAGAGCGAGGCGCCGGTGCTTTGCAGTTTGCCGACGATGCAGTCGGCGTACTGGCGACGCCTACGTCGACATGCTGGACTTCGCGCACGCGCTTGGCGACTATGAGCGGGCGATCGCGCTCGATCCGGACCTTGCGGCGGCCTATGTGGGCCGCGGCGCCGTGTTCACCTTCAAGGTCGCCGGGAACGACCCGGACCGTGCCATCGTCGACTTCGGCACGGCGCTGCGCATCGATCCGAACAACACGAGGGCGTATCTCGGGCGCGCGCGTGCCTACCAGCGCAAGTGCGGCGCCTGCCCCGAGGCGGTGCGCGACGCGAGCGAAGCCGTGCGGCTCGCCGCCGGCGACAAGGACACCTTGGTGGACGCCCATGCTGCCGCGTTCGCCTCCGTGAGGCCATCACGTCTGCGCAGCTTTCGTCGACGTCGACGCTTTTCAGGTCCTGCATGCGGCGCTTGCACTCCCTCTCCCCGAACGGGAGTGGGGAAGATGCATATCCGATAGCCCGCTCCGCCAGCCGTGGCCGCCATCAATGTTCCGGCAGCCCGGCCGCGATCTCCGCACGCGTGGCCCGATCGGCCGCATCGCGCCAGACCGGGCTCGTGTTCTGGCGCGGCAGGCCGATATTGTCCGCGGTCGTGCCGGGGCGCAGCCGGAGGCCCGCCTCCAGGGCGGCTTTCGCTTCGGCGTAACGGCCGAGCCGCTGGTAGGCGCCCGCCATCAAGATCTGCGTGCGCCCGGTGCCGGGCGTGATCGCGAGCGAGCGCTGCAGCCACGGCAGCGCGTCCGCGTCGCGGTCCATCAGCACCAGCACCATGCCGGCGCCGAGCAGCCAGGTCCAGCGCGACACCTGCGGCGTGTCGAACCGATCGGCCTCCTCGAAAGTCGCGAGCGCCTCCGAGAAGCGACCGAGCTCCGCCTGCGACATGCCCATGTTGAAACGCACAAGCCCGTTCCACGGATCGAACGTCAGCGCATTGGCGCAGGCGACCAGGCTTTCGACGAAGTGGTTGATCGTGGTCAAGAGCCGGCAGTAGCCTTCGAGCACCGGCAGATATTGCGGCTCGGCCTTGAGCGCGTGCTCGAGCAGCGTTCTGGCGCGGCTTTCCGCCGCCGCGCCCTCGGCCCCGCTGTACCAGCTCGTTTGGATGCCGCGCAGCAGCTGCGCGGCGAGCGCGGCCTCGAGGTCGACATTGTCGGGCTCGGCCGCGAGGCCCTTCTCCAGCATTGCGGTCGCGGCGGCGAAACGCTCGCGGCTGGTTTGATTGATGTAGGCGCTCGCCTGCTCGACGATGATTTTTGCGCGCGAGGCGGCCGCGCGGTTCTCGGCGCGCTCGCCCGGATAGAGCAGCGTATTGACGTATTGCGCCAGCGCGTGGCCGAAACCGCCGGCGAGGCGCGATTGCCGCAGCATCGTGTCGACGCCATCGGTCGCGACGGTGACGGATGTCGACCAGCGCACCTCACCGCCCGCGACCGCCTGCGCGCGCAGCACCCAGGAGGCGCCGTCCCGCTGCAGCCGGCCTTCCACCACGATGTCGGCGCGCGCCGGCGGCGGCGCGGAAACCGGCGCGGCGGCCGAAGCAGACACGTAAGGAGCCGGCGGCGGCAGCACGCGGACGGTGCTGATCTTGGCAAGCCCTTCGATCACGTCGCCGGTGACATTGGCCGCCATCGAGGCGGCTTGCGCATCGTTGCTCGCGTCGACGATCGTCACCGCAACGGTCGGCAGCCGCGTCCGCGTCAGCATGTCGGGCCGCACGAAGCCCGCCGCGACCGCGAGCCCGAGCACGGCGCCGAGCGCGAGCAGCGCGGCGGCGGCGCGCAGCGGGAACCGCGCGTGCCTCGGCATCGGTGCCGCTTCACGGCGCACGCGGTCCTCGACCGAGCCCTGTACCGCGCCATCGGGCGCCGCCGGCGGTTCCACATCCGCGACCGCGACCGGCGCCTGCGTCACCTCGGCATCGAACAGATAACCGCGCCCGGTCACGAGCCTGATCAGGCGGCGGTCATCGTCACCGAGGACCGCGCGGATCTCGCGGATGCATTGAAACAGGCTGTCCTCGCCCACATGGACGTTCGACCAGACCGCCTGCATGAGCTCCTGTTTGGTGACCACGCGCCCGGCATTCGCCAGGAACACGTTCAACATGGTGAACGGCTTCGGCCGCAGCTTGATCGGCGCGCCGTCCGGCCCGCGCAGCTCGGCACGGAACTCGTCCAATTCAAAACCGGCAAACCGCAGAAGGGTCACGGGTGGCCTCTCCGGGAGCACCCTCGTCAAATATCAGCAACGCTTCAGAAAGTCAGCCCGGCACCATCGGGACGAGTCGGGAGCCACGTTAGATAGTGAATTACTGTCCGGCGGTATTGCATTCGCGCAACGCACGGAACTTGCAGGGGATTTGGGGGGCAATCACGCCGCCGGCAGCACCAACTCTGCGCGCAGGCCGCCGATCGGCGCATTCGACAGTGTGAGCCCGCCGCCGTAGAGCGCGGCGAGCTCGAGCACGATCGAGAGGCCGAGACCTGAGCCGGGCTTGCTCTCGTCGAGGCGCTGGCCGCGCCGGGCGACCTGCTCGCGCTCGGTCGGGGAGAGGCCCGGGCCGTCGTCGTCGACGGCGATGCGGATCACCGGCTTGCCCGGACTGCCCTCGGCGCGCCCGGGCACGACCTCGACGCTGACGCGCGCTTGCGCCCATTTGCAGGCATTGTCGACCAGGTTGCCGAGCATCTCCTCCAGATCCTGCCGCTCGCCGCGAAAGCGCACGCCGGCCGGCGCCTGCACGTCGATCGCGACGCCGCGCGGGTGATAGATCTTCTCCATCGTGCGCGTGAGGCCGGTCACCACAGGCGCAACGTCGGTGACGCTGCCGACCACGGTCGCGCGCGCCGCGATGCGGGCGCGCTCGAGGTGGCGGGCGACCTGGTCGCGCATGATCTCGATCTGCTCGCGCACCTTGCCGGCGAGCGGATCGTCCGGGCGCGCCGCCGCCTCGTTCATCATCACCGACAGCGGCGTCTTGAGCGCATGCGCGAGGTTGCCGACGTGGGTGCGGGCGCGCTCGACGATCTCTCGGTTGGCGTCGATCAGCGCGTTGGTCTCGCGCGCGAGCGGCTCGATCTCGACCGGGAACTCGCCGGCGAGCCGCTCGGCGGTGCCGGCGCGAATCGCCGCGAGGCTCGCCGAGATGCGCCAGAGCGGCGCGAGGCCGAAGCGCACCTGGAACATGGTGATGAGGATGAGCACGGCGGCGAGCAGCACGAAGGTGATGACGATGGTGCGGTCGAACTCGTGGGTGTCGTTGTCGATCTCCTGCGAGTCGCCCGCGACCGCGACCAGGTAATGGCCCTCGTCGCCGAGGTCGACGGTGCGCTCGATCATGCGCAGGCGCTGGTCCTCCGGCCCCGGGACGTAGGCGCGGCGCACGCCGTCGTCGCCCGCCGGCACGCCCTTGTCGGCGAGATGCGGCAGCCCTGAATCCCACAGCGAGCCGGACGAGCGCACCTCGGGCTTGTCGACGTTGAGCTTGGTCACCTGCCAGTACCAGCCGGACAGCGGCAGCAGGAAGTTGGGCTCGCTGAGCGATTGCGACATGCGCTCGGGCGTCACGTCGGGCGAGTCGACCTCGGCCACCAGCGTGCGCAGGAAGCTGTTGAGCCGGGCATCGAACGAGCGCTCGACCGCGTCGCGGTAGAGCGAGGACTGCACGTAGCCGGTGATCAGCAGGATCACCACCGTCCAGACGGTGGCGGAGACGAACAGACGCAGCGCGAGCGAGTTAGCGCGCATCGCTCGGCGGGGTGAGCAGGTAGCCGAGCCCGCGCACGGTCTGGATCACGTCGACGCCGAGCTTCTTGCGGATGCGGCCGACGAAGACCTCGATCGTGTTCGAGTCGCGGTCGAAATCCTGGTCGTAGAGATGCTCGACCAGCTCGGTGCGCGAGACGACTCGGCCGGTGTGGTGCATCAGGTAGGCGAGCAGGCGGTATTCGTGCGAGGTGAGCTTGACCGGCGTGCCGTCGACGGTGACGCGGCCGGTGCGCGAGTCGAGCCGCACCGGCCCGCACAGGAATTCGCTCTTGGCGTGGCCGACCGAGCGGCGCAGCAGCGCGCGGATGCGGGCGAGCACCTCCTCGAGGTGGAAGGGTTTTGCCACGTAGTCGTCGGCGCCGGCGTCGAAGCCCTGCACCTTGTCGCTCCAGCGGTCGCGCGCGGTCAGCATCAGCACCGGCATGGCGCGGCCGGCGCGCCGCCAAGCCTCGAGCACCGAGATGCCGTCCATCTTGGGCAGGCCGATGTCGAGGATGACCGCGTCATAGGGCTCGGACTCGCCGAGATAGTGCCCCTCCTCGCCGTCGAAGGCGCGGTCGACGACGTAGCCGGCGTCGGTCAGCGCGGTCGCGAGCTGCCGGTTGAGATCGGGATCGTCTTCGACGACGAGCAGGCGCATGCCTCGTGATTCCTTGGTCTCAGGTACGTGACCTGCTCACTTCGCCTTTTTCAGGTCGGGTTTCACGTTTTGCTTGAGATCCTGGCCGACTTGGTCCTGCGGGTGGGCGGCGATCTCCGCGCCGTCGACGGCATCGACGCTCGCCTCGCCCACCTTGCCGTCGCGCGCCAGCACGGTGAGCAGATAGACAAGATGCCCCGTGCTCTCGCACAGCCGCACGTGGATCACCTCGCCGTGCTTGCGCACCGCCCGCATCGCCCGCGACAGCGGCACGACCGCGTGCGCCGCGGTCTTGGCCCGCTGCTCGGCGCGGGTGAGGCAATGCTCGGCCGCGCCGGCAGCGCCGGCGGTGCCGAGCAACAGGAGGCCGGTCAGCAAAATTCGTCCCAGGATCATCGGTCCCTCGGCCGCACTAGAGCATGTTCCGTTCCGTCGGAATCGGAACATACTCCAGCTCTCTTTATCCGGCGCATGTTCTTGTCGGCGAACCGGCGTCCACCCCCGATCAAGTCGGGGCAGGCTTTCGCCGGAACATGCGCTGGCAGGTCTACGAGCCCCGTTGATCAGGGCATAGCCGACTCTGCGAAGCCGCGAAAGGTGGCGAATTCGTCGACGCCCGCCCGCGGCGCGCGCCAGCGGTTGATGGCGGCGCCCTCGTCGCCGAAGCCGAGCGCGATGCCGCAGAACAAGATGTGGTCGTCCGGCAGAGCGAGAAAGGGCGGCACCGTCTTGTGCCAGTGCGTCCACGCCTCCTGGGCGCAGGCATGCAGGCCATGCGCGCGGGCGAGCAGCAGGATGGTCTGGACGAAGCCGCCGAGATCAGACCATTGCGGCCGTCCCATGCTGCGGTCGATCGAGACGAACAGCCCGACCGGGGCGTCGAAGAATTCGAAGTTCCTGGCGTATTGGGCAAGGCGCGCCGGACGATCGTCGCGCGCAACGCCGAGCGCCGCATAGAGCAGCGCGCCGACCTCACGGCGGCGCCCGTAGTATGGCTCCTTGAGCGGGTCGGGATAGACCTGATATTCGGCGCCCTCCCCACGCGGCAGCTCGGCATGGCGCGGGCGGATCAGCGCCTTGACGGCATCGAGCGGCTCGCCGGCCAGCGCATCGACGCGCCACGGCTGCAGATTGCCGCCGGACGGCGCGCGCGCCGCGCGATCAAGGATGTCGCGCACGACCGCAATCCGCACCGGGACGGGAAGGAAGGCGCGGCAGCTGAACCGACTCGCGACGGCCTCACGCACGTCCATGGCTCTCTCCGATTTGGCGAAAGATTGATGCGAAGTCTTGCGCGCGCATTGACGCGGCGCCAACCGTCGAGTTGCCTAATCCAGGTAATTCTACTCGACATCTGGCGCATGTTCTTGTCGGCGAACCGGCGCCCACTTCGCCGGAACATGCGTTGGGCGCATGTTCTTGTCGGCGAACCGGCGTCGACTTCGCCGGAACATGCGCCAGGCGGGACGCGTAGCGATGAGTCCGCTCGTTTTCCAGTGCCCGAAGACCGGTCAGCCGCTCGACACCGGGCTCGACATCACGGTCCATCGCGCCGGCCTGCAGCAGGTGCAGCCGATCACCCTGCTGGTGCTCTGCCCGCTGTGTGGCAACCGTCACGTGTGGAAGCTGGCCGACGGCTGGCTGCGCGAGCCGCGGCGCGGGCAGCGCACCGGCGAGTGGCGGCGGACCTGAACGGCCCGCGTGGAGGTGACTGGCTGATGCCGGTCCCGTATAATTCGCCGGCAATCACGCGTGGGGATAAGGACATGGCCATGCATCTGCCGGCGCTCGCAGGTCGGGCTTGCCCGACCCGCGCATTTTCACTGTCGATCTCAGGCAAGCCCGAGATCGGTGCCAACCGCCGCGCATTCGTCGCCGGCGGGCTCGCCTTCTTCCTGTCCGGGCTCGCCGCGCATGCCCAGGACGGCGGGCTCACACGCCAAAAGCTCGACTCCCTGATCCAGAAAACCCTCGCCGAGCCCGATACGACGCCGATCGCGCGACCCGCGATCCTTGGTTTCCTCGAGCCCAAGCTCGCGACCAAATCGATCGAGCGCGGCGAGCCCGCGGACAAGCACGGATTCATGGTCGTCATCCCGCGCCACGAGGACGGGCTCATCTTCTTCCAGGGCAAGGACGCCGATCCGTTCTTCTTCGCCATGCACCGCACCGGCGAGCACCTCAACCGCGTGGCGAGCGCGATCAACCGCAACGGCGAGCTGTCGAACTGGTCGGGCCCCGAGGCGGAAGAGAATTTCGCCAGCCAGAAGGCATTCTGGGCGGGCGAACCGTAGGGTGGGCAAAGCGAAGCGTGCCCACCGTCTGAACAACCGCGTGGGCATGCCGCTGCGCGGCGTTGCCCACCCTACGCGCCTTTCCATCATCGCGGCGGTTGCCGCCGCGCTCGCGTCGCCGCTTCCCGCGCATGCCATGGTGGGCGGCGCGGCGCCGGCCGATGCCGCGCTCGCGCGCCACGTGGTGATGATCGTCGGATCGCGCGGGACGTTTTGCACCGGCGTCGCGCTCGCGCGCGATCTCGTGCTCACCGCCGCCCACTGCACGCTGCCCGGCGCCGACTACAAGCTGATGGAGTTCGACGCGGCGCATGCGCCGCTGCTGCGCGACGTGGCGCAGATCGCGCGTCATCCGCAATTCGATCTCAAATCGCTGCTCGCCCATCGGGCGACCGCCGACCTCACTCTGCTCAAGCTCGCGGCGCCACTCGGCGCAGCCTTCGCGCCCGCCCCGCTCGCCACGCCGATGCAAGCGGTCGCGCCGGGCGATGCCTTCACGGTCGCGGGCTTCGGCGTCGCGGTGCGCCACGATGGCAAAACCAGCGGAACACTGCGCGCCGCGACGCTGATCGCGACCGGCCAACCCGGCACGCTGCAGATCCGACTGATGGATGGGCAGACGAAGGACGAGCGCGCCGGCCTCGGCGCCTGCACGGGCGACTCCGGCGCGCCCGTCTTCGTCGCGAACGGCGGGCGCCTCGCGCTCGCCGGCGTGGTGAGCTGGTCGACCGGACCGAAGCTCACGGACGGCTGCGGCGGCCTCACCGGCGTCACGCCGCTCGCGCGCTACCGCGATTGGATCATCGAGACGGCGCGGCAGATGGGGACGGCGCTCGCGCCGTGAGCCGCCCAGCCCGCCCCTTGCGGCGCGCCGCGTATAGATCGACACTCGCGCCGGGCTCGGACGCACCACGGGAGAATCCGATGACCAAGGCCGCCCTCACGCTCGCCGTCGCGATCCTCGCGCTTGCCGCATCTCGCGCCGGCGCCGAGGACGCGGCGACGCAGCAGCTCGGCGATGTTCATTTCGCCACCTCGTGCAACGACGTCGCGCAGCGCCGCTTCGACCGCGCCATGCGCTACCAGCATTCGTTCTGGTACCAGCAATCGAAGGAGATCTACGAGGAGGCGCTCCAATCCGATCCGAATTGCGCGATCGCGTATTGGGGCATCGCGCTCAGCCTGTGGAACAACCCGCACGGCCAGCCGCCCAGGCCGAACCTCGCGCCGGCGCTCGCCGCGATCCGGAAGGCGCAGGCGATCGGCGCCAAGACCGAGCGCGAGCGCGATTTCATCAGTGCGCTCGCACTGCTCTACACCGACTACGACACGGTCGAGTATCGCGTGCGCCTGCAGAGCTATCTCAAGGCGATGGAGGCGCTCGCCGCGAAGTACCCGGACGACGACGAGGCGCAGATCTTCTACGCGATCACGCTCAACGTCTCGGCATCGCCGACCGACAAGACCTATGTGCAGCAGCTCAAGGGCGCCGCGATCCTCGAGCCCATCTTCAGGCGCCGGCCGCAGCATCCGGGTGTCGCGCACTACCTGATCCATCTCTACGACTATCCGCCGATCGCGGCGCGCGGGCTCGATGCCGCGATGCGCTACGCGTCGATCGCGCCGGCGGCGCCGCACGCCCAGCACATGCCGTCGCACATCTTCACGCGCGTCGGCTACTGGAAGGAGTCGATCGCCTCGAACACCGCCTCCGTGAAGGCCGCCAAGGCGACCAAGGAGAACAACGAAGCGCTGCATGCGAGCGACTACATGGTCTATGCCTATCTGCAGCTCGCGCACGACCGCGAGGCGCAAGCCGTCATCGCCGACATGACGACGGTGACGAGCTTCAATCCCGACACTGCGGGTGCGCCGTTCGCGCTCGCGGCCTCGCCGGCGCGCTACGCAGTCGAGCGCGGCGACTGGACCGGCGCGGCGGCGCTCGAGGTGCGGCCGACCAAGTTCGCCCACGTCGAGGCGATCAGCCACTTCGCCCGCGCGCTGGGCGCGGCGCGCAGCGGCCATCCTGAGGCGGCGCAGGCCGAAATCGCCAAGCTCACCGAGCTGCGCGACAAGCTGCGCGACGCGAAGGACGTCTATTGGGCGAACCAGGTCGACATCCAGCGCGAGATCGCGACCGCCTGGGCGCTGCAGGCGCGAGGTCAGCATGACGAGGCGGTCGCCGCGATGCGCGCGGCCGCCGACGCCGAGGACAAGACCGAGAAATCGCCCGTCACACCCGGCCCGCTTGCGCCGGCGCGCGAGCTGCTCGGCGACATGCTGCTCGAACGCGGCGACGCCACCGGCGCGCTCGCCGCCTTCGCGGCGACGCTGACCAAGGAGCCGAACCGCTTCAACGCCACCGCGGGCGCCGCCGCGGCGGCCGACAAGCTCGGCGACAAGGCGAAGGCAACCGCCTATTACGAAAAGCTCGTCGCGCTCGCCGCCGGGTCCGATTCCGACCGGCCCGCGCTCGCGCGCGCCAGGCAATACCTGGCGAAGAATTGAGCCGCATGGCCGGGCAAGAGAGATGAAACGCGCGGTTGCCATCGCAATTGCGGCCTGCGTGCTCGGCGCCGCCGGCGGCGCCGCAGTGCTGGCGCACAAGACGGCGGCAATCGCTCCGGTTCCCGCCGCGCAGCCGGGCTTCACCGAGATCAAGTGGCCGTTCCTGATGGACCAATGGGGTCTCGGGCGCGCCTTCCACTGCGCGGCCGCGGCATGTGGCGCCGACGTCGAGGTCTACCTGCGGGCGAAGATCGGGTTCTGCAATTGCACGACCGGCGTCTCCGACGACGCCGAGCTCGAGCGGGTCGGCGACGTCGAGCTCCTCGGCGAGCAATTCAAGGCGGCGCGCGACGGCCATCCGATCGCGGTCGCGTGGATGAAGGGGCGCAGCCGCCCCTACGACGTCGCGGGCCGCGCCACCGGCGCGACGCTCGCGCTCGCCTTCAACGACCATTGCGACGTGATCGTCGCGACCGCGGTGGTGCCGGACGGCCCGGCCGCGCGCGTCGAGCCCGCCGTGCTCGCGTTTCTCAACAGCGACACGGTGATCAACTGGGCGAAGGAAGCGCTGGGGCTATGACGGCGCGCGGCAGTGGCGTTCGCGCGTCCTCCCGGCCTCGACTCCCACCTATCCAGGCCATCGAGCCTGGCAACGGAGAAAATGCGATGCTGCGCGTCACGACCCTCGTGCAATTGACCCTCGTTGTCATCACGATGGTCACGACCCCGGCCGTACAAGCTGCCGGGAACGATGAAGACCAAATAGGATGTATCATGGAGTGCAATCGCATCCAGCGCGCGTGCGAGAAAAAATATCCGAACGACCAGGCGCGCGCGATTGCCGAATGTACGTCAGTCAGAAATACGTGCTTGGCCCCTTGTCTCGCGCGTGATCACAAACGCTGATCGGTCCCGCGCTGATCACTTCGCCGGAGCAGCGTGAAGTAGCCCCGATGGAGGCGCGGAGTGCCGTAATCCGGGGAAAGGCTTTCCCCGCATTCCGCTGAGTTCATCCTTGGGCTTGCCGAAGGTAAGACCCGAGGGCTTCATGCGGACTACTTCACCACCCGCGCAAATCCATCAGCGCTCCAGTCCTCACTGCCGACGCCGTGGTGGACGAAGAACAGCCCGGTCGGGTCATACTTGCGCTTGACCTCGGCGAGGCGCGGGTAGTTGGTGCCCCAGTAGGCGCGCTGCCAGTCGGGCTCGAAGAAATCGCTTTCCGCAAAATAGCAGCCGGCGTCGGGCGCGAGCTTTTTCAGCTCCGCCATCGCGAGGGTGACCTCGCGCGCCGACTTGCGCGCGGTGGTCACGTCGGGCTCGTGACCCGCGATGCCCGGAAAGGCGGGCGGCGCCTCGCCGCCGATGATCGCGAGCGCGAAGGCGTCGAGCACCTGCGGGTTCATCGCGGTATCGCGCGTCGCCGCGAGCGCCGCCGGCCCCGCGCCCGCAAGACCCTTCTGCAGATGCAACTCGACGGGTGCGTGGCGGCCCGCCACGCACAGCGCGTCGGCGAGCGCCGCCTGCTGGGGCGGCGCCAGCAGCCCGACCGGCAGCCAGCGCGACTGGTAGGCGTAGATGACGTGGCCGGCCTCGGCGAGATTGCCGGCCCAGAAGACATTTTCGGCGGGCGCGCCGAGGCGGTCGTCATTGCGCGTCAGGCCGGGCGCATAGGCCTTGAGATACGCCGGGTCCCAGGCATGGCGCGCCGCGATGGTGCGGATGATCGGCGCAATCTGATAGCCAAAATCGTCCGGCATGTGCTGCGCCACCCAATCGAAGAACGGCCGCCAGATGCGCTCTGCTTCGGGCTGGTAGAACGTGTGGAACGACATGCGGATGTCCATGCGGTTGCCGGGCCGCAGCGTGACGATCTCGCCCCATGTCGGATCGAGCAGGTTCTTGGCATAGAAGTCGACGAATTCGCTGACCAGGCGGCGGAAGGCGTCGTCGGACGTGGCCGTGACGGTCGCGAAGACGCCGCCGAAGCGCGCAGGCAGATCGTGCGTGCGCAAGGTGAGCCGGGTGACGACGCCGAGGCTGCCGCCGCCGCCGCCGCGCAGGCCCCAGAAGAGATCCGGGTTGGTGCAGGCATTGGCGATGCGCACCGCGCCGTCGGCGGTGACGACCTCGGCTTCGAGCAGATTCGCTGCCGCCGTGCCGAACTGCCTGGAATGACTCCCGAACCCGCCCGCCTGCACCAGTCCGGCGACGCCGACCGTGAGGCAGCCGCCCCCCTGCACGTAGCGGCCGCCGCGGGTCGTGACCTCGTCGTAGACGTGGCCCCAGATCGCGCCGGCCCCGACGCTGACGGCGGGCTGCGGCGCCTCGCGGCATCCGGCGGCGGCGAAGGCGTCGCGGCGCACGATCGCGTTCATGCGCCGCGTCCAGATCAAGAGCGAGTCGGGCGCGTTGGAGCGGCCGAGATAGCTGTGGCCGCCGCCCTTGACGACGAGGCGCAGATTGTTGTCGCGGGCGAAGTTGACCGCCGCGACCACGTCGGCGGTCGTCTCCGCCGCGACCGCGTAGACGCTCGGCGCAGAGTCCCAGGCGTCGACCCAGGCGGTGGTTTGGGTCAAGCCGACCTGGTCGCCGATGAAGTAGGGATTCTTCAGTTCACGAAACAGCACGCGACAGGGCCCCTCGCTGCCCGCCTGCCGGCAGGCCTCGAGCGGGGAATGCACCTCGATCAGGCGGCCGGCGGTCTGCGCGCGCAGTTCGTCCCAGCGCGCCGCCGCGGGCCAGCCGGGACCGCCGCGGCGCACGCGGGCTATGGGCGGCGCACCTGGCTGCGGTGCCGCGAAGCCGCGGGGTCGGAACAAGAATGGAGCAGCAACGAGTGACGTGATGAAGTCACGCCGACGCATGGTCTTGCCTCGCACTGAGCTTGTTCGACGCATCGTGCTGGTTTCGGCTGGCGCGGTCTTGCCGATTTCCGCAGTCGACTGGCCGAATCCTCGAAGCGCCCGCCGATTGTCGAAAATGCAGTGGTCCGGCCGGATGGCCTGCTGGGCTAGGTAGCTGGAGCCCAACAAGGATTGCATTCGTGATGGCTCGCGATCATGTACAACCGGTTCATCCAGCCTACCGGACGGGCAGAACGAAATGGAACAGCGCTCCGCTTTTGCCGTCCGACGACGCGGTAATCTGACCGCCATGACGCTCGACGATACTCTGGCTGATGGCGAGACCCAATCCGGTTCCGTGTCGCTTCGTCGTAACGAACGCGTTGAAAATCCTGGCCAGATCCTTTTGGCTGATTCCTGGTCCGGTGTCCTCCACCGTCACCCCAATTCTGTCGACGCCGGGCAATTCCGTGCTGACACGCAGCTCCCGGCCTCGATCAACGATCGCGTCCATCGCTTCCATCGCGTTGATGAACAGGTTGGTGACAAGCTCTTGCAATTGACCTCTATGACATCGAAGACGGGGAATTTCGGGCGCCAGCTCGACGCGGGTCACCACGCCTCGATTCCTGAATTGGGCTTCCATCGACCGCAGCACGCCAAGAATTATCTCGTTCATATCGCTCAGTTGTCGTCCCTCATCGTTCTTCTCGAACAAGGCTCGAATGCCATCCAGCACCTCGTCGGCACGACGGCTGGCATCGGGTATCTGTGCGAGGGACTCGCGCACGTCGTCGAGATCAGGAGGCGTCATTGCAAGAGAACGCAATGCGACCCTCGCTTCCAATGTAATGACTCCCAGCGGCTGTCGTACTTCATGCGCGACCGCAGCCAGAGCTGCCTGCACGCTCATGAGCTTGTTATCCCGTTCACGCTCCAGCAGCATGTTCGACTGGGTCAGCCGCGCTTCGCTCTCCTTCCGCTCGGCAAATAACGCAGCCAGAACGGATGTGACGACCGCCACGAAAATGATGATCGTCTGGGCCTGCAGGATACGACCTTCGATCGAAAGTGTTGTCTGTCCAAAATGGCCAATGCCGTAGGTCGTCGTCCAAATGATCGTCATCGATGCCAAGCACACGCCCGCGGCGGCAAAAACCGGTTGGCAACGGACGGCCAGCCACATCAATATCGGGAAGACCAGCGCGGCTGGCACCACGGTCTCCCAAAGGTCGGTCGGCAATAATACAATAGTGCCGGTCATGACAGCGAGCGCGCCGATTGCAACGGCGGCTTCGAGAAACTCCCCGGCCGGCGGGGGCTGCCGCAGGATCGAGCCGATGCCAATCACCAGCGGTGCTACTGACACGACACCCGAGAGCGTATTCAAGAACAGGTGCTGAAAAAATACCAGAATCTGCCCTTCCGGGATGTAGAATACTATGATGAAAAGGGTCCAGCCCGCCGAGCAGACCGCGCATGAAAAAGCCGCTGCCGCGACGAGAGCGAGCACGTGCTGGAGGCGTTCAAGGGTGAACCCTCTACCGAAGAAATGATCGATCAATCCCGCGATAATCAGAACTTGGACGATGTCGCCGATGGCGTAGGATACATTTATCCCGACCGGCCGCGTCTCCGACAGAAGCACAAGGGCCGCATAGGCAGCGACTCCCACCCCCGCCGAGACGGGCCATCGCGCGCGCGGGCCAAGAGCGATGAGGAGACCCGCGGCAAAACCACCGGGCGTAAACGAGAACACCGATTCTTTATGAGGCTCGATCCACAGGCTCAGAGCGAGCCAGTCTATCAGGAAGTAGCCGGCGGCGACCGCTATCGCGAGCCAAACCCCTCGCACAAATCGATTGCCACGACCATTTTGCGCTGCTGTCGTCTCCACCGCTCGCCTACCCCCATCGAAGAGTATCGGCCAAGTCGCTTCAATCCCGGCGCAGGACGCAGCCACCCGTGGGCCGTGGTCATGTCGGCCCACACGCGAATATCGGGACTTGCGTCGAAAAGCGCAGCCGCGGCAATGCCGATGGTTCGTAAACTTTGGCTTATGCTCGCGCCCTGATCCGCGCCACCCCGATCGATGAGTGCACGACTCTTGGTTCTGCGCACGTTCTTGTCGGCGAACCGGTATCCAACCGGATCAAGTCCGGGCAGGCTTTTCGCCGGACCATGCGCTAGCTCGCGGCCGGCACGCGCGTGAGCCGCGCGCGGCGGAATTCGCTCGGCGTCTGGCCCGTATGCGCCTTGAAGGCGCGATTGAACGGCCCGATCGATTTGAACCCGGCGTCGAGCGCGATGGTCAGGATCGGCACCTCGCGCTGGCTCGGATCGGCCAGCGCCGTCGTCGTTTCGGCAAGCCGATACCCGTTGACGAAGCTGACGAAATTGCGCTCGTCGAGGCGCTGGTTGATGAGCCGGCGCAGTCGGTATTCGGGGATCATCATGCGTTGCGCGAGCCGCGCGAGGCCAAAGCCGTCTTCGCGATAGATGCGCTCGCGCTCCATGAGCGTTTGGAGACGAGCGAGCCACGCGCGCTCCTCGGGATCGACCCCATCTGCCGTCGCGACAGCGGGCACGCCGATCGCCTTCGGCGCCGCGGCGTCCCGCGCTGTCCCGACCCGCTGTTCCACGCGCAGCCGCGCCAGCGCCGCCGCAAGCGCGAGCACGAAGACGCCGCCGGCCGTCACGATGCCGGCGCTGGCGCGCACCGCCTCGCTCGCCGACGCACTGAGCGCAGTCAGCACTGCAATCCAGATGCCCACCGCGATTGCGAGGATCAGGCGGAAGCGGCGGCGCTGCTCGACGAGATCTGCCCCGCGTCCGGCAAGCGTTTGCCAGATTCCCGCGATGATCAGCGCGAACGCGGCGATCCGCGCGATGCGCCACGCGATCGTCCAATCCGAGACGATGGCCCAGGCCGCGATCGCGGCCATCGCGGCGAACGGCAGCCAGCGCCACCATTTCGGCACGTAGAAATCGTCGAAGCTCGCGGCAGCCCAATGCAGGAAGACCGCCGGCGTCGCCACGCTCAGGATGCGGACCGGTACGATCCACAGCGGCGCGGCGAATGCGACCGCCGGCGCTGACTCGATCAGATACGCGATGGCGCACAGGTCGAACAGCACGGTGAGCCGCGCCGCCGGCTCGCGCCGCGCGTCGCGCCATCCGGTGATCGCGAGCAACGCGAGCAGCGCGATCGCGCCGCCGCGCAAGCCTGTTTCGAAAAAACCCATGGATCAGCGCCGTCCCGGGTCTGCCTATCACGGCGTGGCGGGGCCGGGTAGCGTCACGACTTCCTGAGCAGAGCGGAAATGGCTAGCCTGCGTCACCGTGGGCGGCGCGCCGCATGGGTGCATCATGACGCAAGCGAACCAGGCGACCTCTTGGCTCGGGCTCGAGGGCCGGACCTGCGTCGTCACCGGCGCCGGCGGCGGCATCGGCCGGGCAACAGCCCTCGCCTTCGCGGCCGCGGGCGCGCGGGTCGCGCTCATCGATCGCGACGAGGCAAATCTCGCCACGACCGCCGAGCGGGTCGCGGCGCAGAGCGGCCATGAAGCCGTGGCCCTCGCATGCGACGTGTCGGATGGCGCGAGCGTCGAGGCCGCGGGCAAAAAGGCCGAGCGCGCGGCGGGCCGCTGCCACGTGCTGGTGAACAATGCCGGCATCCTGCGCCCGGGCGCGCTCGCGAGCCTCACGCTGGCCGACTGGAATGCGATCATGTCGGTCAACCTCACCGGCTACTTCCTGTGCGCGCAGGCTTTTGGCCGGCAGATGCTGGCGGCGTCGGGCGGCGCGATCGTGCACATCGCCTCGATCGCGGCAAGCGAGCCGCAGGGCGCGAGCGGCGCCTACAGCGTCAGCAAGGCCGGCGTCGCGATGCTGTCGCGGTTGATCGCGCTCGAATGGGGACCGCGCGTGCGCAGCAACGTGGTGAGCCCGGGCCTGGTCGAGACGCCGATGTCGCAGGCGTTCTATCAAGTCGAAGGCGTGCGCGAGCGGCGCAGCGCCATGACGCCGGCCAAGCGCATCGGCCGGCCGCAGGACATGGCGGATGCGGCGCTGTTTCTTGCCAGCGATCGCGCGAGCTTCATCACCGGGCAGGAGCTGGTGGTCGATGGCGGCCTGTCGCAGACGCTGATGAGCCTCGTGCCGCGGCCGGGGTATTGAAGAGCAGGCCAAGTCGCCATCAACGCTCGGCACAGGCGGCGATCGAACGCCGAGCGGTCACTCGAATACGTGCGCAATCTCGGTAGGCTCGGGCTTCCCCGGCACAGAGCCCGCCACGATCAGCAGCACGAGGTTCACCGGTCCGGCGATCAGGCCGATCAGCGAAAACCACTGCATGATCTGGTCACCCGCACCGGACATGATCCCATAGCCAAGGACGAGAAATGGCAGCCCGAGCATCGTGACGAGCAGAATGGTCGGACCAATCCACACCGGCCAGCCGATGTCGCGGAAGCGCGACGCCAACGCTCTGGCAAGCCATACGATGATAAGGGTATCAACCACTCCAAACGGCCCAATGTTGCCGTTCATCATTATGAAGCCCAAAACCAGATGCCCCAGCACGAGCGGAACGGCCCACATCCAGAAAGAAGGCCGGTCCAGCCGCTTCGGTAATTTCCCCATTTTATGCCCCCGCCTCATCGAGCCCGTCGGTCGCGAGCTTAGCGGGACTGCATTTGGCGTGGAAGCGGGCACGGGGCGCCTACCACGCACGTACGAAACATCAGCCCCCTACCCGACCGGCCGCCCCGATCCGCCGCGCAGCGGCCGCTCGGGCAATCGGATCAGCGCGACGAGGCCCGCGGCGAGAAACACCGCCGCCGCCGCAAACACCCAGCGAAACACGCCGGCCGCATCGCCCCCCGCGACGCCGGCGGCGATCAGCGCCTCGGCGCCGCGCGCGCGGTCGGCGGCGACGCCGAATCCCGCCAGCATGATTGCGCCCATGACGGCGACGACGAGCGAAGCCGTGAGAGCGCGGAAGAAGTTCATCACTCCGGTCGCGGTGCCCATCTGGTGCACCGGCACGGAGTTCTGGATGCAGACGGTGCAAAGCGGAAACACCGAGCCGACCCCGGTGCCGACGAAGGCGAGCGCGACGATCACCACGAAGGGCGAGGTCTGCGGCCGGAAGGCGAGCCAGGCGGTGGCGACGATCGCGAGCGCCATGCAGGCGATCGAGACGCGCTTGTAGTGGGTGAGGAACATCATGGCGCGGCCGGCGAGGATCGAGCCCGGCGTGGTCATCACGGCGATTGGGATGAGCGCGAGGCCGGAGTTGGTCACCGAGAGCTTGTGCACAAGCTGATAGTAGAATGGCACGAACACCGTGAGCCCGATCGAGGCGCCGACCGCGCAGGCGCTCGCCGCCGCGCCCATGCGCACCACCGGATTGCGCAGGATCGGCAGCGGCAGGTACGGCTCCTTGGCGACGCCGATGCGCCAGCGGAACGCCAGCGCGAAGAGGACCGCGAGAACAAGCAAGCCGACGATCGGCGGCGAGCCCCAGGGAAAGCGCGTGCCGCCCCAGGTGAGCGCGAGCAGCAGTGCGACCGCGCCGCCCATCATCAGCGCGGCGCCGGCGATGTCGAGCTCGTGCCAGCGCTCGTTGCGCGGCAGGCGCTTGAGCGCCGCGTTGGTGAGATAAGCGGCCGCGATGCCGACCGGCACGTTGATCCAGAAGATCAGCGGCCAGGCGAGATGCTGGGCGATGAAGCCGCCGACGACAGGGCCGCCGACGCCGGCGCCGACCCAGACGATGCCGATATAGGCCTGGTAGCGGCCGCGCTCGCGCGGCGCGCTCACGTCGGCGACGATCACCTGCGCGAGCGGCATGATGCCGCCGCCGCCGAGTCCCTGCAGGCCGCGGCCGAGCACGAGCACCAGCATGCTGGGCGCGAGCGCGCAGACGCATGAGCCGGCGATGAAGATGCCGATCGCGGTGAGCATCATGGCGCGGCGGCCGTGGATGTCGGAAAGCTTGCCGTAGAGCGAGGCGACGACCGTCGACGTCAACAGGTAGGCCGTGACGGTCCAGGACAGGTTTTCGAAGTCATCGAGATCGCGGCCGATGGTCGGCAGCGCGGTCGCGACGATGGTCTGGTTGAGCGCAGCGAGGAACATCGCGAGCAGGATGCCCGTGATGACGCTGCGCGCCTCGGCGAACGAGAGATAGCTTGCCGGCGCCCGTTCGGTCGCGACGTCCATCAGCCTTCGCCCCGCCCGCGCAATGGTCTCTCTTCCACCGCCATCATCGCAAGGGCGGCGAGGCTGAGAAAGACCGCGGCGGCGATGAACACCCAGCGAAACGCGGCGGCGAACTGGCCGCCGGCGTGGCTCGTACCGGCGAGGGTGTCGAGCGTCAGGCTCTCGCTCGCGCCGCCGAGCACGATCGCGCCGAACGCCGCGACGATGATCGAGCCGCCGAGCTGGCGGAAGAAGTTGAGCGTGCCGGTCGCGGTGCCGGTGTGGTGCGGCACGACCACGTTCTGGATCACGATCGTCGTGGTCGGATACATCGGACCGAGGCCGGCGCCGGCGACGAGCAGCAGCACGCAGATGCCGGCGAGCGAGTGACCGGCCGGATCGACCGCGAGGTCGGCGAGCAGCGCGATCGCGATCGCGAGGCCGATGAGCGGCACGCGCTTGTAGCGCGGCATGCGCGCCATGGCGCGGCCCGCCGCCATGGCGCCGATCGTCGTGCCGACCACGAAGGCGATGAGGGCGAGGCTCGACTCGCCCGGCTTGAGACCGAGCACGAGGCCGAGATAGAGCGGCGTCATGATGGTGAGCCCGATGATGGTGCCGATGGCGAAGAAGCCGGTGACGAGGATCGCGGCGACCACGCGGTCGCGCAGCACCGCGGTCGGGATGAACGGCTCGGGCGCGCGCGCAAGGCGCAGCGCGAACAGGGCCCACAGGACGCCCGAGGCCGCGATGAGCCCGACGATCGCGGGCGAGTCCCAGGCGTAGCGCCGCCCGCCCCAGGCGAGCGCGAGCAGCAGCACGAGCGCGGCCGCGACCATCAGGCCGGCGCCGAGGAAGTCGAGCCGGTGCGGCCGCTCGTAGCGCGGCAGCTTGCGCAACGCGCGGTCGGTCATCACCAGCGCCACCGCGCCCATCGGCACGTTGATCCAGAAGATCAGCGACCAGTGCAGGTATTCGGTAAGGAAGCCGCCGAGCACCGGGCCGAGGATGCTCGCCGCCATGAACATGACGGCCGAGTAGCTCTGGTAGAGCGGCCGCTCGCGCGGCGACAGGAGGTCGGCGATGATGGTCTGCGCGATCGGCAGGATGCCGCCACCGCCGATGCCCTGCAGCGCACGGCCGGCGATCAGCGCGCCCATCGAGGGCGCGAGCGCGCACGCGATCGAGCCCGCGATGAAGATCGCGACGGCGATCAGCAGCGCGAGGCGGCGGCCATGGATGTCGGCGAACTTGCCGAACAGCGGCGTGACGGCGGTCGCGGCCAGCAGATAGGCGGTGACCACGAAGGACAGGTTGTCGACGTCGGCGAGCACCCGGCCGAGCGTCGGCAGCGCGGGCGCGACGATGGTCTGCTCGAGCGCCGAGAGGAACATCGCGAGCATGATGCCGACGATGATCTGGCGCACCAGCGCCCGGTCGAGCGGCGCCGCGTAGATCGGATCGGTTGGTGCCGCCGCGGCCGCTTGAGGGGTGCGCGAATCCGTCGGCGCCTCGGATGAATTCATTACGAGTCTCGGGTGAAAGGGATCGCGCTCGGGGTATCGCCGCACACGGATGCCAACGCAATGGGGGCCGTTGCGGGGCTGGTATGAGCCGGTACCCCCGGGGGAGAGAGCGCCGGCAGGGGAGCGCGGGCGCCTTGCGGGCGGCAAAAAGTTTCCCAATTCGAGAGCAAGGAGCGAAGTGCCGGCGCGGCCGCCTTGCCCGCATATGGGGGCAGAAGACGGAGTTTCCCGTCGCGACGCAAAGGAGCATGATCATGATTGCGCTGGCGATCAGCAACGACGAGCCGATGACGGCGAGACGAAACGGCGGCAATTACGCGACCGACGCGGCGCGCTGGGAGGCGCTCAAGCAGCGCGACCGCGCGGCGGACGGAGCGTTCTGCTATTCGGTGCGCACGACCGGCGTCTACTGCCGGCCGTCCTGCGCGGCGCGCCTCGCGCGACGCGAGAACGTCGCGTTCCATGCGAGCCCGGCCGCTGCCGAGAAGGCCGGTTTCCGGCCGTGCAAGCGCTGCCGGCCGAACGAGCCGGCGCTCGCCGAACGCCAGGCCGAGGCGGTCGCCAAAGCATGCCGGCTGATCGAGCACGCGGAAGAAATGCCGAGCCTCGCGACGCTCGCCAAGGCGGCCGGCATGAGCCGCTTTCATTTCCACCGCATCTTCCGCGCGGTGACCGGCGTCACGCCCAAGGCCTATGCGGACGCCCACCGCGCGCAACGGGTGCGCGACGCGCTCGCGAGCAGCGGGTCGGTGACCGAGGCGATCTATGACGCCGGCTTCAATTCGAGCGGGCGGTTCTATGCGGCTTCCTCCGACATGCTCGGCATGACGCCGCGCGATTTCCGCGCCGGCGGCGCCGGGGCCGCGATCCGCTTCGCGGTCGGCGAGTGCTCGCTCGGCACGATCCTGGTGGCGGCGACGGAGAAAGGCGTGTGCGCGATCTCGTTCGGCGACGACCCCGACGCGCTCGTGCGCGACTTGCAGGACCGTTTCCCGAAGGCGCGGCTGATCGGCGGCGACGCGGCATTCGAGAAGCTCGTCGCCAAGGTGGTCGGCTTCGTCGAGGCGCCGGCGCGGAGCTTCGACCTGCCGCTCGACGTGCGCGGCACGGCGTTCCAGCAGCAAGTGTGGCAGGCGCTGCGCAAAATCCCGGCCGGCGCGACCGCGACCTACACGGACATCGCCAAGCGCATCGGCCGGCCGAAAGCCGTGCGCGCGGTCGCCGCGGCCTGCGCCGGCAACCCGGTCGCAGTGGCGATCCCGTGCCATCGCGTGGTGCGGCTCGACGGCGACCTCGCGGGCTATCGCTGGGGCGTCGCGCGCAAGCGCGCGCTGCTCGCGAAGGAGGCGGCGGCATGAGCAGCCTTCGCGCAGCGCGCTGCGGCGGACAGGCCCGTCAACAGGAGCCCACGTCGATCGCCGCGCGCGTCGCGGCGCTCGACTGGGCCGCGATCGCAGGCGCGCTCGATGCGCACGGCTGCGCCGTGGTCGGGCCGCTGCTCACGCCGGATGAATGCGCGGCGCTGGCGGCGCGCTACGACGACGAGGCCGGCTTCCGCAGCCG
Organism: Xanthobacteraceae bacterium; assembly: GCA_036513175.1. Lineage (GTDB taxonomy): Bacteria > Pseudomonadota > Alphaproteobacteria > Rhizobiales > Xanthobacteraceae > JAVDCA01. The sequence continues at coordinate 16,369 of DATBZM010000157.1, read as the reverse complement.
CATCGTGATGGCGCGGCACGGATTTGGCCGCGGCGAATACAAATATTTCGCCTATCCGCTGCCCGACGAGGTGGCCGCGCTGCGCGCGGCGCTCTATCCGCCGCTCGCCGCGATTGCCAACCGCTGGAACGAGGCCATGGGCGTCGCGCTACCCTACCCGGACGCGCACGACGGTTATCTTGCCCGCTGCCACGCCGCGGGGCAGGCCAAGCCGACACCGCTGCTGCTACGCTATGGCGCCGGCGACTACAATTGCCTGCACCAGGATCTCTATGGCGAGCACGCCTTTCCGCTGCAGGCGACGCTGCTGCTGTCGCGCCCGGGCGAGGATTTTTCCGGCGGGGAATTCGTGCTGACCGAGCAGCGCCCACGCATGCAGCCGCGCGCCGAGGTGGTACCGCTCGCCCAGGGCGAGGCGGTGATCTTTGCGGTGCATCACCGGCCCGTGCAGGGCACGCGCGGAACCTATCGCGTGAGCATGCGGCACGGCGTCAGCCGGCTGCGCGCGGGAATGCGGCATACGCTCGGGGTCATTTTTCACGATGCGCGCTGAGCTGGCCACAAGATACAACACCTTGAGACTTAACGGTAAATTTGCACCAAATTGATGATTTTTCGCCCCGGACGGAACGTTTTGCTGCAACGCAGGTTTTCCGAACGAAATCGGGGTTGGGCATGTCGCGTGCGACATATTACTGGCGCCAAGCAGACATATGCATGCGGCTGTCGCTGCTGAGCAACGACAACGATGTCGCTGAATTGCTTATCAACAAGGCAATCGAGCTGATGTCCCAGGCTGAGACAGCCGCGGCCGAAGAGGACACCGGGACGATCGACGAGGGATCGCCAGGCGACGATCCCGGCCGCCACTGAAAATCGGTATCCGCTTTTTCGGGCATAGGCGAGCGAAGCGACGCCATTCTTCGAACGGCTGTGCCCCTGCAAACGCACCGTTCAGGTCGCGGCCTCCCCTGCTCGCACCGCACACCGATAACCTTGTGGGTTTCGCGCGCAGGAGTATCCTGGACCGGCAACGCGGCCGCTGAAGCAACCGCGGGCATCGGGAGACACCAGGAGGCACCACCCATGGCTACGGCAGCCACCTATGCGGCTATGTCGCCGGACGAACACAGCGTCCAGTTGCGCAAGGCCGTCATCGCATCCACCATCGGAACGACCATCGAGTGGTATGATTTCTTTCTCTACGGCACCGCCGCCGGCCTGATCTTTCCCAAGCTCTTCTTTCCGGGATCCAATCCCTACACGGCGACGCTCTTGTCCTTCGGGACCTATTTCATCGGTTTCGCCAGCCGGCCGGTCGGAGCTGCGATCTTCGGTCACTACGGCGATCGCATCGGCCGCAAGGGAACGCTGATCGCGACCTTGCTGTGCATGGGCATCGCGACCTTCCTGATCGCCTTCGTGCCCACCTACGCGCAGATCGGCATCTGGGGCGCGGTGCTGCTCACCGTGCTGCGCACGCTGCAGGGCATCGGGGTCGGCGGCGAATGGGGCGGCTCGGTGCTGCTCGCCATGGAGTGGTCGCGCACGCGCGGCCAGCGCGGGCTCGTCGCCTCGTGGCCGCAGTTCGGCGTGCCGTGCGGGCTGCTCCTCGCCAACCTCGCCTTCAACGCGTTCAGCACCTGGTCGGGCCCTTCGTTTGACACCTGGGGCTGGCGCGTCCCGTTCCTGCTCTCGATCGTGCTGGTCGCGATCGGCCTGTGGATCCGGCTCGGCATCCTGGAGACGCCGGTGTTCCAGGAGCTCGTCGACAAGGAGCGCATCGAGAACGCGCCGGTCCTCGAGGTGATCAAGAAGCAGCCGAAGGAGATCATCCTATCGGCGCTGCTGCGCATGTCCGAGCAGGCGCCGTTCTACATCTTCACGGCGTTCGTCTTCTCCTATGCGGTCGGCCCCGCGAGCGCGCTCAAGCTGCCGCGCGAGCTGATCTTGTGGGCCGTGACGGCCGCGGCCGCGGTGTCGTTCATCACGATACCGCTGTCGGGACACATCTCCGACCGCATCGGGCGGCGCAAGATGTACCTGATCGGCGCCGCCACCACCGGCCTGTTCGGCTTCCTCTACTTCGGGATGATGGATACCGCGATCTCCTCGGCGGTGTTCATCGCGATCGTGCTGTCGCTCATCCCGCACGACATGCAGTACGGCCCGCAGGCCGCGCTGATCGCCGAGTCCTTCACGCCGCGGCTGCGCTACAGCGGCGCCTCGATCGGCTACCAGCTCGCCTCGGTGATCGCCGGCGGCCCGGCGCCGCTGATCGCCACGTGGCTCTACAAGACCTACGGCTCCGGCTACGCGATCTCGATCTACATCGCGGCTTGCGCGGTCGTGAGCCTCGTGTCGGCTTCGTTTATGCCCGACTACACGGGCCGCGACATCTCGGCCGAGTACGACGAAGGAAAGCCGTAGCACGCGGATCCGCGGGCCCAGGGACGACCCGGGCCCCGCGTATCGCATCCGACTGGTCGCTCAGCTCTGCGGCGGACCGGCGACCGCGCTCGGCGGCGGTGGCGGGATCGGCGGGTCCTGCTTGATGACGCGCGCCGGCTCGCCCTTGCGCAACGGGACCAGCGTCAACATCACTGGATTGGGGTAGTGCTCGAGCGTGGCTCCGGTCGACGCATCGACCGCCATGCCAATGACACCGCCCACCAGCACGTTGCCGGCAAAGCCCGCCGCTCCGCCGGCGGCGATGCGCGTGCGGACCGGCATTTGCGCCGAGTGATATCCCGGCTTCGATGCCGTGACGTCGAATTCGTCCTTGCGGTTGAACGGGAGCGTGCACGGCGTTGTGCAGACTTGCCCCGTCGAGGTGCGCACCTCGGCTCCCGCCGGCTCCGACTGGATCTGCACCTGTTCGGTCGTGCCACGCGTAATCGACGCGCACCCGCCGCACGCTGCGGCGAGCGCGAACACCACTAGCCATCGCATTGAGATGTCCCCCCCGAGCCCCCAAGATACTACCAGCAACTCAAGGCTGCACGTCAAGACATTGCGGCACAGAATCTTTCAATTGAGGGGTGCTCCATAGGGAAAATCTGCCGAAGATGAGGTAATATAGTACTCGTCACTCGCCACAGACCTCCCACGGAGCCGGATCGCGCAAGACCGCCGGCGCGGCCCGAAATTGCCCCCAATCTCCATTCACCGTACGCCATGGCGGTCATTGGCCAGGGACGACAGTTCGGCTAAGACGAACGCGGCTGCTTCGCGCCAGGCGAGGCAGGTTGGTTGGCGCGTCGCGAAGGGTTCGAGCGTTGAGCCATATCTATCCGGGTGAAGGACCGCGGCGGAGCTGGTGGCAGCGCTTCAAGCGCTTCCTGCTCGATCTCGATTCGCGCCTCGACTTCGGCCTCTTTCAGGGCACGATCTGGGGCCGCGAGCTGTTCGAGCGCTTCGTCGAGTTCATGGACCGCTTCCACGTGGCGGGCTGGCGGCGCTGGATCCTGGTCGAGCCGCTGTCCGAGGTCGCCACCCTCGGCCTCGGCGGGCTCATCCTCATGCTCGGGCTCGCGATCCCGGCCTTCCGCGAAACCGCCGACGAGGACTGGCTCAAGAAGGCGGACCTCGCGGTGGTCTTCCTCGACCGCTACGGCAACGAGGTCGGCAGCCGCGGCATCAAGCACAACGACTCGCTCCCGCTCGACCAGCTGCCCGATCATCTCATCAAGGCGGTGCTCGCGACCGAGGACCGCCGCTTCTACGACCACTTCGGCATCGACATCGCCGGCACGCTGCGCGCGCTGGTCGCCAATTCGCGCGCCGGCGGCGTCGTGCAGGGCGGCTCGTCGATCACCCAGCAACTCGCCAAGAACCTCTTCCTCTCCAACGAGCGCACCATCGAGCGCAAGATCAACGAGGCGTTCCTCGCGCTGTGGCTCGAGTCGCGGCTGACCAAGAACGATATCCTCAAGCTCTATCTCGACCGCGCCTACATGGGCGGCGGCACCTTCGGGGTCGACGCCGCCGCGCAGTACTATTTCGGCAAGTCGGCGCGCGACGTGAACCTCGCCGAGGCCGCGATGCTGGCCGGCCTGTTCAAGGCGCCGTCCAAATTTTCGCCGACCGTCAACCTGCCGGCGGCGCGCGCGCGCGCGAACGTCGTGCTCGACAACCTGGTCGACGCCGGATTCATGACGGACGGCCAGGTGTTCGGCGCCCGCCGCAACCCGGCGACGCCGATCGACCGGCGCGACGCGGGCGCGCCCAACTACTATCTCGACTACGCCTTCGACGAGATGCGCAAGCTCGTCGACAAGCTTCCCGCCTCGGTGACCGAGCGCGCGTTCGTGGTGCGCACCGCGCTCGATCCCGGGCTGCAGCACGTCGCCGAGACGGCGGTGGAGAACTCGCTACGCGAATACGGGCGCGACTATCATGCGAGGCAGGCGGCCGTGGTGGTCGCCGATCTCGACGGCGGTGTGCGCGCCATGGTGGGCGGGCGCGACTACGGCGCGAGCCAGTTCAACCGCGCGACCGACGCCATGCGCCAGCCCGGCTCGTCGTTCAAGCCCTATGTCTATTCGACCGCGCTGATGCACGGCTTCAAGCCCACCACCATCGTGGTCGACGGCCCGGTGTGCGTCGGCGACTGGTGCCCGCACAATTACGGCGGCGGCTATTCGGGCGCCCAACCGCTGTGGAGCGCGCTCAAGAACTCGATCAACACGGTTGCGGTCAAGCTTTCGATCGCGATCGGCAACGGCAATGCGAAGCTCGGTCGCGCCCGCATCATCGAGACCGCGCGCAAGCTCGGCATCGTCACGCCGCTTCCCGACACGCCCTCGCTGCCGATCGGCGCCGACGCCGTCAACGTGCTCGAGCACACGGTCGCGTTCGCGACCTTCCCGAACCAGGGCAAGACGGTCGCGCCGCACGCGATCCTCGAGGTGCGCACCGGCTTGGGCGAGACCATCTGGCGCTGGGACCGCGACGGCGTGAAGCCGAAGCAGACGCTGCCGCCGCAGGTCGCGACCGACATGGTCTTCATGATGAACAAGGTGGTGGAGGAAGGCACCGCGCGGCGCGCCATGCTCAACGGCGTCAAGGCGGCGGGCAAGACCGGCACCACCAACTCGTATCGCGACGCCTGGTTCGTCGGCTACACCGGCAATTTCGTCGCCGGCGTCTGGTTCGGCAACGACGACTACTCGCCGACCAACCGCATGACCGGCGGCGCGCTGCCGGCCATGACGTGGCACGAGATCATGGAATACGCGCACCAGGGCATCGAGCTCAAGAACCTGCCCGGCCTGCCGCCCAACCCGTCGCCGACCGCGCCGGTCGCGCAGAACAGCAACAAGGACGACACCCCGCGCCCCGCGATGCTGACCTTCCGCGGCGCGCAGGTGCTGGTGCAGGTCGAGCACATGATGGAAGACGCCAAGAACGCGCTGCCCGCCGCCGCGCACCCCGCCAACGCCCGCGCCGCGACCGATCAGCGCGCCGCCGAGCGCGACACCGGACCATTCGCCGCTGCCGACGAGCGCACGCGCACGACGAGCGGCGATTGATGGCCGTGGGCTGAACCCGTGCGGCTGCTGCTCGGCTCCCTTTACACCTTCATCATCGCGGCGGGGGTCGGGCTCGGCTCGACCTGGTTCGCGCTCACCCACGGCGCCGGCTTCGGCACCCTGCGCGTCGGCCCCTGGATCGCGCAGCCGAAAGCCGGCACCGCCGACATCGATCCCTATTCGCGCGCCGTGATCGCGCGCAGCGGCGCACTGCCGGTGAGCCTCGGCGACGGCGTCGCGTTCCGCGCCAGGGTCGACGACCAGGGGCAGCTGCTCGACGGGCGCTGCGAGGTCACGGTCAGCGGCACGACCCCGCCGGCGCGCTACTTCACGCTCACGCTGTACGATCCGGACGGCCGTCTCGTGGCGAACTCGCTCAACCGCCACGGATTCACCAGCGAGGAGCTCTATCGCAACCAGGACGGCAGCTTCGCGATCGCGATCGCGCCGCGCGTCCGCGCCGGCAACTGGCTGCCGACCGGCGGCGTCGACCGCTACGTGCTGGTGCTGCGTTTCTACGACACCTCGGTCGGCGCCGCGACGCGCGCCGAGCGCGAGGCGCCGATGCCGTCGGTCAAGCGCGCGGGAGGCTGCCGATGACGCGCTGGCTCCTGTGGACGCTCGCCGGCGTCATCCTCGGCGGCATCGTCCATCTCGCGACCATCCTCATGCTGCCGCGCACCGCGAGCCAGGACGCCTACGAGCGCCTCACCCCGATCACGCCGGTCAACGCGATGACGCCGATCCCGGGACCGACGCCCGCCAAGGCGCTGCTCCCCTTCATGGATCCGGCCTTCGCGATGGCGGTCTGCCGCTACGACCTCGGCCACGGGCCGATGAAGCTTACCGCGCCGGTGAGCCAGGCCTACACGTCGGTCACCTTCTATACCAAGCTCGGCGTTGCCTATTACGGCATCAACGACCGCGCCGCCGGCCGGCGCACCATCGAGCTCTACCTGATGACCACGGCGCAACACGATCGGATGCCCGAGGACGAGGACGTGACGGCGGCCGACCGGCTGATCATCGAGTCGCCGGGGGCTACCGGGCTGATCGTGCTGCGCGCGCTCAGCACCGAGCCCGGCCTGATGCCGATGGCGCAGGCCGCGGTCGCGGATGCGCGCTGCCTGACACAGAGCCAGTAGCGGCGCGGACGGCGGCGCCATTGCTCGATATAATTTTTCCGCCGCATGTCGGGCGCAGGCGGGCTCGCGCGTCCTTGCAAGGCGACCGCCCGCCGGCATCCCACAATGGAGTGAACCTTGCTCTACGCCCTCCTCTGTTACAACGACGAAGCCACGGTCTGCGCCCGGAGCAAGGACGAGGAGAACGCCGTGATGGCGAAGCTCGGGGCCGTGACCGAGAAGCTCACCAAGCAAGGCCGGCTCGGCCCGGTCGCGCGGCTGGTGCCGACCACCGCCGCCACCACCCTGCGCAAGGACCGCGATCCGCCGCTCGTCATCGACGGCCCGTTCGCCGAGACCAAGGAGCAGCTGCTCGGCTTCTTCGTGATCGACTGCCAGTCGCTCGAGCACGCGCTCGAGACCGCGCGCGAGCTTGGTGCCGCGAACCCGGGCGGCGCCTACGAGATCCGTCCGATTCTGCAGTTCTGGCCCGGGAACGCCGGCGCGTGAGCGAGGGCGCCAGCGACCTGATCTGGATCGACGCGGCGCTGACCGCCGCACGGCCGCAGGCGCTGGCGGCCCTGTTGCGCTATTTCCGTGACCTCGACATGGCCGAGGAGGCCTTCCAGGAGGCCTGCCTGCGCGCGATCAAGACATGGCCGCAGAAGGGACCGCCGCGCGATCCCACCGCCTGGCTCGTCCTGGTCGGACGCAATGTGGCGATCGACGAGACCCGCTATCGGGCGAGACAACGGCCCTTGCCCGACGGCGACGCGCTGCCGGATGCGGACGACAAGGAGGCCGAGCTCGCCGAGCGGCTCGACGCGCAGCACTACCGCGACGACTTGCTGCGCCTCCTGTTCATCTGCTGCCATCCGGATCTGCCGGCGACGCAGCAGATCGCGCTCGCGCTGCGCATCGTCTCCGGCCTCTCGGTCAAGCAGATCGCGCGCGCCTTCCTGGTCGGCGAGAGCGCCATGGAGCAGCGCATCACGCGGGCGAAGAGCCGCATCGCCCGCGCCGACGTGGCGTTCGAGACGCCGGGCGCGGTCGAGCGCGCCGAGCGGCTCGCCGCCGTCGCGGCGATGATCTATCTCGTGTTCAACGAAGGCTACTCGGCGAGCCACGATGGCGTCGCGATGCGGCTTCCCCTGTGCGACGAGGCGATCCGCCTCGCCCGTTTGCTGCTGCGCCTCTTCCCGGCCGAGCCCGAGATCATGGGGCTGACAGCGCTGCTCATGCTGCAGCACGCACGCACGTCGACGCGGTTCGACGCGGACGGCGCCGTGGTCCTGCTGGAAGACCAGGACCGCAGCCGCTGGAACCGGTCGATGATCACCGAGGGACTGGCGCTGATCGACAAGGCCGTGCGCCACCGCCGGCGCGGCCCCTATCAGGTGCAGGCCGCGATCGCGGCGCTGCATGCACGCGCGAAGACGCCGGCGGAGACCGACTGGGCACAGATCGACCTGCTCTACGCGGCGCTCGAAGAGCTCGCGCCCTCCCCGGTCGTCACCCTCAATCGCGCCGTCGCGGTCGCCAAGTTGCACGGGCCGGCCGCCGCGCTCGCGATGATCGAGCCGCTCGCCGGTCCACTCAACGGCTATTTCCACTTCTTCGGTCTCAAGGGAGCGCTGCTGATGCGGCTCGGCCGCAACGCCGAGGCGCGCACCGCCTTCGACCGGGCGATCGCGCTCGCCAACTCGGCGGCCGAAGCCACCCATATCCGCCAGCATCTCGATCAGCTCGCGAAGGAGAGCGCGGCGGCCGCCCGCGAGAGCCGCGGCAAGGAAGGTTCCGCAAGCGGCGTGGGATGAGCGCAGGCGTGGGTGCCCACCCCGCCCGCCTGCTGCTGCCGCCGACAGCGCTTGCGTAGAATAATCCGCCATTCAACTGTTGCACGAATAGCGCCTGCGCGGCGTCATTCATCGCGCTCAAGCAGCCCTGAGGACCGGAGCGGCGCCGACGACACGATGGGGCCGCGCCGCCCCTTCGGCGGACTTCGTGGAGAGCGAACTCGCTGCCCTCAACGACGGCTGCAGTAAGCGATCACGCACCTATGTTGCACGCAGGCCCAATGCGCACAGCCGTCGCGCCCATCGCTGCACCGCTTGCAAATCTGCGGCAATGGGCCGTGGCACTCCTCAGCCACGCGGCAATGCTCAGCCGCCTGCGCCGGAACGGCACCGCCGGCCAGTGCGGTCAACGCGGCGATGGCGGTAAACAATGTCGCAGTTCTCACGGCCTTGATCATGATCGCCTCCCTTCGATTGCACGGAAAATTTGCCGCGTTGCGGTCTCAGATTGCAGTTGAATATAATACGGCCTCAAGGTGTCGATTGAAAGACACCCTTGAATGAAAAATCCGCCTTGGGTTCAGGGGAGCGTTTGCTCGAGGCGGCCCGTCGAGCAAATTGATCTTGCTGGCTGTGGGCTGCCCTCGGAGGGGACCTGGCCGGCCCGACTTCCTTGTGGCAAGCGCCAGCGGGTCTACTTGGAAACGATCGGCACCGGTTCGGCCGCGGCCACCTGCGGGCCGCAGCTCAGCGATGCCGGCCCGAAATGCCGGCCGGCGAGCACGTGGTTCTCGGCGATGCGGGTGTTGAGCAGGAGAATCGAGCGCTCGACATCGACCGCCATCGGGTTGGGCGTCGCGATGACGAGCCGCTGGAGCGCAAAGCAATAGGCCTCCGAGCGCTGCGCCACGGCGCGCTGCACCCAGCCGATGACGAGCTCGTTCTCGGCGATTCGCGCGGTCGCGTTACCCTTTTCCGCCCGCGTGAGATGCGACACATAGGCGAAGCTCTGCGTGCGCTTGCTGTCGAGATCGAGCACGGTGCGGGCGGTGGCGAAGAACTCGGGCACGCGTTCCACGTCATTGCGGATGTCGGTATTGAGCTGGTCGTAGCGCGCGATCGCGGAGCGATACTGCTCGCCCATCAGCCGCGCGCTGTAGCCTTCGACCTTGAACTGCGACCAGCCGTAATAGTGCGAGATGCCGTATTCGTCGACGATCGCGTACCAGCGGGCGCGGTCGAACGGCGGCTCGATGAGCGGATAGGCGAGGTCGCGCAAGGTCCGCTCCTCGTCGGTGAGCGGCAGCTTGGAGACCGGAACGCCGGCCTCGTGCGCGGCGTCGCGGCCGACCCAGGCGTGAATGTCGTCGCTGACCAGATAGGCCTTGGGGCGGTCGAAATCGCCATTCACGGCGCAGGCGCCGAGCAGCAGCGGCAGAGCGAGCACGAGCCGCGGCGACATGTGTCGGCGTCGTCCGGCGGCGGCGATCAATTGCACCGGGTTCACGTTCGCGACGCGCGCCGGCGTCGCTTGCGTCCGGACGAGGCGTTCGACGGCTCGACGTCGCCGGAGGGGTCTGCATCGTAGCGCTCGATGCGGACCACGGGCAAAATGATCACGGTGGCGGAGCCGACGGCACGGTCAACGCCGTCCCGCCCGACAGAGTGCACTTCCGGAAACGCTACAACAACTCCCATGGAGCCCTCCGCCCCGCCATGAGTAGAGTTTGAATTTTTCAACGGACGGTTCGCCCGTGCGCGTTCATTAGGACGGGAGTTGGTTAATGCACCCCTAACGTGGGCCTACGCATGAACGCGGTGCCGCCGATGAATCGCCAGTGTGTCTTTTCGGGCGCAGCGGGCTGTGACGAGAGCATGTTCTGATCGTCGAACCGGGCGTCCACTTCGCCGGAGCTCGGGCTAGCGCGCAAGATCGAGAAGATGCCGCCCGTTGCGCTCCTCGGTCTCGACGATCCATACGTCCGGATCGAAGCGGGTCTCGCGCGCGAGATACGCCTCGACGTCGGCCTCCGGCGCGGGCTGCGTCTTGAGCGCCGGACTGAAGGCGCGATCGGTCGGCTGCGCCTCGTCGAAGGCGGACTGCGGCGCGGGCGCGTAGAGATCGGCGCTGCCGTCGAGCCGGTTGACCTTGATGAAGATCGCACCGGCCTCATCGGCGCCATGCCGGCGCACCGCCGCGAAGACGCCCTCGACCTGACAGCGGCGGATATAGGCTGCGACCCAGATTGCGGATTTCAGGCGCATGGCGAGAACACGACCTCGTGGCGCGGCCCACTCGGCCGACGGTCGCGCACGCTGTCACCGCGCATGGTGCGGCGTCAATTGAGATCGCGGCCCGCAAGGCTGGCGAGCTCGCGCTTGACGGCCTCCGAGATTTCCCCGGTGACCGGCAGCTTGCGGTCGCGCTCGAAGCGTTGCACGGCGGCGCGCGTCTCGGCATCCAAGATGCCGGTCGGCTTGAGCTGGCCGTAGCCGAACTCGCTGAGCGCGCGCTGCACGGCCAGCACCTGGTGCGACGGCTGCGCGAGCGAGCGCGCCGGCGGCGGGACCGGCACGGCCGCCTGATGCGCCGGCGGCTGTGGATGCGGCGGCGGATTTTCCGCAAGCAGCTCGGCGATCGCGTCCTTGCGCGGCGCGACCGGCGCCGGCACCGCAGCTGGGCGCGCGTGCGGCAGCTCGGCCGCCGCGTGCCGCGGGGTCGCGAGATCGGATCCCTGCAGCACGCCGCCCACGCTGTCGCGCGACGCCGCCACCGGCAGCGGATGCACCGCGAAGATCGGTGCCGGATGCGGTCCGTGCTGGAGATAGACCCCGTTGACGACGATCGCGCTCGCGGCCCCGGCGAGGACCAGGAAGGCGAGCGTATCAAGCGGGCGGCGCAGCAGCAGGCGCCACCACCAGGGACGCGAGGCGGCCGGACGATCGAATTCCTCGTCGTCCGGCTCCGCCCGCCGCCGTTGCCGCAGGGTCGCGCTAGGCACTTTTCTTCACCACCTTCGTGGGTTCGCGCGGCGCGAGGCCGCTTTCGGCGCCCGCGCGCGGTGCGAGCTTGATCGCCTTCGGCGCGCCTTGCGGCCGCGCCGCTTCGCAATCGACCGGCATGCGCACCGTGATGCGCGTGCCCACCCCGACCCGGCTGCGGATCACGACATCGCCGCCGTGCAACGTTGCCAGGCCCTTGACGATCGACAGGCCGAGGCCGGTGCCGTCGTGACGCCGGTCATAGGAGCCGCGCGCCTGGAAGAACGGCTTGCCGATGCGCGGCAAATCCTCCTCGCCGATGCCGATCCCGTTGTCCTCGACGGTGAGCGCCAAGATCGCGCCCTCGACCACCGCGCTGGTGCTCACGCGGCCGCCGCGGTCGGTGAACTTGATGGCATTGGAAATGAGATTGATCAGGATCTGCTTCACGGCGCGCTTGTCGGCGACGATCTCGGGCAGGTCGGCCGGCACGTCGGCCACGAGCTCGATCCCGGCCTCGCCGGCCTTGAGGGCGAGCAGATCGCAGCACCCGCCGACCACCGCGGCGAGGCGGAACGGCTCCGGCCTGATCTCGAAATCGCCGGTATCGAGCTTGGTCATGTCGAGGATGCCGTTGACCACCGACAAGAGGTGGTTGCCGGAATCGTTGATCAGCGCGGCGTATTCGCGCCGACGGTTGCCGTCGAGCCGCATCTGCGTCTCGTTCACCAGCATCTCGGAAAAGCCGATGATGGCGTTGAGCGGCGTGCGCAACTCGTGGCTCATGGTGGCGAGGAAGCGGCTCTTCGCCACGTTGGCCTGCTCGGCCTCGCTGCGCGCATCCTCGAGCGCCTGCTCCTGCGCCTTGCGGTCGCTCACCTCGCGCATCACGGCGACAACCTCGCGGCCGTGCGGCTGGGCGATCTCGCCGAGCGCGCGGTCGAGCGGCCGGCAGCGCATCTCGATCCAGATGAAGCGGCTTGCGTCCGACGCGTCGTTGCCGCCGCGGTCGCGCCGCACGCGGAACTCGACCGAGCGCGCCTCGTCGCGCGCGTCGGACAGGGTCGTGAGGTAGGCCGGCCGGTCGGCCACGTGCACCCGCTCGAACAGGCCGTGGCCGAGAAGCTCGGCCACCGGCGCGCCGAACAGCGGCTCGGCCGCGGGCGAGGCGAACACCACCGCGCCGTTGCGGCCGTGCCGGGTGATCACGTCGGTCATGTTGCGCGCGAGCAGCCGGTAGCGGTCCTCCTCCGCGTAGAGCAGCCAGAAGCTCATGCGCGCGAGCGATTCCGCGCCAAGTGCAAGGCCCGTCGCGTAGAGCGCGGCCGAGATGATGCCGAGCGCCGCGAGCGCGCCATGCCCCTGCTCGGGCGTCGCCGGCACCGGCAGCAGATGATAGGCGCTGCTGAACATCAGCAGGCCCGCCGCGCACAGCGCGAGCGTCGAGGCGGTGGCGACCACGCGGCGCGAGGCGGAGAGTGCCGCCTCGAGCGGGACGATGACGAGCCAGATCGCCGCGAAGGAGGTGATGCCGCCGGTCTTCGCCGCCACGATGGTGACGAGGCCGGTGAGCGCGAGCGAGGAGAGCACGTGCGCGCTTTCGTAGCGGCCGGTGCGGGAGAGGAAATAGGCGGTGCAGATCGGCGCGATCAGCCACGCGAACACCACGATCTCGAGCGCGCTCGGCACGCCGCGCATCGCGAGATAGACTGGGAACGCGGCGAGCGCGGCCGACGAGCCGATCAGACGCGGGCCGATGAAGGCGCGATGACGCGCGGTGGTGAGCGCGTCGCCCTGTACGGACGGGTGCACCAGCGTGTCGACGTAGTCGCGGACCGGCTTGAGAAACTGCACGGCTGGCCAACGCACGTCCGCCCGCGGACGCGCTCCCCTGTCCTTTATGGCTAACCGGATCGTGTCAGAGCGCGCTTAAGCGAACGCTAAGGCAGCCCGGCAGCCACCGATTTGGCGCGCAGGGCGCGCGGTTTCGCACCCGCCGGCGCGGCCATTTGCTCGGAATGGTGAACGATCTATTGCATGGTGAACGACAGGTTGACGGGCCCGCCCGGACGAACCCGTTCGCTCGCCGCGCAACGCAACCATGCGTCCGCGATCGTGCGCCGATGCTTCGAATTTTACGAAAATCGCGCCCTTTCAAATTGTCGTAAAATTCGCGCGGCCGGGCGAACCGCGTTTTCAACGGTCGCGCGTACGGTCCGCGGTCGGGGAACAACAACCATCACGGGGACGAGGGAGTGGGACGAATGTGAAAGGGCAGGGTCATGTTTTGGCTTTTCCGGATGGCGCTCATTCTCGGCGTCATCCTCGCGCTGCTGCCGAGCGGTGGCTCGAAGCAGATCGCCGCAACGCCGCGCGCCAATGTCGGCGCGAGCGACGCAGTCACCGCCGCCTCGGCGACCGTTTCCGACATGTGGAATTTCTGCACCCGCCAACCGCACGCGTGCGAGGTCGGCTCGCATGCAGCAGTGGCGTTGGGCGCGCGCGCCGAGGCCGGCGCCCGCATGGTCTACGCTTTCTTCAGCGAGCGCGCCGCCCCGCATGACACCGGCTCGATCGATGTGCGGCCGGCGAACGCCGCCAAGTCCTCGCAAGATACGCTGACCGCCGCCGATATCGCGCCCGGCTGGCGCGGTGCGCGCCGCGACGCCCGCAACAAGCACGGCGCCTGAGCGCCGCCGTCAACGATTTCCCAGGGTGCGGCGCCGCCGAAGCGTCGTCCGAACACAACTGCGGCCGCCATGGCCGGGCCGCGAGCGGTCGCCTGCCCGATCCGCTCGCGGCTTTTTTCTTTTCGTCGCGATCCGGGGCCGTGACGCGACCGGCGCCAGGCCCTATATCGGGGATGAGGGTCGAGGGAACCCGCGCAATCTTGCGCCTGCGATTTGCGATTCATGACGATCGACGACATCATCGAGAACTTCTCCTTCCTCGACGATTGGGATGACCGCTACCGCTATGTCATCGAGCTCGGGCGCGTGCTCACGCCGCTGCCCGAGGCGGAGCGCACCGACGCCAACAAGGTGCAGGGCTGCGCGAGCCAGGTCTGGCTCGGCACGCATGTGCAACCGGACGCGCCCGGCGGGCCGGTGCTGACCTTTGTCGGCGACAGCGACGCGCACATCGTGCGCGGGCTGATCGCCATCCTGTTCGCGATCTACTCCGGCAAGGCGGCGCGCGACATCGTGTCGACCGATGCGGTGGCGGTGTTCGAACGGCTCGGCCTGCGCGAACATCTGACGCCGCAGCGCTCGAACGGCTTCCGCTCGATGGTCAGACGCATCCAGGAGGACGCGCGCACGGCGCTCGCCGAGGCGGCGTGAAGAATCAACCTGGCGCCCGGCGCGCCAGGAAGGTTCCGTTCGGTTGATGGAAGATCAGCTCATCGACCGCGCCGTCCGGCCCGCAACGGAATTCCACGCGGAATCCCGGAAGCTCCACGATCGTGAATATCCGGTCGCGAAACGGACGCAGCCGATAGACCGGCTGGCCCGCCGGCGCGAGCGTGAGCTCTCCGTCGGCATCGAGCGCAACCACGTGGGTCTCGGGCGCGTGCCGGTAGGCGCCGATGCAGGCCCGGCGGAACGCTTCATCCGTGCAATCACCGGCCGCAACGCGGTCGAAGACGATGTCCTTCACCATCGGCTCCAAGGGAGCCGCGAGGCTCGCGATATTGCCCTCGCGATCGGTCGCGAATGAGATGGCGAGGCCGTCCGGGAGCAGACGGTCGGGAACCTCCGGCAGCTCGAAGGTGTCGTAGTGACGGTGCGCGAGCGGCGCCGCCATGCCGCGATAGGCCCAGTGCAGCGTGTCGTCGGCCTGCGTCACGGCGATCCGGCCATAGCCCGGATGCGCATATGTACCGCAATAGTCGGCGAGCGCATGGCTCGGCGCGGTGCCGGCGCGACGCACGGCGGTGCGCGCATTGCGGTCGACCCCCTGCTGGGCCAGCATCGCGCGGCGACGCTCGCGAAAGCGGTCGAGCCACGGGATGGGCGCGAGACCGCACAGCCGGTCGAGCCAGAAATAGGTCACGATGTCGACGACGACGCTCGGCGAGCGGTTGGTGAGCACGACGACTCCGACGTTGCGCTCCGGCAGCAGCGTCATGAGCGTGCTCCAGCCGATCCAGCCGCCGCCGTGGCCGACCGTCCGCGTGCCGCGATAGAGCTGGCACCTGAACCCGAGACCGTATTGGGTATCGCCGATTTCGGAAAATTCGGGCGTGGCGCAGTGCACGCGCGGCGTCTGCAGCTCGCGCACCCGGCTCGCCGACAGCAGCCGCTGCCCGTCGAACATCCCCTTGTCGAGCAGAAAGCGCGCCCAGGTCGCCATGTCCGCGATCGACGCGTTGATGCCGCCCCCCGGCATCGTGCTGATCGGAAACGGCTTCACGCGCAGGCGCCGGTCGCCGTCCATGTTGTAGGGCACGGCTGCATCCGCTGTTGTGGCAAGCGCCGTCGCACCGAAGCTCACGTCCATGGCCAGCCGCGCGGTCAGCCGCGCCCGGGTGAATTCCTCCCAGCTCGATCCGCTCACGCGCTCGGCGACGATCCCGGCCGCGAGATAGCCGAGGTTGTTGTATTGAAACGCGCTGCGCAGATCCTTGCTCGGCTCGAGGTAGCGCATGGCGGCGAGCATTTCGGCGTCGGACCGGTCGTCGGGAATCCAAATCCAGTCGTGACGCGGCAGCCCGGATTGATGGCAGAGCAGGTCGCGCACCGTAACGCGATCGGTCGCGACGTCATCGTGGAGACGGAATTCCGCAACGTAGTCGCGCACCGGACGATCCCAGTCCAGCCGACGTTCATCGACCAGCAGCGCCAAACCGGTGGACGTGAAGGTCTTGGTGATCGAGCAGATGGTGAACTGCGTCGCGGTCGTGACCGGCAGTCCCGCCTCGACGTCGCGCTCG
>DATBZM010000156.1:0-7975 GCA_036513175.1 Xanthobacteraceae bacterium | reverse complement strand
GTGCCCAAGTTAGCCCCTTTGGGGAGAGGGGAAGAAGGAAGGGTGGAATGCCGCGTTATCGCGTGACGGTCGATACGGGGGGGACGTTCTCGGATTTCGTCTATCTCAACGAGGCCGCGGGCGAGGTGACGATCGCCAAGGTGGCGTCGACGCCGGACGACCCGTCGCGCGCGATCATTGGCGGCATCGAAGGGTTATTGGCCCAGGGGATTGCGGCGGACGACATCGCGTTCTTCTGCCACGGCACCACGGTCGGGACCAACGCGCTGCTCGAGCAGAAGGGCGCGCGCACCGGGCTCCTGGTGACCGAGGGCTTTCGCGGCATCTATCCGGTGGGCGAGCAGTCGCGCCCGTATGGGCCGGCGATCTTCGACGTGATGTTCGACAAGCCCGACGTGCTGGTGCCGCAGAGCCGCACCGGCGAGGTGAAGGAGCGCGTCGACTTTCGCGGCCGTGTGCTGCGCGATCTCGACGAGACCGCGCTGCGCGATACGATCCGGACGCTGAAGGCGGAAGGCGTCGAATCGATCGCGGTGTGCCTGCTGTTCTCGTTCCTGCATCCCGCGCACGAGCGGCGCGTGCGTGAAATAATCGCCGAGGATATGCCCGGCTGCGGCGTGTCGCTCTCCTGCGAGGTCCTGCCGCAGATCCGCGAATATTTCCGCCTCAGCACCACGGTGATCAACGCCTACCTGCAGCCAATCCTCGCGCGCTACATCGGCGAGCTCGAGGCGCGGCTCGCCGCGGCACGCGTCGCGACGCGGCAGAAATACATCATGCAGTCGAACGGCGGCATGGCGACGTTTGCGACGGCGGCGCGCAAGGCGGTGACGACGGTACTGTCCGGCCCGGCCGGCGGCGTGACGGCGGGCGCCTATGCGTGCCGGATGACCGGGTGCCGCAATCTCATCACCTTCGACATGGGCGGCACCTCCTGCGACGTGGCGCTGATCCGCGACGGCGAGCCGTCGGTCGCGAGCCGCGGCAAGATCGAGGGCCGCGACCTCGCGGTGCCGATGATGGACATCAACACGGTGAGCGCCGGCGGCGGCACCATTGCGCGCCTCGACCGCTTCGGCACGCTGCGGGTCGGGCCGGACAGCGCCGGCGCGGTGCCGGGCCCCGCCTGCTATGGCCGCGGCGGCGCCGAGCCGACCATCACGGACTGCAACCTGCTGCTCGGGCTGCTCAGCGCGGACAACTTTCTCGGCGGCCGCATGCGGCTCGACGAGGCGGCGGCGCGCGGTGCGGTCGAGCGCGTGGCGCGGCCGCTCGCGATGGATGCGATCGACGCCGCCGAGGGCATCGTGCGCATCATCGACGTCAAGATGGCGGAGGCGATCAAGGCGATCTCCACCATGCGCGGGCACGACCTGCGCGAGTTCGTGCTCTTGGCCTTCGGTGGCGCCGGGCCGCTGCACGCGGCGCGGATCGCGCGCGACCTCGGCATGGCGGGCGTCGTCGTGCCGCTCTATCCAGGCGTCTATTCGGCGATCGGCCTGATGATGTCGGACGTGAAGCACGACTACGTGCAATCGAGGATGGACGCGATCGACACGCTGGCGGCGAGCGACGTCGAGGCGATGTTCGCGGGCCTCGTGGCGCAGGCGGTCGACGAGCTGCATGCGGACGGATTTGCGCAACCGCAGATCGGCATCGAGCGCGCCGTCGACATGCGCTATGCCGGGCAAGGCTACGAGATCACGATTCCCTGCGACGCGGCTATCGATCTCGCGCGTCTGCGCGCCGCCTTCGACGCGCGGCACCAGGCGATGTTCGGGCACAGCGCGCCGGACGAGCCGGTCGAGATCGTGTCCTATCGGGTGCGCGGCGTCGGCAAGGTGCCGCCGGTCGCGCTGCCGCGTTTCGAGCGCGCGGGCACGGGGCTGGCCGATGCGCAGCGCGCGACGCGGCGGGTGCGGTTCGACGGGGCGACGGTCGAATGTCCAGTGTATCAGCGCGAGAAGCTCGACGTGGGGCTGGCGTTCGCAGGGCCCGCCGTGCTCGACCAGCTCGACTGCACGACGGTGATCTGCCCGGGGCAGATCGCAAGGGTGGATGAGTGGAAGAACTTGATCGTGAGGCAGGAGCGATGATGTCGGCCACAGAACATGCGCGCGCGCTCCCTCCCCCGCTCTTGTCCGCCGTAGCGCGAAGCGCGAAGGCGGATGCGGGGGAGGGTGGGGAGGGGGAAGCCACACGCACTGAGCAAGCGGCTTCCCCCTCTCCGGCTCTCCCCCGCAAGCGGGGGAGAGGGCGCGACCGCTGAGGCTGTGGCCATGCCCATCGACGCGGTCGACCTCGAGGTGATGAAAGCGAGCCTCTCCGGCATCGTGCAGGAGATGCAGAACTCGCTGTTTCGCACCGGCTTCTCGACCATCGTGCGCGAGTCGCAGGATGCCTCGTGCGCGCTGATGAACGCAGGCGGCGACGTGGTGGCGCAGCACGTGGTGCTGCCGCTGCACATCGGGGCGTTTCCGGCCTGCTGCGCGGCGGTGCTCGATGCGTTCAACGGCGACATCGCGGCGGGCGACGCGTTTTTGATCAACGATCCTTACGCCGGCGGCAGCCCGCATGCGCCGGACATCGCGGTGATCACGCCGGTGGTGCGGGAGGGGCGCCTCATCGGCTTCTGCGGCAGCATCGCGCACAAGAGCGACATCGGCGGGCCGGTGCCGGGCAGCTGCTCGGGCCAGGCGCGCGAGGTGTTCAACGAAGGCCTGCAGTTGCCGGCGGTGCGCTATCAGCGCGGCGGCGTGGCGAACCGCGATCTCGAGCGGCTGATCGGCGCCAACAGCCGCACGCCCGAGCTGGTGCTCGGCGACCTGCGCGGCCAGCTCGGCGCCGACCGGCTGGGCGAGCGGCGCCTCATCGACCTGATCGCGAAATACGGCGAGGCAAAAATCCTCGCCTGCTTTGCGCAGTTGCTCGATGCCGCCGAGCACAAGGTGCGCGCCGCGATCGCCGACTGGCCGGACGGGCGCTTCGAGGCGGAACGCTTCATCGACGACGACGGCATCGATCTTGCCAGGCCGGTGCGCGTCCACGTGGCGGTGGAAAAGCGCGGCGACGCGATCCATTTCGACTTCAGCCGCAGCGCCGACCAGACGCGCGGGCCGGCCAACATCCGCCCGCCGCTGGTCAAGGCGGCGATCGGCTACTGCCTGATCTCGATGATCGATCCGCAGATGTACGTGAGCAGCGGGCTCCTGCGCGCCTTCACGATTACGGCGCGGGAGGGCAGCGTGGTCAACCCGCGCTTTCCGGCGCCGGTCAACACCTACAATCCGACCATCCATGCGGTGGTCGATGCGATCTTCGAGGCGCTGAGCCATGTGATGCCCGAGCGTGTGCGCGCCGACGGCTGCGGCAGCCGCTCGATCATCATCGGCGGGCGCAGCACCTATACGGGCAAGGGCTACGTGCAGTACGAGATCGTCGGCGGCGGCGCCGGCGCGCGCGCGAGCCGCGACGGCGCCTCAGGGACGACCGTCAACCAGACCAATGCGAAGATCGCACCCGTCGAGATCATCGAGAGCGAGTTTCCGACCCGCGCGTTGCGCTTCGAGCTGATCCGCGATTCGGGCGGGGCGGGAGAATTCCGCGGCGGGCTCGGCATCCGGCGCGAATATCTCAACCTCGCCGAGGCGCGCTTCTCGATCCGCTCGGCCAAGCACGTGATCGCGCCGAACGGCTTTGCGGGCGGGCACGAGGGACGCACCGGCGACATCTGGATCAATCCGGACGGCGACCAGGCGAAGCGCCTGCCGACGCGCTATGCGGATTACCCGCTGCAGGCGGGCGACGTCTTTCGCCTCGACACGCCGGGCGGCGGCGGCTACGGCGATGCGCTGCGCCGCGATCCCGCGCGCGTCCTGCGCGACGTGCGCGAGGGGGATGTGTCGGTCGAGGCGGCGGCGGAGATGTATGGGGTGGTGATTACGGGTGTCGCGGGTTCGTTCGCGATCGATCAGGCAGCAACCGATGCGCTGCGCATGGCGAAGAAATCACTTGCTCCGCCGTCATCCTGAGGAGCCCGTCCTCGCCTTGCGAGGACGGGCGTCTCGAAGGATCGCGGCGAGCACGGTGGCCGACCTCGTGGTTCGAGACGCGACGCTGCGCGTCGCTCCTCACCATGAGGGGGGTAGGTAGGAGCGAGGGATAGCGAAGATGAACAATACCGTGAAACGAACTGGCGTGATCGGGCTCGGCGCGATGGGTCTGCAGATGGCGAAGCACATGGCAGCAAAAGGATTCGCCGTCGCGGGCTACGATCTCTCGGCCGACGCGAATGCGCGCGCCAAGGCGTTCGGCGTCGCCATCTGCGGCTCGGCGGCCGAGGTGGGCGCGCAGGCCGAGGTCGTCATCGTGATGGTGGCGACCGACGAGCAGGTGCGCGAGGTCGTGCTCGCCTCCGGCCTGCTCGATCGCCTGGCGCGCGGCGCCGTCGTCTGCATCGCGAGCTCGGCCTCGCCCGATCTCTGCCGCGAGATCGCCGAGACGGCGGCGGGCCGGGGCATCGGCGTGCTCGACACGCCGGTGGTGCTCGGCCAGGAGGCGGCGGACAACGGCACGCTCACGATCTATGTGGGCGGCGAGGATGCGGCGTTCGCGCGGGCGCAGCCCGTGCTCGCGGCATTCGGCCGCGAGGTGCTGTATCTCGGCGGCTGCGGCACCGGGCAGATCGCGAAGACCATCAACAACCTGCTGCTGTGGGCCTGCATGTCGGCGAACTTCGAGGCATTGAGCCTCGCCAAGAAGCTCGGCGCCGACGTCCCGCGCTTGATCGCGGCGCTCGGCCAGGGCAGCGGCGCCAACTGGTCGCTGTCGCGCTGGGGCAAGGGCACCGGCAAATGGGCCGAGAAGGACATGGACGTGGCGTTGGACCTCGCGCAGGAGGCGCGCATGCCGATGCCGCTCGCCGGCCTGGTCGATCAGCTGATGAAGCAGCTCAACCAGGAGAAGATGAAGGCGCTGATGGGCTGACCTCGGCGCCCGTCGCCCTGAGGCGCCCGCCGTAGCGTAGCGAAGGCGGGCCTGGAAGCGTCTGTGCGGCGTCGCTTGCTCGCTTGCTGCACGGCCTCGGCCGTCGCCCTTCGGGCGAGCGCCTCAGGATGACGGGTCTGATTCTGGCGCGATGGCGCATCGCCGCGCCGCGCATTGCCGCGCATCGCAGCAAAACTGTCACATAAATGAGACATGAAGTCGCAACGTTGTCACGAAGCGATTCGAAAACAACGCAGGTGGGGCACGAGAAAAACGCGATGCGGGTTCTGATTGCGACGGATGCTTGGCACCCCCAGGTCAACGGGGTGGTTCGAACCCTGACCTCGCTGGCGCGAACCGCGAAGGGGCTGGGCGTCGATATCGAGTTCCTGTCGCCCGACGGGTTTCGCACCTTTCCGTTGCCGACCTATCCGGGCCTGCGCCTCGCCTGGCCGCGCCGCGCCAGGATCGAGCAGCGCATCGCGCAGAGCGCGCCCGACGCGATCCATATCGCGACCGAGGGGCCGATCGGCCATGCGGTGCGCGCCTATTGCGTTCGGCGCGGGCTGCCCTTCACCACGAGCTACACGACGCGCTTTCCCGAATACATCGCGGCGCGGGCACCGATCCCCGAGAGCTGGGTCTACGCGGCGCTACGGCGCTTCCACAATTCCGGCGCCGTCACCATGGTGGCGACGCCATCGCTCATGGCGGAGCTGAAAGCGCGCGGATTTGCCAATCTCGGCATGTGGACGCGCGGCGTCGATACCAACCTGTTCAATCCCGACCGCGCCATCGAGCTGCCGTTCCCGCGGCCGATCTTCGTCTGCGTCGGCCGCGTCGCGGTGGAGAAGAATCTCGAGGCGTTCCTGTCGCTCGACCTGCCCGGCACCAAGATGGTCATCGGCACGGGGCCGTGCGAGGCGGAGCTGCGGCGCAAGTTTCCCTCCGCCAAATTCCTCGGGCAGATCGAGAACGGCACGCTCGCGGCGCATGTCGCGGCCGCCGACGTCTTCGTCTTTCCGAGCCGGACCGACACCTTCGGCGTGGTCCAGCTCGAGGCGCTGGCGAGCGGCCTGCCGATCGCAGCCTTCCCGGTGACCGGTCCGAAAGACGTGATCGCCGGCCATCCGGTCGGCGTGCTCAACGAGGATCTGCGCGCCGCCTGCCTCGCGGCGCTCGATCTTTCGCGCGAGGCGTGCCGCGCGTTTGCGCTCGACTATTCGTGGGAGAACAGCGCGCGGCAGTTCATCGGCCACCTGCAGCGCCTGCAGCCCGGCCGGCGCGCGGCAAGCGAAATGTCCGCGGCCGTGGCGCCGGCAACCTAGCGCATGTTCCGGCGAAGTGGACACCGGTTCGCCGACAAGAACATGCGCCAATGCATGTTGCGACTCACCAAAACATCCGGCCGTGCGCCGGATCGCAGACCAAGGAGCGGTACATGAGCGATGTGTCGAATGCCCTCGACAAGGAGACGATCACCAAGGCCTATGCGCGCTGGGCGCCGGTCTACGATCTCGTGTTCGGCGCGGTGTTCGAGCGCGGCCGGGCGGCGGCGATCGAGGCGGCGGAACGCATCGGCGGCCGCATCCTCGAGGTCGGCGTCGGCACCGGCATCTCGCTGCCCGACTATTCGCGCGCCAACCGCATCTGCGGCGTCGATATCTCGCAGCCGATGCTGGACAAGGCGCAGGAGCGCGTCGCCAAGCTCGGCCTTTCTCATGTCGAGGGCCTGTGGGTGATGGACGCCGAGCATCTCGGCTTCCCCGATGAATCCTTCGACGTCGTGGTCGCGCAATACGTCGTCACCACCGTGCCCAACCCGGAGGCGACGCTCGACGAGTTCGCCCGCGTGCTCAAGCCGGGCGGCGAGATCATCCTGGTGAGCCGGGTCGGCGCCGAGGCCGGCCTGCGCAAGGCGCTGGAGAAATGGTTCGCGCCGGCGGCGCGCAAGCTCGGCTGGCGCACCGAGTTCTCCTGGCAGCGCTACGAGCAGTGGGCTGGCGGGCACGCCGCCGTGCAGCTCGTGGAGCGGCGCGCCATGCCGCCGTTCGGGCATTTCTCGCTCATCCGCTTCGGCAAGCGCGGCGCCTCCTCGGCGCAGCCCGTGGAGGAGGCGCGCCGGCGCGCCGCGGGCTGACTGTCACAGAGGAGTCACCGAATCAGCCTAGCAACGGCAGAATGCCTGCTAACGAGGACCCATGATGGCCAATTTCTTCGAGACGTTGCGCGAGCAGCGCTGGGATGATCATCGCTACTATCATCACAGCCGGATCAACCAGACGCTGCACCTCGTCAGCGCGGTGAGCTTCCTGTTCGCCTATGTGATGATCTTCAAGGACCCGGCCACCTCGGCGCTGGTCGGCTGGCTGGTGGCGATGACCAGCCGGCAGGCCGGCCATTTCTTCTTCGAGCCGCGCGACTACGACGTCGTCAACGACGCGAGCCACGAATACAAGGAGGAGATCAAGGTCGGCTACAACCTGCGCCGCAAGGTCGTGCTGCTGTCGATCTGGGCGCTCTCCCCGATCCCGCTCTATTTCGATCCGACCTATTTCGGCCTCTTCACGCCGCACGCCACCACGGCCGAGTTCATCCGCCATGTCGCGCAAATCTGGCTGGTGATCGGCGTCGGCGGGCTCATCTTCCGCACGGTGCATCTCTTTTTCATCAAGGACGTGCAGAGCGGGCTCGCGTGGGCGACAAAAATCCTCACCGACCCGTTCCACGACATCAAGCTCTACCACAAGGCGCCGCTCGCCCTGCTGCGCGGCGAGCTGATCGATCCCAACCACGGTCGCCACGGCTGGGACGAGGAGGACGAGTGGGAAGAGGACGAGCCGGCGCCGCGCGCGGGCTGACTGCGGACTTCAAATCATGCCCACGTCGTCATGGCCGGGCCTGTCCCGGCCATCCACGTCTTTCTTCGCCGAGAAGCTCCAAGACGCGGATGCCCGGGACGAGCCCGGGGTGATCGCATGTGGGGGAT
>DATBZM010000155.1:0-2105 GCA_036513175.1 Xanthobacteraceae bacterium | reverse complement strand
ACCCCGACCCTCTCCCCGCACGCGGGGAGAGGGGGCGCGGGCGCCTTGCCCACCTCACACTGAATTTGTGCTGCCATCTGCATCGACATCTCACTGCGGCAGGTTGAGGACGCGGCGGGCGACGATGTTGCGCTGGATCTCGGAGGAGCCGCCGTAGATCGTCGCGCGGCGCACCTGCAGGAACGGGGTCGAGACGTCGACGGCGCCGAATTCCGTCATGATCGGCTGCGCGAGCGAGGCATCGCTGCCGGCCGCCTCGAGCAGCAGGTCGTTGAGCGATTGCAGCAGCTCGGAGCCGAAGATCTTGATGATCGAGGCCTCGGGCCCGGGGCTGCGCGCGCGGTTGGTGAGCTCCACGGCGTGGCTGAACAGCGCCGAGAGCGCCGTGACATCGATGCTCGCGGCCGCGAGGCGATCGCGAAATGCCGGATTCGCCATGATGCCGGTCGCGCGCGCGATCGTCTTGATGCGCTCGAGCGCCATCAGGGCGAACTGCGGATTGGAGGTGCCGAGGCGCTCGTGGCCGAGCAGCGCGTTGGCGATGCGCCAGCCGTCGTTGAGCTTGCCGACGAGATTCTCGGCCGGCACGGCCACGTCGTCGAAGAACACCTCGCTGAACTCGTCGTCGTCCGCGATCGTGTGGATCGGCCGGATGCGGATGCCGGGGCTTTTGAGATCGATGAGCAGGAAGCTGATGCCGGCATGGCGCGGCTGCGCCTCGCGGTCGGTGCGCACCAGCGCGAACATCCAGTGCGAATGATGGCCCCAGGTGGTCCAGATCTTCTGCCCGTTGACGATGAACCTGTCGCCATCGAGCGTGGCGCGGGTCGCAAGACTCGCGAGATCGGAGCCGGCGCCGGGCTCCGAATAGCCCTGCGCCCAGATCACCGACCCGTCGATGATCGGCGGCAGGTGACGCGCCTTCTGCGCCGCGGTGCCGAACTCGATCAGGATCGGGCCGATGTGGTGGAGCCCCTGCGCCGGCAGGTGCGGCGCGCCGACGCGGGCGAGCTCCTCGGTCATGATGATCTGCTGGTTGAGCGTCGCGCCCATGCCGCCGTATTCCTTCGGCCAATGCGGCGCGATCCAGCCCTTGCGCGACAGCGCGTGGTACCAGGGCATCAGCTCGGCGGGCGGCGGGCGGTTGGTGCGCCCGCGCAGCGTCGCCGGCAGGTTGGCCTCGAACCAGGCGCGCACGTCGCTGCGGAAGGCGGCTTCATCGGGTGAATCGTGACGGAACATGGCGGGTGACTCGGATCAGGGCGCGCGCGGGGCTGTCATTGCATCTTGAGGCCCGCGCGCTTGACCACGGCGGTCCACTTCGCGCGGTCGGCGGCGAGCATGTTGGCGAGATCCTCCGGCGTGCCGGTCTTGACCTCGGTGCCGAGCGCCTCGAGCCGCTGGCGCGTTTCCGGCACGGCGAGCGCCGCGCGGAAGGCGGCGTTGAGCTTGGCGATGATCGCAGGCGGCGTCTTCGCCGGCGCCACCACGGCGAGCCAGAACGGCGATACCAGGTAGGGGAAGCCCGCCTCGACGACGGTCGGCACGTCCGGCAGTTTCGCCTCGCGGACGGCACCGCCGATCGCGATCGGGCGCAGCTTGCCGGCCTCGACGAACGGCAGGCTCGAGGTGCTCGGATCGGCGGTGATCTGCACCTCGCCGCCGAGCATGGCATTGAGCAGCGGCCCGGTGCCGCGATAGGGCACGTGCACGACGTCGGCTCCCGTCTCGAGCTTGAACAGCTCGATGAGCAGATGCGGCGCGGTGCCGAAACCTTGCGAGCCCCATTTGAGCTTGCCGGGATTGGCCTTGGCATAGGCGACGACCTCGGCCATCGCGTGCACCGGCAGGCTCGGGCTGACCTCGATGATGAGCGGCGTCTCGATCAGCTCGGCGATCGGGGCGAACACGCGCGCCGGATCGTAGCCGATATTGGGATTGATCACCGGGCCGGTGGAGAGCGCGCCGGCCGGCGACAGCAGGAGCGTGTAGCCGTCAGGCTCGGCATCGGCCACGAACTTGCCGCCGATGCCGCCGCCGGCGCCGCCGCGGTTTTCCACCACGATCGGCTGGCCGAGCACCGCGCTGAGCCGGTCGGAGATGAT
>DATBZM010000154.1:0-25878 GCA_036513175.1 Xanthobacteraceae bacterium | reverse complement strand
CCACCACGGTCGAGACCGGCAACGACATCTTCAACGAAGTGCTGTGCCGGTCGATGTCCGATCTCTCCATGCTGATCACCGACACGCCGCAGGGGCCTTACCCTTACGCTGGCATCCCCTGGTACTCGACCACGTTCGGCCGCGACGGTCTCGTCACGGCGATGCAGATGCTGGCGTTCCGCCCGCAGGTCGCGCGCGGCGTCCTGCGGCGGCTGGCGGCGTACCAGGCGAAGGAGGAGGATCCGCTCAACGACGCGCAGCCGGGGAAAATCCTGCACGAGATGCGCAGCGGCGAGATGGCGGCGCTGCGCGATGTGCCGTTCGGACGATACTATGGCAGCGTCGATGCGACGCCGCTATTCGTCATGCTGGCTGGGCTTTATGCGGAACGCACTGGCGATGATGCGACCATCGTCGAGCTGTGGCCGGCGATCGAGGCGGCGCTCGGCTGGATCGACGGGCCGGCAGACGGGGACGGGGACGGCTTCGTCGAATATTTTCGCGCGACAGAGAAAGGTCTCGCCAATCAGGGCTGGAAGGATTCCTGGGATGCGATCTTCCACGCCGACGGCCGGCTCGCCGAAGGACCGATCGCGCTTGCCGAGGTGCAGGGCTATGTCTATGCGGCAAAGCGCCTCGCGGCGCGCTGCGCCCGGCGCATGGGGCGCGACGCGCAGGCGCAAAAGCTCGACGCCGCAGCGGCGCGGCTCGCCGACGCCTTCGAGGCGGCGTTCTGGTGTCCCGATCTCGGCACCTATGCGCTCGCGCTCGACGGCGCCAAGGAGCCCTGCCGCGTGCGCAGCTCGAACGCCGGACAGGTGCTGTTCACCGGCATCTGCGCGCCCGAGCGCGCGGCCGAGATCGCGCACGACCTGATGCGCCCGCATTTCTTTTCCGGCTGGGGCATCCGCACGATCGCGCAGGGCGAAGCGCGCTACAACCCGATGTCCTATCACAACGGCTCGATCTGGCCGCACGACAATGCGCTGATCGCGCTCGGGCTTGCGCGCTACGGCCAAAAGCGCGCGGTCGAGCGGGTCTTTCAGGGTTTGTTCGACGCCGCGACCTACATGGATCTGCGGCGGCTGCCCGAGCTCTATTGCGGCTTTGCGCGGCGCCACGGGCGCGGACCGACGCTCTATCCGGTCGCCTGCGCGCCGCAGGCGTGGGCGAGCGCGACGCCGTTCTCGCTGATCGAGGCCTCGCTCGGGCTCGAGTTCGATCCGGACGCGCGCGAAATCCGCCTGCGCAACCCGCGCCTGCCCCCGTTCCTCGGCGAGCTTGTGCTGCACAATCTCCAGCTCGCCGACGCCAGCGTCGATCTGAAGGTGCGCCGACAAGACGATGCGGTATCGGTGGAGCTCTTGCGCACCAGCGGCGGGGTCCAGGTTGTGACCTTTGCGCGGTGATTGGAGGCTCCACGCAAGTTTATCCGGATCGCGCTTCAATCCGATGTCCTATCACAACGGGTCGGTCTGGCCACACGACAATGCGTTGATCGCGCTCGGGCTCGCGCGTTACGGCGGAAAGATCGAGGTCACGGCCGTGTTCTCGCGCTGACGGCCGCCGACATTATCCGCTGGAACCGCGGTCGCGTCGTTCGCGTTACGCAGGCATTCGCGATGACCGGCTCGACAAGCGCGGCCGAGTCTAGCGTCGCCGCCCGTTGAGCCAAAAGTCATAAACGGATATGCATTATCGTGAAAGTAGAGCGCGGCGCAATCGCCGCTGACGTTGGAATAGCAGACGACTCCGCCGTTCTGATCGCATTAGGTCGACGATGATCCGCATGGCGAGGGCGGCCGCACACGCTTTGCACATAAATTTTTAGAGGCCGTCATGCCGCAGCCGGCTGATATGAGCGTCGACACGATCCCGGAAGAACCGTTTGCGATGGTTGCCACTGGCTCCACCGCGTGGCCTCTTCGCACGCTGAAGCATGGCGACACATTCCTCTTGATCGACAGCCGCGGCGACATCGGTGTTATGCCCGGCGACGCTGACGGTCTCTTCTACTGCGACACGCGATTTCTCTCGCTGCTCGCGTTGACGCTCGAGGGCGCGCGGCCGCTGCTGCTCGGCTCCAATCTCTACGACGACAACTCGATGCTCACCGTCGACCTCACCAACCCGGACCTGTGGCGCGGCGGGCACTTGGTGCTGCCGAAGGACACCGTTCATATCGTTCGTTCGATCTTTCTCTGGCAAGGCACCGCATACCAGCGTGTCGCCATTGGCAACTACGGCGAGCTCCCGGTCGAGCTGCGCCTCGCCCTGACCTTCGACGCCGACTTCGCCGACCTGTTCGAGGTGCGCGGCACGCCGCGCCGGCGGCGCGGGACGATGACTCGCAGCGTCATCGAGCCGGCGCGGGTGCTGCTCTCCTATCGCGGTCTCGACGGCCGGCTGCGCCGCACCGCGCTCGCCTTCGATCCCGATCCTACCCTGCTGCAGGCGAAATCGGCGTCCTACCGCGTTACGCTCGCGCCCGGCGAGGTGCAGAAGATCTACCAGTTCGCGAGCTGCGAGGGCGAGGTGATGCCGAAGCCGCGGCCGTTTCTGCGCGGCTTGCGTGCGGCGCGGCGCGATCTACGCAACGCCATGCGCAATGCCACCACGGTCGAGACCGGCAACGACATCTTCAACGAAGTGCTGTGCCGGTCGATGTCCGATCTCTCCATGCTGATCACCGACACGCCGCAGGGGCCGTACCCTTACGCGGGCATTCCCTGGTACTCGACCACATTCGGCCGCGACGGGCTTATTACGGCGATGCAGATGCTCGCCTTCCGACCGCAGTTCGCGCGCGGCGTGCTGCGGCGGCTCGCCGCGTTCCAGGCGAAGGAGGCCGATCCTCTCGCCGACGCGCAGCCCGGAAAGATCCTGCACGAGATGCGTAGCGGCGAGATGGCGGCGCTGCGCGAGGTTCCGTTCGGTCTTTACTATGGTAGCGTCGACGCAACGCCGCTGTTCGTGATGCTCGCCGGCCTGTACGCGGAGCGCACCGGCGATCACGCGACGATCGCCGAGCTCTGGCCCGCGATTGAGGCGGCGCTCGGTTGGATCGACGGGCCGGGCGATCTGGATGGCGACGGGTTCGTTGAATACTACCGGGGCGACGAGAACGGCCTCGCTAATCAGGGCTGGAAGAATTCCGGCGACGCAATCTTTCATGCCGACGGCCAACTGGCAGATGGGCCGATCGCTCTCGTGGAGGTGCAGGGCTACGTCTACGCGGCGAAGCGCCTGGCGGCGCGCTGCGCGCGGCGCATGGGGCGCGACGCGCAGGCGAAGAAGCTCGACGTCGCGGCGGCGCGGCTCGCCGACGCCTTCGAGGCGGCGTTCTGGTGTCCCGAGCTCGGCACCTACGCGCTCGCGCTCGACGGCGACAAGAAGCCCTGCCGCGTGCGCAGCTCGAACGCTGGACAGGTCCTGTTCACCGGCATCTGCACGCCGGAGCGCGCGGCCGAGATCGCCCACGACCTGATGCGCCCGCACTTTTTTTCCGGCTGGGGCATCCGCACGATCGCGCTCGGCGAGGCGCGCTACAATCCGATGTCCTACCACAACGGCTCGATCTGGCCGCACGACAACGCACTGATCGCGCTCGGGCTTGCGCGTTACGGGCTCAAACGCGCGGCCGAGCAGGTCTTTCAAGGATTGTTCGACGCCGCAAGCTACATGGATCTGCGCCGTCTCCCCGAGCTCTATTGCGGGTTTACCCGGCGGCACGGGCGCGGCCCGACGCTCTATCCAGTTGCTTGCTTGCCGCAGGCGTGGGCGAGCGTAGCGCCGTTTTCGTTGATAGAGGCGTCACTCGGCCTAGAGTTCGATCCGGCTGCTCGCGAAATCCGCCTGCGCAATCCGCGCCTGCCCCCATTCCTCGGCGAGCTGGTGCTGCGCAATCTCCAGCTCGCCGACGCGAGCGTCGACCTGATGGTTCGCCGCCATGGCGACGAGGTATCGATGGAATTGCTAAGCACCAGTGGAAGGATTCAAGTATCAGTAAAGTTCTCAGGGGCGTCGTAAAGATTAGATTGTCGACCGAGGACCTTCTCAGCTTAAATTACGGCATTGTATAGTTCACAGTTATTATTGCCAAGTGTCGCTCTAAGTGACGTCGTGGGAAGCCATCATTATCATGGAAAGAGCAAGAGTAGAGTGATATGATCATAAGGACCGTGAAAGGAGCAGTGGAGTGTCAGACGGAAAAATTTACAAGATCTTTGTCAGCTCGACATTCGAAGATCTTCGCGAGGAAAGAGCTGCCGTTCAAAAGGCTTTGTTGCAGTTAAATTGCTTACCCGTTGGCATGGAACTTTTTCCTGCGGCAGACGATGAAACTTGGAGCTTTATAAAGTCGCAAATTGATGATTCTGATTACTATGTAGTGGTAATTGCTGGCCGGTACGGTAGCTTAGCGCCAGACGGCCTAAGCTTTACTGAGAAGGAATATGATTACGCTCGGACTCAGAACAAGCCTTCCATCGGTTTCGTTCATGGGCATCCGGGGTTAATCGTGGCCGAGAAAACTGAATCTCTTCCGGATCAGAGAATCAGGCTCGACACTTTTCTAAGGAAAGTGAAACAGCGACCGGTTCGGACCTTCACCAACCCCTATGAACTTGCGCTCGAAGTCACAACTAGTTTCGTTCAATTGATCAGGGATCGGCCTGCTGTCGGATACGTGCGCTCGAATGACGCCGTGGATTACAAACGATATGCTGCTCTATTGGAGGAAAATAGCAATCTAAAAGAGCAACTTAAGAGAGCGGAGGGAGAAAAAATATCTATCTTTCCCGCAAACGAGAAGTTGCTCATAATAAATGACGGTGGCGCAGAATTCACAATTACTCTCGGAGAGATATTTCAGGCGGTCGCCGAGGCTGCAATGGTGAATAATTTTGAAGTTGAGATATTCAACAAAGTGGAGGAGAGATTACGCAACAAGTTCGCCAATCCTAAGCTGAGACTGTCAGACGCGAGGGTACAGATACGAAGAGATCTGGTCGTTCATGGACTGATCGAAGTCAGAACTACATCAGTCTATCCTCATTATTATCTCACCGACTATGGACGGCAACAATTAGCACTGATGGCTCCATAAAATGAGCTGGCGTGACATTGTGGGTTTCGGGCGACGGGTTGAATTTGAAATATTATGATCCGACATATAGGGGCCGCAATGTATACGCGTCATCCAATTAAATCGAGCGGAATGTCCGTTCATACATCAATGGATTTAGATGGTCGCGTAGGGCATATACTTAAACACGGTGATACATTCCTAGTGATTGATAGCAGAGGTGATATTGGAACGAACCCCGGTAGCTTTGATGGACTATTTCATTTTGATACTCGTTTTCTTTCTTGTTTAGCAATAACTATGGACGGAGTGCAGCCAGTTTCAGTTGGGTCATATGTCTATGACGATAACTCCGTAGTTATGGTGCAGCTTGCCAATCCGGACATCTTCCGGGATGGTCAGCTTGCGGTACCACGTGACACAGTTCATATCGTGCGTGCGATTTTTCTATGGCACGGCACGGCCTACCAACGGCTAGCCCTTCGTAACTATGGAGATCAGCCTGTTTATTTCCATCTTGCAATTATCTTTCAAAGTGATTTTTCTGATTTATTTGAGTTTCTCGGAAATCTGCGGCAACGGCGTGGCAGATTGAATAATCGCGTGATCGATTATGGGCATGTATTGTACGAATATCACGGCCTGGATGATAGGAGCCGCTATTCGTTATTCGAATTTGATCCACTTCCGAATAAATTGGAGGCAGAGTCGGCTCTTTATCAGATAAAACTTGCACCTGGAGAGATTAGAAAGATTTATCAATCAACGAGCTGCTCCGAGACGCAAATACCGTCACCTCAACCATTTTTGAGAGGGCTACGCAACGTGCGGCGTGACCTAAGGAGTTCGGCAAGCAATGCTACAAAGGCGGAAGCTGGAAATGACATTTTTAACGAAGTTTTGTCTCGTTCGATGGCGGATTTGCGTATTCTAATTACGGAGACACGCCAAGGACCCTACCCATACGCCGGCATTCCTTGGTATTCGACAACCTTTGGTCGGGATGGTCTTGTGACCGCGATAGAGATGCTGGCTTTCGATCCGCGAATGGCTCGCGGCGTGCTGCGTCGCCTAGCCGCATTCCAGGCGAAGGAGGAGGACCCGCTCGTGGATGCGCAGCCGGGAAAGATCCTGCACGAGATGCGCAGCGGCGAGATGGCGGCGCTTCGGGAGGTTCCGTTCGGTCTTTACTACGGTAGCGTCGATGCAACGCCGTTGTTCGTGATGCTCGCCGGCCTGTATGCGGAGCGCACGGGAGATTACGCGGCGATTGTGGAGCTGTGGCCGGCGATCGAGGCGGCGCTTGGCTGGATCGACGGTCCGGGCGATCGGGACGGCGACGGGTTTGTTGAATATTACCGCGCGAACGCGAACGGCCTCGCCCATCAGGGCTGGAAGGATTCCTACGATTCGATCTTCCATGCCGACGGCCAACTGGCAGAAGGACCGATCGCCCTTGTGGAGGTGCAAGGTTACGTCTACGCCGCAAAGCGCCTCGCGGCGCGTTGCGCGCGCCACCTTGGGAAGGATGAACGGGCGCGCAATCTCGATGCCGACGCGGCACGGCTCGCCGACGCGTTTGAAGCCGCCTTTTGGTGTCCCGAGCTCGGCACCTATGCGCTCGCGCTCGACGGCGACAAGAAGCCATGCCGGGTGCGCAGCTCAAACGCTGGACAGGTCCTGTTCACCGGCATCTGCGTGCCGGAGCGCGCGGCCGAGATCGCGCACGATCTGATGCGCCCGCACTTCTTCTCCGGCTGGGGCATCCGCACCATTGCAGAAGGCGAAGCGCGCTACAATCCGATGTCCTATCACAACGGCTCGATCTGGCCGCATGACAACGCTCTGATCGCGCTCGGGCTCGCCCGCTACGGGCTCAAGCGCGCGGTTGAGCAGGTCTTTCAGGGATTGTTCGACGCCGCCACCTATATGGATCTACGCCGCCTGCCCGAGCTCTATTGCGGATTTGCGCGGCGGCCAGGGCGGGGACCTACGCTTCATCCAGGTGCCTCTGCTCCTCAGGCGTGGGCTGGCGCGGCGCCTTTCGCACTTATCGCTGCAGCCCTTGGGCTCGAGTTCGATCCAGGCGCTACGGAGATCCGTCTGCGCAATCCGCGCCTGCCCTGGTTCCTCGGCGAACTTGTGCTGCGCAATCTCCAGCTTGGCGAAGCGAGCGTCGACCTAAGGGTGCGCCGTCATGATGACGAGGTGTCGATGGAACTGCTGCGCACCAGCGGCAAGATTGAGGTCACGGCCGTATTCTCGCGCTGACGGCCGCGCGGCGTTCTCCGCTGGAACCGCGGTCGCGTCGTTCGCGTTAGCCTCGATCATCGTCGTGTAACCCGAGTTGCGAGGCGACATGCACGGGCATTCGCGGTGGACCGCGGCATTGGTGGCGGCCGTTTTCATTGCCGCGATGGCTCATCCGGCGTCCGCCAGGAGCCATCATCGCGCTTCTCGAGCCAATCAAGTGAATCCCGCGACCCAGCCCGCGCAGGTGCCGGCCTCCGGCATGCGCTCGAACGACGAGTTGAGCCGGCGAGTGTCGGAGGTCGCCGACGCCGGCAAGACGGGGTTGACGCTCACGCTCGGCATCCATGACGCGGAAGCTATCCTCGGCAAGAGCGTCCACAGCAGCACCGGCGAGGATATGGGCCGGCTGGTCGACGTGGTGGTCGACACCGACGGGCGCCCGCGCGCCGCGATCATCGATTTCGGCGGCTTTCTCGGCGTCGGCAGCCGCAAGATCGCGGTCGACTGGAGCGCGCTGAGATTCGTGCCGAACGACCCCAAGGGCAACGTGATCACGGTCGCGCTGACGCGCGATCAGGTCAAGGCGGCGCCGGAATTCAAGGAGGGTAGTCCGGTGGTTGCGCTGGGCGCGCAACTGGGCGCGCAGGCGAGCCCGCCAGCGCCGCCCGCGACTCCTCCGCCCGCGGCTCCTCCGCAGGCACGGGAGAAATGACACGCTCGGTCGCGCCGCAGCGGCGCAAGGGTCCTGCGCCCGACCACGGCGATGACGAACGCACGGCCGCGCGCGACTACACGCTCCCCGCCATCATTCCCGCCAGCGAACCGCCGCCGCATCCCTCGCGTGCCAGCCTGCTCGGGCTCGGCTGGTTCGTCTTTTTCGTCGCCAACGTGCAGACGGGCTTCGGCCCGTTCATCTCGGTCTATCTCACGTCGGCCGCCTGGACGCAGGTCGACATCGGCATCGTCCTGTCGATCGGCAGCCTGGTGGCGCTGCTCGGCCAGATGCCGGGCGGTGCGATCGTCGATGCGGTGCGGTCCGAGCGCCTCGTCGCCGCCATCGCCGTCACCTTGATCGGGGTCAGCGCGCTGATGTTCGCCGTGTGGCCGATCTATGTGGCGGTGCTGGGCGCCTCCGTGCTGCACGCGGCGGCGAGCTGCGTGCTCGGCCCGGCCATGGCGGCGATCACCCTCGGCCTCGTCGGCCACGCCGGGATGAGCGAACGGCTCGGCCGCAACGCGCGCTTCGCCGCGATCGGCAACGGCATCGCGGCCGCCGCCATGGGGGCGTGCGGCTACTGGCTGTCGAACCGCGCGGTCTTCTTCGTGACCGCGGTGCTGATGGTGCCGGCGCTCGGCGCGCTCGCCTTCATCCGACCGGGCGAGATCGATCCCGAGCGCGCCCATGGCGGCCAGCCCGAACGGCCGCCGCAACGGCCGCTGTCGAGCTTGCAGCACCCGGGGCGGTGGCGGCCGTTGCTGATCTTTTCTGCGAGCTTCATGCTTTTTCAGCTCGCGAACGCCGCCATGCTTCCGCTCATGGGCAGCGTCCTCACCATGCGGTCGAGCCGCTGGGCCTCGGTGCTGATCGCCGCCTGCATCGTGGTGCCGCAGCTGCTCGTCGCGCTGATCTCGCCGTGGGTCGGCCGGCGCGCGCAGCTCGTCGGACGGCGCCCGCTGCTGCTGCTCGGCTTCGCGGTCCTGCCGATCCGCGGCGTCCTGTTCGCGGTGATCCACGATCCGAACATCCTGGTGATCGCGCAACTGCTCGACGGCGTCTCCGGCGCGGTGTTCGGCGTGCTGGTGCCGCTCGTCGTCGCCGACGTGACGCGGCGCACCGGGCACTTCAATCTTGCGCTCGGCATCGCCGGCACGGCGATCGGCCTCGGCGCGACGCTGTCGACGACGCTCGCCGGCTACGTGAGCGATCACTATGGCAGCCAGACCGCGTTCATCATCCTCGCCGCCATCGCGGCGGCCGGGCTTGCCTCCATCTGGACGCTGATGCCGGAGACGCGGCCGGACGACGATCGGCCGCCTGCCGCGGCCGAAGCATCGCCTCAATCGTCTTGAGAGTCCGATTCTACGGCGCTTCGCTCGCCGCCGCGAGCGCCGGCGCCTCGTCGGCGCCCACGACCCGCAGGCGCGGCGCGTGGCTCTCGATGAGGGTGCGATAGACGGAGAGATATTCCTGCGCCATCCGTCGCGCCGTGAAGCGCTGCTCGAACTGCCGGCGGACGCCGGCGCGGTCGAGCTCAGGCAGGCGCTGCACCGCGCCGATCGCGCCGAGCTCGTCCTCGACGATGAAACCGGTCACGCCGTCGTCCACGACTTCCGGCACCGAGCCGCGGTTGAAGGCGATCACCGGCGTCCCGCACGCCATGGCCTCGATCATGACGAGGCCGAACGGCTCGGGCCAGTCGATCGTCGCCAGCAGCGCGTGCGCGCCGCTGAGGAATTCTGGCTTCTCGCCGTCGCTGATCTCGCCGACGTATTCGACGTGCGGCGGCTCGATCAGCGGGCGGATGCGCTGCTCGTAGTATTCGGCGTCGACGCGATCGACCTTGGCGGCGATCTTGAGCGGGATGCCGCATTGGCGCGCGATATGGATCGCCCGGTCGACCGCCTTTTCGGGCGCGATGCGGCCAAGAAACGCGAGGTAGGACGGGCGCACCGGCTTCGGCGTGATCAGCATCTCGGGCAGCCCATGATAGATCGTGCGGACCCAGCGCGCCTGCGGTATCGGGCGCCGCTGCGAGTTGGAGATCGAGACCACCGGCGCCGACGTGAACGTGCTGAAGACGGGCTGCAGCTCGGGCAGGTCGAGGCGCCCATGCAGCGTGGTGAGAAAGGGCGTCTGCTGCCGCGAGAAGAGGGAGAACGGATAGTAGTCGAGGTGGAAATGCAGGAAATCGAAATTGCTCGCCTGGCGTCGGACGTTTTCCAGCATCGCGAGATGCAGCGCATTGGCATCGCGAATGGCGCCGTCGAGACGCAGCGCGCGCGGCCAGCCGGCCTGCAGCTTCGCCGAGGTGCACGAGTCGCCGCTCGCGAACAGAGTCACGTCATGCCCGAGCGCGACCAGCTCTTCGGTCAGCCAATGGATGACGCGCTCGGTACCACCGTACAGCTTGGGTGGAACCGCTTCCGTCAATGGCGCGATCTGCGCGATGCGCATGGAAGGAACCTCCTTGCTCCGAGTTTGAGTAGATGTCGCCACCCGGCGACGGGGGAACGCGCTCGCCCGCGTAAACGGTCAGAAACGATGAAACTTTTTTTGCAGACGGAACCGGGAACCATTGTTTCGCTGGTTCGTCGAGAAGTGTGTGCGGTGCAGCGCGTTCAAGTGTGACGCAATCTGGGCCGCATCCCGGCGCGAGCTTGACCGTGACGGCGAACTTGATTGGGAGGCAGGCACTTGACTGAATGGACACAGACGATTGCGATGCCGTGGCAGGCGTTGCGGTGGGCGCGGAACCGCGGATCGCCGCGGTCGGCAGACGCGCACCGTGAGCGCCGCGGATCCGAGATCGCTGCGGACGATCTTTCCCGCTACGGCCATCGCCCTTATGCGTTCATCGCGCGTTACCTGCGCCGGCGGCCGATCTCGCATGCCGCGATTCTCGCGGCGGTCACGGCAGCGGTCGCCTGCTCGGTGACGACGCAATATGGCGTGAAATTCCTCGTCGATACCCTGGCCGCCGGCCCGCAGGCGTCGGGTATCTGGCTTGCCTTCGCGTTTCTGGTCGCGCTCATCGCCACGGACAATCTTCTCTGGCGCGTCGCCAGCTGGATCGCGAGCGGCGCCTTCACGGCCGTCACGGGCGACCTGCGGCGCGATCTCTTCCGCCATCTCACCGGTCATGCGCCGAGCTATTTCGCCGCGCGGCAGCCCGGCATGCTGACGAGCCGCATCACGGCGACGTCGAACGCGATCTTCACCATCGAAAACATGTTCGTGTGGAATGTCATGCCGCCGTGCGCCGCGACCGTTGCGGCGATCAGCTTCGTCGCGACCGTGAGCTTGCCGATGGCGGGCGTGCTGTTCGCGCTCGGCGGCATCCTGGTCTGCATCATGTTTCGCCTTGCGGCGGCCGGCCGGCCGCTGCACCACGACTTTGCCGATCGCGCCGCCGCGGTCGACGGCGAGATGGGCGACATCATCGGCAACATGCCGCTGGTGCGCGCCTTCCATGGCTTCCGCCGCGAATGGAGCCGCTTCGGCGAGACCGTCGACCGCGAGATGACGGCGCGCCGCCGCAGCCTGGTCTATCTCGAGAAGCTGCGCCTGCTGCACGCCGGCTCGACCATCGTGCTGACGATCGCGTTGCTCGCCTGGGCGATCCGGCTGTGGCAGCAGGGCGCGGCGACGACCGGCGACGTGGTCCTCGTCTGCACGCTCGGGCTGTCGGTGCTGCATGCGACGCGCGATCTTGCGGTCGCGCTGGTCGACGTGACGCAGCACCTGGCGCGGTTGACCGAGGCGCTCGCGACGCTGCTCGTGCCGCACGAATTGCGCGATCACCCGAAGGCGGCGGCGCTTGCCCGTCGCGCCGCGCGTGTCGAGTTCGAGCATGTCGCCTTCCAATACCCCGACGGCAACGCCGTGTTCGAGGACTTCAACCTGCGCCTGGAGGCCGGCGAGCATGTCGGCATCGTCGGCCCGTCGGGCGGGGGAAAATCGACGCTGTTCGCGCTGCTGCAGCGCTTCTACGACGCGCAGCACGGCCGCATCCTCATCGACGGTCTCGATATCGCCCGTGTGACCCAGGAAAGCCTGCGCCAGGCCATCGCGGTCGTGCCGCAGGAGGCCTCGCTGTTTCATCGCTCGGTCGCCGAGAACATCCGCTACGGCCGGCCGGAAGCAAGCGACGACGAGTTGCTGCGCGCCGCGATCGCGGCCCGCTGCGAGTTCATCGAGGAGATGCCGCAGGGCTTCGACACGATCGTCGGCGAGCGCGGCGTCAAGCTCTCGGGCGGACAGCGGCAGCGCATCGCCATCGCCCGCGCCTTCCTCAAGGACGCGCCGCTGCTGCTGCTCGACGAGGCGACCTCGGCGCTCGATGGCGACTCGGAGGAGGCGATCCGCGCCGCGCTGCGCCATCTCGTTCGCGGCCGGACCGTGATTGCGATCGCGCATCGGCTCTCGACCGTCCGCAGCTCCGACCGCGTCGTCGTGATGCAGGCGGGCCGCGTCGTCCAGGATGGCCCGCCCGATATGCTAGCGCGCCGCGAGGGGCTCTATCGCGAGCTCGTCGAACGCGAGATCACGCGTCTGTCGAAGCATCGCGTCGCCGCCTGAGGGCGGCGCGCGAATGTGCGCTTGGGAACCAAAGTTCCCGCGCGGCGTTCCTCCCTCGCATGGGGGCCATCCGAACGGTCGCAACCAATGCGATGAATTTCACGGATGAATTTACGCAACTTGTCTTTTCCCAATAGGCTGGTTCTTGCCCATTCGTACGGCAGGCTCTCCACCTTGCTCAACCATGGGCATGCCGCATTGGTGCGAAACCAAGTGGCCAATGACGGCGAGGTGATCGAAAGCGATATCGCGGCGCGGCTCGACCGCTTGCCGTGGGATCGCTTCCATACCCTCGTGGTCGTCGCCCTCGGC
The DNA here is from genome assembly GCA_036513175.1 of Xanthobacteraceae bacterium. Taxonomy (GTDB): domain Bacteria; phylum Pseudomonadota; class Alphaproteobacteria; order Rhizobiales; family Xanthobacteraceae; genus JAVDCA01. The sequence continues at coordinate 12,928 of DATBZM010000154.1, read as the reverse complement.
ATCACGTGGATCCTCGACGGCCTCGAGGTCACGATGGTGGGGTCGCTTGCCGGCGCCCTCGAGTCGAGCCCGGCGCTGCATCTTTCGACCTTCCAGGTCGGCGTCACCGGCAGCGCATATATCTCGGGCGCGGTGCTCGGCGCGATCTTCTTCGGCTGGCTCACCGACCGGCTCGGACGCAAGAAGCTGTTCTTCGTCACGCTCACCGTCTATCTCGCCGCGACCGCGGCGACCGCCGCATCCTGGGATCTGGCGAGCTTCTTCTTCTTCCGCTTTCTCACCGGCGCCGGCATCGGCGGCGAATACACGGCGATCAATTCGACCATCCAGGAGCTGATTCCGGCGCGCTTCCGCGGCCGCACCGATCTCGCCATCAACGGCACTTTCTGGGTGGGCGCCGCGCTTGGCGCGCTCGTCTCCATCACCCTGCTTGCCGCCGTGCCGAAGGGCTCGGACTGGGGCTGGCGCCTCGCCTTCCTGGTCGGCGCCGCACTCGGCCTGGGGATCTTGTTCATGCGCATGTGGATCCCGGAAAGCCCACGCTGGCTGGTGACGCATGGATACGCCGACGCGGCGCACGCGGTCGTCGCCGACATCGAGGCACGCGTGCGCGCGCACGGCCATGCGCTTTCCCCGGTCGCGGGCGCGCGCGTGCGCCTGCGCACGCGCCGCCGCACCCCGATCGGGCAGGTCGTGGTCGCGCTCTTTCGCACCTATCGGGCACGCACCCTCGTCGGTTTGAGCCTGATGACCGCGCAGGCGTTCTTCTACAACGCGATCTTCTTCACCTACGCACTGATACTGACCCACTTCTACGGCGTGCCGTCCGAGCAGGTCGGCTGGTACATCCTGCCGTTCGCGGCGGGGAATTTCCTCGGACCGCTGCTGCTTGGTCGATTTTTCGACACGATCGGGCGCAAGACCATGATCGCCTCGACCTACGCCGTCTCCGGCCTGCTCCTCGCCCTCACCGGCTATCTGTTCAGCATTGCGGCGCTGTCGGCGCAGGCCCAGACGATCGGCTGGATGATGATCTTCTTCGTTGCCTCGGCGGCGGCCAGCTCGGCCTATCTCACCGTCGGTGAAATCTTCCCGCTCGAGATGCGCGCGCTGGCGATCGCGTTCTTCTATGCGATCGGCACCGGGATCGGCGGGATCGTCGGCCCGTCATTGTTCGGCGCGCTGATCGCGAGCGGGTCGCGCGCCAGCGTGTTCGCGGGCTATCTTGCCGGCGCGGCGCTGATGATCGCGGCGGGTGCGGTCGAGTGGGTGTGGGGCGTGGCGGCCGAGCGCCAATCACTCGAGGCGGTCGCGCCCCCGCTCGCCGCGGTCGACTGAAATCCGGGATTTCGCAGCGCCTCGCGGCAAGCTAAGAGAGATATGTATGGGATTCGCCGATGAAAATGGATGAGCCGCTTTTCACCCCGGATTTGCGCAAGAGCGCCTTGTTGCTCGACGTGGACGGCACCATCGTCGACATTGCGCCGACGCCGGATGCGGTGCGCGTTCCGGGCTCGCTCAAGGACGCATTGTCGCGGCTCGTTGCGGCGACCGATGGCGCCGTCGCGCTGGTCAGCGGCCGACGGATCGCCGACCTCGATCGCCTGTTCGCGCCGCTGCCTCTCGCACTGGTCGGCGGGCATGGCGCCGAGCTGCGCCTTCTCGACGGCGCGAAGGGGCGCAAATCGCCCCAGCTCGATGCCGAGCTCAGGCGCCGGCTTGCCGTGCTGGCGGGCGCCGGCGTCGTCGCCGAGGACAAGGGCTTTTCGGTCGCGCTGCACTTCCGCCAGGCGCCGGAGCGGGAAAAGACCCTGCGCGACGCGGTCGCCAAGCTGTGCGGCGAGCGGTGGTCGGCGCCGGTCGAGATCCTGCCCGGCAAGGCGGTGATCGAGATCAAGCCGGCCGGCTTCACCAAGGCAACCGGCGTGCGCGAGCTGATGAAGCACGCGCCGTTCGCCGGCCGCCGGCCGATCTTCATCGGCGACGACACGACCGACGAGACCGTATTCGCCATCATGCCCGAGCTCGACGGCATCGCGTTCTCGGTCGGCCGTGACGTCGCCGGGGTCGCCGGCCATTTCGCGACGCCGGCGCGCGTGCGCGCCTGGCTCGATCGCATCGCGCCGGTCGGCGAAAGCGTCGCCCAATGACCGACTACGGTCTCGACCTCGCGCTCATCGGCAACGGGCGCACGGCGGCGCTCGTCGATCCCTCGGCGCGCATCGTCTGGTGGTGCTTTCCGCGCTTCGATGGCGATCCGCTGTTTTCCCGGCTGCTCGCCGGCGACGAGGAGAAGGGATTCACCGACGTGGTGCTCGACGGCCTCGCCGAGGTGCGCTCGGAATATCTGCGCAATACGGCGGTCGTATCGACGCGTTTGACCGACCGGCACGGCAATGCGGTGCGCATCACCGATTTCGCGCCGCGCTTCCAGCAGTTCGGCCGCGTGTTTCGCCCGCCCCAGCTGTTTCGCATCATCGAGCCGGTCGCCGGCCTGCCGCGCATCACCATCCGGGTGCGACCGACGCACGACTATGGCGAGCCGTTCGAGCGCCATTCCATCGGCAGCAACCATATCCGCTACCATGACGATGCCTCGGTCCTGCGTCTGACCACCGACGCGCCGCTGTCGTTGATCGAAAGCGAGGCGCCGTTCGTCGTCACCCGGCCGCTGCATCTCGTCTTCGGTCCCGACGAGCCGTTCACCGGCGAGCTCGCGCATATCGTCGAGGAGTTCCGCAATCGCACGCGCGAGTACTGGATGACCTGGGTGCGCGGCCTGTCGATCTCCTATGACTGGCAGGAGGCGGTGATCCGCGCCGCCATCACGCTCAAGCTCAGCACCTTCGACGAGACCGGCGGCGTCGTCGCGGCGATGACCACCTCGATCCCCGAGGCGCCCGGCTCGGGCCGCACGTGGGATTACCGCTATTGCTGGCTGCGCGACGCCTATTTCGTCGTCAAGGCGCTCAACAAGATCGGCGCGACGCAGACGATGGAGGATTTCATCACCTTCACGCTCTCGATCGCCGCCAATCAAGACGAGATGCTGCGGCCGGTCTACAGCGTGGTGTCGACCGATCCGCTCGAGGAGACGACCGCCAAGGCGCTCAAGGGCTATCGTGGCGACGGACCCGTGCGCATCGGCAATGCGGCGGCCGAGCAGGCGCAGCACGACACCTATGGCAGCATCATCCTCGCGGCGACGCCGATGTTCTTCGACCGGCGGCTGCCGCGTCCCGGCGACGAGGGACTTTTCCGGCTGCTCGAGTCGCTCGGCGCCAAGGCGGCGCAAGCGGCCCTGACCCCCGATGCCGGCATCTGGGAGTTTCGCGGGCGCAAGCGCATCCACACGCATTCAGTCGCGATGTGCTGGGCGGGGTGCCACCGGCTCGCTGCCATCGCGGCGCGGCTCGGCCTCAAGGACCGCGCCGATCACTGGAATCGGATCGCCGAGCCGATCCGCGACGCGCTGCTCGCCCGCGCCTGGAACGAGAAGCGGGGCGCCTTCACGGCTGCCTTCGAATCGGACGATATCGATGCCAGCGTGCTGCTGCTGCCCGAGCTCGGCGTGCTCGACGCCAACGATCCGCGCTTCGTGCGCACCGTCGCGGCGATGGAGCGCGAGCTCGTGCGCGAGAAGCACGTGATGCGCTACGCCGACGCCGACGACTTCGGCCTGCCGGTCACCGCCTTCCTGATCTGCCGGTTCTGGCTGATCGACGCCTGGTGGTCGCTCGGCCGGTTCGACGCGGCGCGCGAGCTGTTCGACGACGCGCTCGCCCATCGCAACCGCTACGGCCTTCTGTCGGAGGACCTCGATCCGCAGACCGGCGCGCTGTGGGGCAATTTTCCCCAGACCTATTCGATGGCCGGCCTGATTCTCACCGCGATGCGTCTGTCGCGCAGCTGGGAAGACCGATATTGGCGGTGAGCATGCTACGACCGCTTCGCTCCATGCGGGCTACACGCTCGCGCTGACGCCTCGCCGGATCACTCCGCCGGCTCGCGCGCCGCGTCGCCGCCTTGCGCGCGCTGCTCGACCGGCTTCTCGACCTGCGTCAGGTTGAAGGCGGTGTTGGCGAGCCCGACATGGGAGAACGCCTGCGGAAAGTTGCCGGCGAGGCGCTTGCTGCGGACATCGTATTCCTCGCTCAGCAATCCCACGTCGTTGCACAGCGACACCAGGCGCCGGAACAGGCGCTCGGCGTCGGCGAGGCGGCCCTGCAGGATATAGACGTCGGCGAGCCAGAAGCTGCAGGCGAGGAAGGCGCCTTCGCCCGGCTCGAGGCCGTCGACGCCCGTATGCGTGCGGTAGCGCACCACGAACCCGTCGACCAGGAGGTCGCGCTCGATCGCCGCGATCGTGCCGCGGATGCGCGGATCGTCGATCGGCAGGAAGCCGACGCTCGGCAGCAGCAGCAGGCTCGCGTCGACCTCCTTGGCGCCGAAATACTGGACGAAGCTGCCGAGCTCCTTGTCGAAACCCTGCGCGCAGGTCGTGTCGTGGATGTCCGCGCGCAGCTTGCGCCAGCGGTCGACCGGGCCGTCGAAGCCGAACATCTCGGCGCTCTTGATCGCCCGGTCGAACGCGACCCACGCCATGACCTTCGAGTGGGTGAACTGCTTGCGCCCGCCGCGGACCTCCCAGATGCCTTCGTCCGGTTGCTGCCAGATGCCGGCGAGATGATCGAGCAGCGCGACATGCACCTCCCAGCCCGACTCGTGGGTCGCGAGCCCGTTACGCCGCGCCTGGTGAGCGGCGTCGATCACCTCGCCGTAGACGTCAAGCTGGAGCTGCAGATGCGCCGCGTTGCCGATGCGCACCGGCCGCGCGCCTTCGTAGCCGGGAAGCCAGTCGGCCTCCCATTCGATCATGCGGCGCTCGCCGGCGAGTCCGTACAGGATCTGGATCTGGTCGGGGCTGCCGGCGATCGCCCGCAGCAGCCACTCGTTCCACGCCTGTGCCGAATTGTGGAAGCCGGCGCTGAGCAGCGTGAGCAGCGTCAGCGTCGCATCGCGCAGCCAGCAGAAGCGGTAGTCCCAGTTGCGCGATCCGCCGAACTGCTCGGGCAACGACGTGGTCGGCGCCGCAACGATGCCGCCGGTCGGCAGGTAGGTCAGCGCCTTGAGCGTGATCAGCGAGCGCACCACCACCTCGGTCCATTGTCCGGCGGGGCGGCAGTGTGCGGCCCATTGCTGCCAGTACGCCTCGGTCGCCTTGAGCGCCTCCTGCGGCACGATCGCGCGCGGGGCGGGCAGATGGGACGGCGCGTAGGTGAGGACGAACGGCACCATCTCGCCGGCCGAGACGGTGAAGTCGCCGACGCTCGTGAAGTTTTGCCCCTTGAGATGCACCGGCGTGCTCAGCACCACCATGTCGGGCCCCGCGACCGCGCGCAGCGTGCCGTCCTCCGTGCGCGTCACCCACGGCACGATCGCGCCGAAGCCGAAGCGCAGCACCAGCTCGAGCCGCATGGCGAGGCGGCCGCGCTCGCCGACGACGAGACGGACGACGGTCGGGTTGCCGCCGCGCACCGGCATGAAGTCGACCAGCGTCGCCGCGCCCTCGTCGGTCTCGAAGCGCGTCTCCAGGATCAGCGTATTCGGCCGGTAGCGGCGGCTCACCCGCGCCTTGCCGTCGCGCGGCGCGATCAGCCAGCGCCCGTTGTCGGGTGTGCCGAGCAGCGCCGCCAAGCACGCTTCCGAATCGAACCGCGGCCAGCACAGCCGGTCGATCGACCCGTCGCGGCCGACGAGGGCGGCGGATTCACAGTCGCCGATGATGGCGTAGTCTTCGATGCGGGAGGGCATGGCGTCACGCCGCGAAATCGATGACGACCTTCACGTCGCCGGGGCGGTTCTCCAGCGCCTGCGCCCACTGCTCGACCGGCACGCGGCGCGTGATCAGGCGCGCGAGCCACTTTCCGTCGGCGCGCGCGAGCGCTTCGGCCGCCATCGCATAGTGGTGGCAGTTGGCATTGACGGTGCCGAACACGGTCTCGTTGTTGAGCACCATGGTGCGGTTAAAGGCGCCGATGTCGAAGTCGAACGCGTGGCCGGGCGCCGTGACGCCGGCGAGGCAGACGATGCCGTCCGGCGCCGTGCGGCCGAGCATGTCGCGGATGACCACCGGCGCGCCGGTGCATTCCATCACGATGTCGGGTGCGAAGCCCTCGAGCGCCTCGAGGTCGGTGTGATAGGTGCCGCCCAGCTCCTTGACGAGCGCGGGCTTCGATCCATCCGCGTGGTGATCGAGCACGTGCAGCTCAAGCTCGCGTTGCGCGCCCATCAGCGCCGCCAGCAGTCCGATCGGCCCGGCGCCGGTGACCAGCACGGTGCGCGGCTTCCACGCGCGCGCGCGCGCGCCGATGCGCTCGGTGTGGTCCCACGCCTTGGCGACGATGCTCGTCGGCTCGACGAGCACGCCGAGAAATCCGAGCGCCGGATCGAGCTTCACCGCGAAATCGGGCTCGATGCGAAACTGCTCGGCGCCGTAGCCGTTGCGCTCCTTGATCCCGCGTTCGACGTAACGCCCGTTGCGGCACATGTCCCATTCGCCCGCCGCGCAAGACGGGCAGGGAACCGGATCCGGCCGCCGCACGATGCCGACGACGAGGTCGCCCGGCGCGAAGCCCGATCCCGCCGGCGCCGCCTCGACCCGGCCGAGCGACTCGTGGCCCAGTATCAGGCGCTTCTCGCCCGGCGGCGTCGAGCCATACCCGCCGGCGACGATCTCGCGATCGGTGCCGCAGACGCCGAGCGCGAGCGTTCGCACCAGGACGGCGCCGTCCGCCAACGGGGGCGCCGGCACGTCGTCGAGCCGCGCCGAGTTGGCGGTACCGGGCGCTACGGTTATGGCGCGCATGCACACGATCCTTGATGGAAAACGGCGCCCGCGCCGCCCCTGCGCCGGGCCAAAAAGAAGAGACGCCCGATGGAACCAAATGGTTCCGCGGCGCGGCAATGGATCGCCATTGTCATGGTTGGGGGACCGACCGGGGGGATGGAACCCGCGGTTCCGGCGCGCGTTGATGGAGATCACCATTCAGCGAGGAGGCAGCGGCCATGCAGGCGATCGGACGCACGCGTTGGGCCATTGCCGAAGGCTACATCCCGTCCGAAAGCTCCTTTTCCGATCGCGCGCTGATCTCGCACGAGACCGCCTGCATCCTCAACGCCAACGATCGTGACGCGCATGTCGCGATCACGATCTTCTTCGCCAATCGCGAGCCGGTCGGGCCGTATGGGGTGACGGTCGCGGCGCGGCGCACGCTGCATCTGCGCTTCAACGATCTCGACGAGCCGCAGCCGATTCCGCGCGACACCGATTACGCCTCGGTCTTCGAATCCGACTTGCCGATCGTGGTGCAGCACACGCGACTCGATTCGCGACACGCCGAGGTCGCGCTGCTGTCGACCATGGCCTACGCGGCTGAGTAAGCAAGCGGCAGGCTGCCCAAGCAGGAGGCGTTGCGCAGCCGGAAGGCATGAAAATGCCGCAGTGCGGGAGGGAACCAGGAACCTTAACGGCGACCGCAGGTTATCTGGACGGTAGCGGAGTTGGTCCAATGAGCTTGGTCGTCGTTTCCAATCGCGTGGCGAAAGCAAAGGCGGACGAGCCGGTTGCGGGCGGGCTCGCGAGCGCGCTGCTTCCTGCGGTGCAGAAGTGCGGCGCCATCTGGGTTGGATCGAGCGGACGGTTGCGCGACGCGTCGCAGAAGGATTCGTTTGCCGAGATCGAGGCGCTGGGCGCCGGCGCGATCGCGACCGTCGACCTGCCGGCCGCCTCCTATCGCGGCTACTACGAGGGATTTGCCAATTCGGTGCTGTGGCCGGCGCTGCATTCGCGCGCCGATCTGATCCGCTCGACCCTCGACGACTATCGCTGCTATCGCGAGGTCAACGCTTTCATGGCGCGCGGACTGCTGCGTTTCGCGCGCGCCGACGCGATCTACTGGATCCACGACTACCACTTTCTCACGCTCGGCGCCGAGTTGCGCCGCCTGGGCGTCACCCATCCGCTCGGCTTCTTCCTGCACACCCCGTGGGCAAACCGAGATGTGATGCAGAGCGTGCCGCATCATCGCGAACTGACCGAGGCCTTGCTCGCCTACGACCTGATCGGGTTCCAGACCGAGGACGACAAGCGTAATTTCATCGATTACGTCGCCAACGAGCTCGGCCTCGACGTGGTCGACGATCGCATCGTTTCCGCGCGCGGCATCTCGCGCATCGGGGTATTCCCGATCGGCATCGACGCCGAGGCATTTGCGTCGCGCGCCGCCAAGGCGGTGACCCGGCACGACTTCGCGAGGCTGCGCGCCAGCCTGCAGGGCGTCAAGCTTGCGATCGGCGTCGACCGCGTCGATTACTCGAAGGGGCTGGACAACCGCATCCGCGCGTTCGACCGCATGCTGGCGGCACAGCCGGCATTGCAGGGCGAAGTGTCGCTGCTGCAAATCGCCGTGCCGTCGCGCAAGGAGATCCCGGCGTATAGCCAGCTCAACCGCGATCTCGCGACGCTGGTCGGCGAGGTCAACGGCCGCCACGGCGAGGTCGACTGGACGCCGGTGCGCTACGTCAACAGGGGTTACGCGCAGTCGACGCTCGCGGGCTTCTATCGTATCGCCCAGGTCGGCCTCGTCACTCCCCTGCACGACGGGATGAACCTCGTCGCCAAGGAATATGTCGCGGCGCAGAACCCGAACGATCCGGGCGCCCTGGTGCTGTCCGAGTTCGCCGGCGCCGCCAAGGAGCTCGACGCCGCCCTGCTCGTCAACCCACACGACATCGACGGCATGGCGCAGGCCTTCGCCCGCGCCTTCGCGATGCCGCTCGACGAACGGCGCGCGCGCTGGAGCGCGATGATCGGCAAGCTGCGGGCAAACCCGGTGCAAAAATGGTTCGCCGACTTCGTCGCGACACTCAAGGATGCCCGCGCCGTCGCCGAACCGGTGCGGATCGCGCCGCCGCAGGCGGCCGCCGCGCTCGCCTATCTGCCCGAACGGCCGGCCGTCGGGCTGCCCTGATCGCCCGGCGACGGCGGTTCAGTCGATCCCCGCCGCGTCGTCACCGCTGCGGCGGCGAAAAGTCTCTCCGCCGCAATGCGGGCACCCGGCGCCCTTGAGCGCCTCGATCGTCGTGGGCGCACCGTCCTCTCCCAGTGTCGTTTCGGCGCCGCACGCGGCGCAGACGTAGACCCGCGTCCGCGGATTGATCTCGGCGGTGTAGAGCGGCGCGTCCCATGCCGGGAGATCGGCGTCAGGCAGGCGCACCTGGGCGAGCTCGACGAGGTCGCCCACATTGCCGAGCACGCCGGCGCCGAGATAGCGATTGAAGCCCGGGTGCACGGCGCGGACCGCGAAACCGAGATCGAGAAAGAGCTGCTGCAGCTCGGCGAGCTGCGTCGCCGGCCATTGCGTGAAGGAGAAATAGCAGGCGCCGTCACCGCGCAGCGCCTCGGTGCCGCGGCCGAGGAAAAGTCTCGCGCCGGGAAGGGTGTAAGGCGGATCGGTCGCGAGCACGTCGAAATGTCGCCGCAGCGTCGCCGGCAATGGCGCGCGCAGGTCGTGCTCGATGACATCGACGGCGATCTGCTCGCGCGCCGCCGCGGCCCGCAGGAAGGCAACGCGGCGCGGATCGGATTCGATCACGCTCACGCCCCGCGTCATGTCGCCTTGCCGCATCGCATGACCCACCAGCCCGATCGCGACCGACAGTGAATCGTCGTCGCCCAGGATGAGCACGCGCTTGCCCTCGAGGGCGCCATTTCTGAGCATGAGCAGCGCGCGCAGGATGGCGGTCTCGGGCGTGCAGGGACACTGGTCGAGGGTCACGTCGGTCGACGGCGCATCGGCAACGAGCGCGGCGAGACGCTCGACTGCCGGATGCAGTGGCGCCGGAACGATGATGCCGCGCCCGCCGCAGGCCGGGCACGTCACGTCGTGCGTCGCGCCGAGACCGAGCGCGCTTTCGACGAAGCCGCGGCCGGCCTCGGTGAGCGAGAGGCCGTGCTTGCGCTCGAGCAATCCGGCCTTCTCCAGCTCGCGCCGGATTGCGGTCGTCACCGGCAGCGGCAGCCGCGCCTCGCGCGCCGCGTCCTGCAGGCGCAGCGAGCCGGCCCGGTAGACGGCGCGCAGCACCGCCGCGACGCCGGCCGGCCCCTCGCGCAGCCGCGTCGCGCGGGCAACCGTTTCGAGCAGCGAGGCGTCGTCCATGCGCGGCTTTTACGCGATGGCAGGCGCTCGCGCCACGGGTTGACCGACTGTGCTATTCTTTCTCCCGTGCGCACGGAGATGGCGATGACGGAAAACCCGGCCAGCCGGGTCGTATTGCGGCGGCTCGAGCCCGAGGACGTGCCGGCGATCGCGCAGTTCGAGTGTGAGATCGCCGAGATTTCCTTTCCCGAAGATCCGGTGACCGATCTTGCATTCTACGAGCGCAAGCTGGGGCAGGCGGTGACCGACGCGAAGAGCGAGCCGATGGTCGGCGAGGCGGACGGCCGCATCGTCGCCTGGGCCTGGATCGCCGCGCGCGAGAACTTCATCACCCACGAACGCTACGGCGAGCTGCGCAGCTTCTACGTTACGGCGGATTTCCGCGGCAGCGGCTACGCCATAAAGCTGATGCGCGCCTGCCTCGACTATTGCGCGACGCACGGGCTCGCGCGCCTCATGGGGCGCACCCATGCGGCGAACGAGGCGATGCAGTCGGTCTACCAGATGTTCGGGTTCGAGCCGAAGCACGTCACCTACGAGCGCCCGGTTGCGCCGGCGGCCGCGCGCGCAGCGCCCACGCGTCCGCGCCCGAAGCCGGGCGAGGGGCTGTTTCGCCGCAAGCACGGTGGAAAGGGGCGGCGCCAGTGACCGAGCAGCGCGAACCCAGTCGGCGACAGCTTCTGGCCCGCATCGGCACCGCCGCGGGTGGCTCGGTGATGTATCAGGCGATGACCGCCTTGGGGCTCGCCGCGGAATCCAGCTACCGCGGGCCGATCGAGCTCAAGGGTGACCCGAAAGGCGCCCGGGTGCTGATTCTCGGCGCCGGGATGGCAGGCCTGGTGGCGGCGCTCGAGTTGCGCAAGGCGGGCTACAAGGTCGAGGTGCTGGAGTACAACGATCGTGTCGGCGGCCGCTCATGGTCGCTGCGCGGCGGTGATCGCTACATCGAGCTCGGCGGGGCAGCGCAGCGGTGCGAATTCGATCCGGGCCTGTATTTCAATCCCGGCCCGTGGCGCATCCCGTACCATCACCATGGCATTCTCGATTATTGCCGTCGGCTCAACGTGGCGCTCGAGCCGTTTATCCAGGTCAATCACAACGCCTATGTACATGCGCGCAACGCGTTTGGCGGAAAGCCGCGGCGCTACCGCGAGGTTATCTCGGACTTTCACGGAAATATCGCTGAGCTGCTGGCCAAATCGGTAAGCCAGGAAAAGCTCGACCAACCCATCTCGAGCGATGACAAGCAGTTGCTGCTCGCCGCCTTGCGCCAGTGGGGAGCGCTCGACTCGAACTATGCGTACCGCGCGGGCTTGGTCAGCAGCAGCCGCCGCGGCTATGCCAAGGATCCGGGCGGCGGCATCAGCGGCGAACCGACGCCGTCGCAGCCCCTCGCATTCGACGACCTTCTGCGCTCGCGCGTCTGGGAACGGCTGGCCGCCACCCTCATCTACGATTATCAGACGACGATGTTCCAACCGGTCGGGGGCATGGACATGATCCCCAAGGCCTTCGCGCGCGTGATCGGCGACGTCGTCCGCTACAACGCAAAGGTTACTGCGATCCATCAAGACGATCGCGGTGTGACCGTGACGTATGAGGATGCGCGAACGGGCGGCACGCCCAGGACAGCGCGTGCCGACTGGTGTGTCTGCACGATCCCGTTGTCCATCCTCAGCCAGATCCCGCTCAATGTCGGCTCAGGCATGAGCGCCGCCATCCAGTCGGTTCCCTATGCGCCCGGGCTCAAGATCGGCCTGCAGTTTCGCCGCCGCTTTTGGGAGCAGGACGAGGCGATCTACGGCGGGATCACCTACACGGACTTGCCGATCTGGCAAATCAGCTATCCATCAGGCGGCTATAACGACGCCGGCAAGGGCGTGTTGCTCGGCGCCTATCCGTTCGGCGCCTACGCGTACGAGTTCACGGCGCTGTCGCCGCAGGAACGGGTGCAGAAGGCGGTTGCATGGGGCGCCCAGATCCACCCGCAATATCCCGACGAATTCGACAATGGTATCGCGGTTGCGTGGCATCGAGTTCCATGGACGTTGGGCTGCTTCGGCCTGTGGACCGAGCAAACGTTCAGCGATCACTACAAGAATCTTTGTGCCGTCGACGGACGCATCGTGCTCGCTGGCGAGCACGCCTCCTATCTGCCGGCCTGGCAAGAGGGAGCAGTTCTCTCTGCGCTCGATGCAATGCAGCGGCTGCATCAGCGCGTAATCGCGGGGTAACGATGATGCTGCGAGTCGTGCCGCCGATCTGCGCGGTCGCGCTGTTCATCGATTGCCTCGGAGCGAATGGGCAATCGCCCAGCGCCTCGTTTACCAACCCATCCCGATTCCTGCAGCGCAATGGCGAGGAGATTTATCGGTCGGTCTGCCAGGGATGCCACATGCCGGACGGGCGCGGCGCGGTCGGTGCCGGTGCATATCCCGCGCTTGCGGCGAATCCCAAGCTTGAATCGTCCGGGTATCCGGTTCTGCTCGTGATCAACGGTCAAGGCGCCATGCCTTCGTTCGGACGAATGCTGGATGACGAGCAGGTTGCCGCCGTGGTGAATTACGTCCGCACGCATTTCGGTAATACCTTTAACGATACGGTCTCGGGGGCCGACGTCAAAAATATGCGGTAGCGGCCAGCGCCGCCAGCGCGCCGAGCGCCGCCGCGAGGCCGGCCGCCTTGCGCGGCGTCATCGGCTCGCGCAG
>DATBZM010000153.1:0-25391 GCA_036513175.1 Xanthobacteraceae bacterium | reverse complement strand
CTGTCAGGCTTTTGCGCGGCGGCGTGCTGCAGCAGGACATCGTCGACCTGCTCGCCGCCAATTCGCGCGTGCCGCAATCGAACTGGGGCGACCTCAATGGCCAGCTCAACGCCCTCGACCTCGGCGAGCGCCGCCTGCACGCACTGCTCGACGAATACGGCGACGCGACGATCGCGGCGGCGCTCGCGGCGCTGACCGCGCGCGCCGAGGCGCTGATGCGCGCCAACATCGCGGCACTGCCCGACGGCACCTGGCGCTGCGACGATTTTCTCGACAACGACGGCGTGACCGACAGGCCACTGCGCATCGCGCTCGACCTCACGATCGCGGGCGAGCGCATGACGCTCGACTTCTCGCGCTCGGCGCCGCCCTGCGACGGCCCGCTCAACATCGCGCGCTCGACCGCGATCGCGAGCTGCTACGTCGCACTCAAGCACATCTTCACCGACGTGCCGTCGAACGCCGGCTGTCTCGCGCCGATCGATTTCGTCATTCCCGCCACGACCTTGCTCGCCGTGTCGGCGCCGCGCCCGGTCGCGGGCTACACCGAGACGATATTGCGTGTCATCGACGTGATCTTCGGCGCCTTCGCGCAGGTCGCGCCCGACCGTGCGCACGGCAGCCCGTTCGCCACCATCAACGCGCTCTCGCTCGCGGGCTGGCGCGAGCAGCGACAACGCTGGATCATGTTCTGCTTCTTCGGCGGCGGCCTCGGCGGCAGCCCGGAAAGCGACGGCCTCAGCCACAGCAACAACCCGATCTCGACCGCGACCATCCCGCCCGTCGAGGTGCTGGAATCGCTCTATCCCGTCATGTTCACCCAATGGGCGCTGCGCCCGGACTCGGGCGGTCCCGGCCGGCACCGCGGAGGCCTCGGCGCGATCTACGAGATCGAGGCGCTCGCCGACGGCGGCGCCGATGTCTTTCTCATCGGCGAGCGCGGAAAGTTTCCCCCCTTCGGCGTCAATGGCGGCAAGAGCGCGGCGCTCAACCGCTTCGTCTACGACACCGATGCGGGGCCGGCGACCCCGCCGCTCGTCTCCAAGATCACCGATATCCGCATCCGCCACGGCCAGCGCGTGCGGCTGGAGACGCCGGGCGGCGGCGGTTTCGGCGATCCGGCGACGCGCGATCCGGCGCGCGTTCAACGCGACGTGTGGCTCGGCTATGTCTCGCGCGAGGCGGCGCGGCGCGACTACCGGGTCGTGCTCGATGACGACGGCGCCGTCGACGCGGCCGCGACTGCCGCGGCACGCGCCGCTCCCACCGCTTCATGAGCGACAACCGCGTCATCGTCGGCGTGGACGTGGGCGGCACGTTCACGGATCTGTTCTGGCTCGATGCCGCGAGCGGCATCTTCCGCACCGCCAAGGTGCCGTCGCGCCGCGGCGATGAGGCGGTCGGCTTCATCGATGGCTTGGCGGCTCTTTCTTCTTCTCCCTCTCCCCGAAGCGGAGAGGGTCGGGGTGAGGGGCTCTCGGAGCCAGAATTGAACCTGCGAGCGCCCCTCACCCGGCTCGAGGAGTTCACCCTTGGGCTTGCCAAAGGCAAGACCCGAGGGCTCGCCCCCCTCTCCCCTGCGGGGAGAGGGGAAGTGTCCATCGTGCACGGCACCACGGTCGGCACCAACACGTTGCTCGAGCGGCGCGGGCCAAAAATCGGCGTTATCACGACGCGCGGGTTCCGCGACACGCTGGAAATGCGCCGGCGCGACCGCCGCAGCACCTGGGGCCTGTCGGGCGACTTCGTTCCGCTCGCGGACCGCGACCTGCGCGTCGAGGTCGACGAGCGCACGCTCGCCGATGGCACGGTCCGGGTGGGGCTCGATCCGGCGCAAGTGCGCGCCGCGGCGCAGCTCCTGCTGGCGCAGGGCGCCCGGGCGGTCGCGGTCACGTTCATCAATGCGTATGCGAATGCCGAGAACGAGAAGCGCGCGCTCGCGGCGCTGCGCGACGTATGGCCGAACGATTTCGTCACCGCCTCGCACGAGGTGCTCTGCGAGATCCGCGAGTTCGAGCGTTCCTCGACGGCGGCGATCAACGCCTACCTGCAGCCGGTGGTCGCCGCGTATCTCGCCAAGCTTGAGGCCGCCTTGGCGCAGCAGCGCTTCCCCGGCCAGCTGCACATCGTGCAGTCGAACGGCGGCATCATGTCGGTCGAGACCGCGCGGCGGCTGCCGGTGCGCACCGCGCTGTCGGGTCCGGCGGCCGGCGTGGTCGCGGGGGCGGCGCTCGCGCGCGCCGCCGGCTGCGACAATCTCATCACCTGCGATCTCGGCGGCACCTCGTTCGACGTCTCGGTGATCGCCGGCGGGCGCGTTGCGGTCGCGGCGCAGACCACGGTCGATTTCGGCCTCGTCATCCGCACGCCGATGATCGAGATCACCACCATCGGCGCGGGCGGCGGCTCGATCGCCTTGGTCGACCGCGGCGGCCTGCTGCAGGTCGGGCCCGAGAGCGCGGGCTCGGTGCCGGGGCCCGCCTGCTACGGCGCCGGCAACACGCGCCCGACGCTCACCGACGCGCAAGTTCTGCTCGGCCGCATCAATGCGGCGCGCCCGCTCGGCGGCGAGCTGGCGTCGCTCGACGTCGCTGCCGCGCGCGCCGCGATCGACGCCCATGTCGGGCGCCCGCTCGGCCTTGCGACCGACGATGCGGCCGCTGCCATCGTGCGCGTCGCCGAGGCGCGCATGGCGGGTGCGATCCGTCTGGTCTCGATCGAGCGCGGGCACGATCCGGCGCGCTTCGTCGCGGTGCCGTTCGGTGGCGGCGGCGCGCTGCATGTCGGGGCGCTGATCCGCGAGATCGGGCTCAAGTCGGCGCTGGTGCCGCGCTTTCCCGGCATCACGTCGGCGCTCGGCTGCGTGCTCGCGGATCTGCGCCACGACTCCATGCAGACCCTCAACGTCATGCTCGACGGCGTCGATGCCGCCGCGCTCGCGCGCCGCATGCAGGCGGCCGCGCGCGAGGCCGGCGCGGTGATTGCCGCCGCCGGCATCGCGGTTGCGCGCACCGACACCGAATACGAGCTCGACATGCACTATCTCGGCCAGACCCACACGGTCGCGGTGCCGCTGCCGGTTGAGCCTTCGCGCGATGACCTCGGCGTCAGCGAGGCGATGATGAGCGCCGCCTTTGAGGCGGCGTATCTCGCCGCCTTCGGCAGGCTCTTGCCCGGCCTCGCGGCCCGCATCGTCTCGCTGCGCGTCGCCGCGATCGGCCGCCGCCCGCCGTTCGATTTCGCCGTCTTCGCCCCCATCGCCGGCGCCACCGTCGCGGCCGCGCGCCGCACCACCCGCCCGGTGTGGTTCACCGGCGGCTGGCGCGACACCGCCATCTTCGCGCGCCTCGAGCTGCCGGCCGGCGCGCAGATCGACGGCCCGGCGATCCTCGAGCAGCCCGACGCGACCGTGGTGATCGAGCCCGGCATGACGGCGCGGGTGGATGCTTTCGGAAATTTGATCGTGGCGGCGAGCCCTGCGTAGGGGCAACCTTACGTGATGCGCACAGTGATGCGGCTGCTACCCTCCCGCCCGTGGGCGGGGAGGGTGGTCCGCCGTCGTGACAGCGACGGCGGACGGGGTGGGGGGACTACGCTTGCTCCGAATGCGCGGTAAGGACGAATGGCGAATGATGCGGACTCCGAGCAAGCGGCGCCCCCCACCCCCGACCCCTCCGCGCCACGCGCTCCGCGCGCGAGGGGAGGGGAGCGCAGGCCGATGAGTCTGTTGCAGTCATAGCGAGCCGCAATCTCCATGAATCCACAAACCACCGCCCTTATCCTCGGCGACTTGCAGAACGACTTCCTCCATCCCGACGGCGCCTACGGCCGTGCCGGGCAGGCCAGCGCCGCGATCGCGGCACTTCCGGCGCGGCTCGTGCCATTGGTCCGAGCCGCGCGTGCGCGCGGCGTGCTCGTCGTCGCGACGCTGTTCACCCTGGTGCCCGGGCGCGGCGGCGCACCGATCGTCTCGCCGCATCTGCGCGCGCTGCGGCCGTTTCTCGGCTCGGGCGATTTCGCGCCCGGCGCGTGGGGCCAGCGGCTCGTCGACGAGCTCGCGCCCGCCGACGTCGTGGTCGAGAAGGTCGCGTATTCGGCCTTTCATGCCTCGCGGCTCGAATGGGTGCTGCGCCAATGCGGCATCGCGGCGCTGTGGTTCACCGGCATCGTCACCAACGGCGGCGTCGCCTCGACTGTGCGCGACGCGCATGTGCGCGAATTCGACTGCAGCGTGATCGCCGACGGCTGCGCCGCCTTCACGCCCGCGCTGCACGACGCCGCGATCGAAGGTTTGCGGCCGGTCGCGCGCATCGCGACGATCGACGACGCGATGCGGGAGCTCTAGGGAACCTCGCGCAGGATGCGGCGCGCGTTCACCACGATGGCGAGAATGGTGAGCGGAACGACCAGCAGAAGCATTTCCACGTATATCTATCATGCTGCATCGATTTTTCGATCGCGAAGATGAACATGATGCCGAGCGAAAACGACGCGGTTGCCACCGCGATGATGAGCCAGACGACGCGATCCTTGGTCGAGGCAAACGGCAGGGCGTGATCCTCGGGTGTTCATCAGGTTGGTCGCGAGCACCGGCGGCGCGGTTCACGCGAAGCGCTCAGGCGCGCGCCGATCGCGCCCGCCTCAGTGGTCGCAGCTCCACTTGCACTGCCCGCATTGGAGTTTCATGCCCTGGTTGCAGAAGGTTTCGCAGCGGCCAAGGCATTGCCCGCGCGCCCGCTGCGTTTCGGCCGCCCGCCGCTGTGCTTCGGCCGCCCGCTCTTGCTCTTGGGCTGCCCGGGTGCCCGGGAGGATGGTTCCGTTCGGGCAACGGCCGTCGGGACAATCGGCGCGCGCCGGAATCGACGTGCATACGACGAACAAGATGGCGGCGGCCAAGCCCGCGAATTTCAACATGCGACCAGCTCCCGTGATGAGAAGACCGGGGCTCCCGTCAGGTTCCTGATTCGGTACGTCCGGGCTTCGGTTCGAGGTCACGCTATCACGGCGCAGGAGCAAACCAGCCGGACAAGTTTGCGTGGATTCGCCGCGGGTTTCAGTTTTCCGCGCGCGCGGGTTCCCCGCCGAACGCCCAGGTGTAGACGGCGCCGTTCGCATCGGCCGGATGTGGCGGACTGGCGGCGCCCGGCGCGGCCGCGACGCGAAACACCATCGCGCGATCCGATGCGAGGTGGCCGGTGACCGCGCGCGGTGGCGCGCCGTTCTCGGGAAAGAACTCGCCGAGCGCGAGATCCGTGCCGGGCTTCGGCTGCACCGCGAGGTTGGGATCGAAGGTGCGGCGGATGACGAGCTTGCCGTCGAGGTCGTTGTGCCCGCCGCGCCGGAGCGTCCAGATGCCGAGCCAGGCGCCGCCGCGCACGAGCGAGACCGGCTGGTCGAGACGCGGGTCGACCACGTCCATGATCACGACGCCGCCGCGCAGCGCGTTACGCATGTACGCGTAGGAGACGAGGTAATACTTGTCGCCGCCCCACGAGTTCTTGAGGATGAAATACCAGCGGCTCGGCGACTTGTCGGAGCGGTCATAGCCGATCACCAGCATGTTGTGCCCGTCGCCGTGCGCCGTCGCGTCGTAGTCCCAGATCGACGAGGTCTGGAACGGCGTCTTGACCACCGGCCCGCGCTTCCACTTGAGATAGATCCTTCGAGCGGAGGTCGCCCTGTCGGGTTTGTCGTCGCGAGCGCGCGAAAGGTTCGTCCAACTTGCAGCCCCGCCGGTGCCCGGCCGCCTTCCTGGTGACGGGAAAAGAAGAGCGCGGTATCGTCGCGTGTCCGGGCCGGCGATCGCACCTTGCCGGCGGCCTTGGCCGGCCCGCTCGGGCGTCTGCACTGGTTTGCGGATCGGGCCGCGATAGCGAATGGAGCAAGCTGATGGTCGCTCAAGTCCGAACGGCGGTGCTGATCGTCATGGGCGTTTCCGGCAGCGGGAAGTCGACCATCGGCTCGCTGCTGGTGCAGCGTCTGCACTGGGAGTTCGAGGATGCCGATTGGCTGCATCCGGCGTCCAACGTCGAGAAGATGCACAGCGGCATTCCGCTCACCGACGAGGATCGCTGGCCCTGGTTGCACGCCGTGGCGGGCTGGATCGACCAGACCCGCCGCGCGGGCGGACATGGCGTCGTCTCGTGCTCGGCCCTTAAGCGCCGCTATCGCGATATTCTCATCGGCGATCGCGCCGACGTCCGTCTGGTCTACCTCAAGGGTGACGAGACCCTGATCGCGCGCCGTCTCGCCACCCGCCACGAGCACTTCATGCCACGAAGCCTGCTGCACTCCCAATTCGAAGCGCTGGAGGAGCCGGGCACGGACGAGCATCCGATCATTGTCCCGATCGAGCCGCCGCCACGCGAGATCGTGGCGCGCATTTTGTCCGCGTTGAACATAGGGGAGGACGCGCCGCGATCCGAGGAAGCGTATTCGAGATCATTCGCCCCAGGAACGAGTCGGTGAACGAGTCGGTCAGAAGTCGCGCGATCGCGGGCGTGCTGCCGTCCGATCTGCCGGCGAAATGACCGGAAGGTGGCCGCGCAAGATGCCGGTCGACGCCGCGGTGTCCAAGTAGTTGGCGGTGAAGAGGGGAGCGGGAAGAAGATTTGCGACAATCGGCGGCCCGATCGGTTCCTTTCGCGATCGGGCTGGTGCCGGCGGCATTTTATCGAGGCATTTCGCCTGCCGCGTGCGGGCGCCGCCTTCTCGGTGAGGTGATGGAACCTGAACCGGAGAGCGGAACCTGAACCGGCGAGCAAAGGTTTAGGTCCAAGGAAGGAAAAACTGAGCACGAACGTGCAAGCGAAGTCTGTCGTCCCATCACAACTCAGCGCGCAGGTTGGCATGGGCCGGGGTCGGTTTCGCTGCACGGGCCCGGGACTTCCCAAGCCAAGTCAACCGCCGCCCGCCCGATACCGAGCGTGCGGGAACCTGCAAACTCACGATAGGAGACCAAAATGACTCGTTTCGGATTGGGGTCGACACTCCCCCTGGCGCTCGTTCTCGGCCTCGCCTGTGCGGTTCCGGCCACGATTGCGCAGGCCCAAGACTCGCGCGACCCTGCCAATGCGCGAAACCTCAATGATCCGGCTGACCAGCGCAACATCAACGACCCGGCCAGTGCCCGCAATCTCAACGGTTCCGGCGATCGGCGCGACCCCGCCGACGCGCGCGGCCTCGATGACAAGGCCAGCAAGCGCGACGTCAAGTGATGCGATGACGAGGTGCGGGGCGGCACGGCCCTCCCGCGGTTGCGCTTCCGCGCGCACCGGGTCAGGCGAGCTCAGGCTTGCCTGACCCGATCATGCAGGACGAGCGGTCGACGTGCTGAAATTCGCATCCGAGAAGAGATCCTGCCCCATATCGACAGGACGATGGCCGCGCAAGTGATGTCGATGAATTGGCGCACGACCGCGCCGCCGCCGTGCGCCTTACGCTAGAGTCCGCGCCATGAACAAGCCCGTAAAAAGAGCCGCGGTCCCGGGCGTGCTGCCGGCCGGTCTGCTGGCGAAAATGGACGCCTATTGGCGCGCCGCGAACTACCTCACGGTCGGCCAGATCTATCTGCAGGATAATCCGCTGCTCGAAGCCCCCCTGGAGCTCAAGCACATCAAGCCTCGCCTGCTCGGCCATTGGGGCACCACGACCGGGCTCAACTTCATCTACGTGCACCTCAATCGGTTGATCCGCGACCACGATCTGAACATGATCTATGTCATCGGTCCCGGTCATGGCGGGCCGGGGCTGGTGGCGCACGCCTATCTCGAAGGGTCCTACACCGAGCGCTATCCCGATATCGAGCGCAGCCGCAGCGGCTTGCATCGGCTGTTTCGGCAATTTTCCTGGCCCTACGGCATCCCCAGTCACGTCGCGCCGGAAACGCCGGGGTCGATCCACGAAGGCGGCGAGCTCGGCTACAGCCTGCTGCATGCCTATGGCGCGGCCTTCGACAATCCGGACCTGATCGTTGCCTGCATCATCGGCGACGGCGAGGCGGAAACGGGTCCGCTCGCCGCGAGCTGGCACTCCAACAAGTTTCTCAACCCGGCGCGCGACGGCGCGGTGCTGCCGATCCTTCATCTCAATGGGTTCAAGATTGCCAATCCGACCGTGCTCGCCCGCATCAGCCGCGGGGAATTGACCGAGCTGATGCGCGGCTACGGCTATGAGCCGCATTTCGTCGAAGGCGACGTCCCCGACGTGGTGCATCAAAGTCTCGCCGGCACGCTCGATGCCGTCCTGGCCGAGATCGGCGAAATCCAGCGTGCGGCGCGGGCGGCTCCCGACAGGGTCGAACGGCCGCGCTGGCCCATGATCGTATTCCGCACCCCGAAAGGCTGGACCGGGCCGAAGGTCGTGGACGGCTTGCCGGTGGAGGGGACATGGCGCGCGCATCAAGTCCCGATCGCCGATTTTACCAAGCCCGGCCACCTCGCGCAGCTCGAAGATTGGATGAAGAGCTACCGGCCGCACGAGTTGTTCGACCACGATGGCAAGTTTCGCGAGGAGCTCGCAGCGCTGGCGCCGACCGGGCACCGGCGCATGGGCATGAATCCGCACGCCAATGGCGGCGAATTATGGCAGCCGCTGTCGATGCCGCACTTCCGCGATTATGCCGTCGCCGTCACGGTGCCCGGCGAGGTCGAGGCGGAATCGACGCGGATCCTCGGGACCTTTCTGCGCGACGTGATGAGGCTCAACCTCGACAAAAGCAATTTCCGCCTCTTCGGTCCCGACGAGACCGCATCGAACCGGCTGGAGGCCGTCTACGAGGTCTCCGGCAAGGAATGGATGGCCGCGGTCGAAGCGGTCGACACCGATCTGAGCGTCGACGGGCGGGTCATGGAGGTGCTGAGCGAGCATCTGTGCGAGGGCTGGCTCGAGGGCTATCTGCTCACCGGCCGGCACGGGCTTTTTTCCTGCTACGAAGCCTTCGTCCACATCATCGACTCGATGGTCAATCAGCACGCCAAATGGCTCAAGGCGACCAGGACCATCCCGTGGCGCAAGCCGATCGCCTCGCTCAACTACCTGCTCACGTCGCATGTCTGGCGCCAGGATCACAACGGCTTCTCGCACCAGGATCCGGGCTTCATCGATCATCTCGCCAACAAGAAAGCCGACACGGTGCGCATCTATCTGCCGCCGGACGCGAACTGCCTGCTCTCGGTCGCGGATCATTGCCTGCGCAGCCGCAACTACATCAACTTGATCATCGCCGGCAAGCAGCCGGAGTGGCAGTGGCTCGACATCGACTCAGCCGTGCGCCACTGCACCGTCGGCGCCGGCATCTGGCCATGGGCGGGCAACGATGACGGCGATCCCGACGTGGTCATGGCGTGCGCCGGCGACGTGCCGACGCTCGAGACGCTCGCCGCCGTGACCCTGCTGCGCATCTACGTTCCCGGCATCCGCATTCGCGTCGTCAACGTGGTCGATCTCATGGTGCTGCAGCCGCCGTCGGAGCATCCGCACGGGATGGAGGATCGCGACTTCGACGCGTTGTTCACGACCGACAAGCCGGTGATCTTCGCATTCCACGGCTATCCGCCGATCATCCACAAGCTGACCTACCGGCGGCGCAACCACGACAACTTTCATGTGCGCGGCTACAAGGAGGAGGGCACCACCACGACGCCCTTCGACATGGTGGTGCTGAACAATCTCGACCGCTATCAGCTCGCCCTCGATGCCATCCGCCGCATCTCCCGCCTTGGCGATCAGGTCGAGCGCGCGACGGCGCGCTACTGGGACACGATGGAGCGCCACAAGCTTTACGTCAGCGAGCACGGCGAGGACATGCCCGAGGTTCGCGGCTGGCATTGGACCCCATGGGCGCCTGGATGATCGCCGGCAGCAGAATGATTCCGCCGTAATCTTGAATAGAGCACAAACTCTCCGCTGCTACCCTCCCGCCCGTTGGCGGGGAGGGTCGAGCGACGCAGCGAAGCTGCGCAGCGAGGGGTGGGGGGCTGCGCTTGCTCGGATTCCGTAATGACCTCGAATGCCGCTAGCTCCGCGCAAGCGGCGCCCCCCACCCCTGACCCCTCCCGCCGCGCGTAGCGCGCGCGGGGGGAGGGAACGCTGGCGCAGTGCCAACGCCTGGTAACCCGATATGTCCGCCGCGCGACTCGTGAACGTCATTGCATGCCGCACATATGCGGTCGTGTTCGCGGCTCTGGCCATCATCTACCTCGTCACCGGCGGCATCGGCTGTATTGGGGCGCGTTCGGCGCCCCGAGCACGCTGTTCGGCCATGCGGGGCCGGATCCGTTCTTCCGGCCCGGATTCTGGTGGGCATTGGCGGCGGGCGTGCGCAACGGCGGGCCGATGCGCTGAGCGAACCTTCTCCGGCGTCCGGCGACTAACCTGGAGAGATCGCCTGGGAGACGACCATGACCGCCGGCGCGATCTGACACAGGAGACGTGTCATGAATGCGCAGAGGCTGATCGGATTGATCATCGTTCTCGTCGTCGTCGCGGCGGCCTTCGTGCATGGATCCACGCCGATGTCCGAGGGCGCTCGGCTGATTTTGCACGGCTGGTGGATCATCTGGAAGACGACGCTCGTTCTCGTGGCCGGGTGCGTGTTCCTCGTCCGCCGCATGCGCGGCGCTTTGCGCCCGGCCGCATCCGACAGTTGCCGGAATGATGCGCAACCCCCGCAACCACGGAGCTAAACCTCGCCCCATGCGCCACATGACCTCGCCCGAACCGCTGGTGCACTTTTCGGCCCTATGATTTTCAGCCCCCTTTTCAATTTGTCCGTTTTCGCCGATACAATGCCGGCTTCTGCGCTTGGGAGCCGACATGCGGCGACGCGAGTTCATGACGCTGCTTGGCGGCACAATAGCGACGTGGCCGCTCGCGGCGCGCGCGCAGCAGCCGGGCAAATCGGCGACCATCGGATACCTGGGCGCGACGACACCTTCGGTTGAGCACGAATGGCTCGGCGCTTTTCTGGAGGGGCTGCGGAGCCTCGGTTGGGTAGAAGGTCGCAACATTGCGATTGAATACCGCTGGGCCGATGGGCGCGACGAGCGTTTTGCCGAAATGGCGACCGTGTTGGTCCAGCATCATGTCGATGTCATCGTCACCTACGGAACCCCCGCCGTGCTGGCGGCAAAAAAAGCGACATCGGTCATCCCGATCGTTTTTGCCGTGGTGGGCGATCCGGTGGGTGCCGGCCTGGTCACCAGTCTTGCGCGACCGGGCGGCAACGTCACCGGCCTGTCGGGCCAGCAGGCCGATGCGGCCGGCAAGCGGCTCGAATTACTGCATGAGGTCGCACCCAATGTGCGTCGACTGGCGATCTTGTCCGTTGCCGGCAGCGCCATCGCGGCCCTCGAAATGCCCAGGGCCAAGGTCGCGGCCCGCACGCTTGGCCTCGAGGTTGCCACTTTCGAAATCCGCCGCGCGGAGGATATCGCGCCCGCATTTGCAGGGATGAAAGACCGCGCGGATGCGCTTTATGTCATAAGTGAACCGCTCATAAACACCAATCGCGCTCAGATCATCGCGCTTGCGCTCGCTGCACGCCTGCCGACGAACTTCAACAACCGCAGTTACGTCGAAGCTGGGGCTCTCATGTCCGACGGACCGAGCGTCCCGGATCTGTTCCGGCGTTCTGCCGCCTACGTCGACAAGATCCTGCGCGGCGCGAAGCCGGGCGATCTGCCCGTGGAGCAGCCGACCAAGTTCGAATTTGTGATCAACCTGAAGACCGCCAAGGCGCTGGGCCTCGAGGTGCCGCGAGAGGTGCTCGATGTGGCCGACGAAGTCATCGAATAGATGCTTCGGGTACCAAGGTCGAAGAGACGCTGGTTCGTAAGCTCCGCCCGACCCGACGTTCGACCGCGCAACGTCAGCCGCACAAATTCTTGGTCTCGCCGCCTATTCGATGACTGCGTCGGCGATGGCCAGCAAACCGCGCGGCACCACGAGCCCGAGGGCTCGCGCGGTCTTGAGGTTGATCGTCATTTCGTACTTGATCGGCGCTTGTATCGGGAGGTCGGCTGGGCTCGCGCCCTTGAGGATGCGATCGATGTAGCCGGCCGCCAGCTGATATTGGGTGCCCGTCTCGGGGCCGTAGGAGATCAGGCCGCCCTCGCGCGCCCAACGGACGTGGAAATAAAGCGTCGGCAGGCGGTATTGCATGGCGCGCGCGATGATTTGGGCGCGATGGACGAACATGAAGGAGTCGGGCATGACGATCAGCCCGGCCGCCGGGCCCTGCCCAAGCGACGTCAAGGCAGTTTCAAGCTCGGCTTCGCTGCGAATCTGCAGCACGATCGACTGGGCCTTGAGCGATCGGACGGCAGCTTCGAATTGGGGCAAATAGTAACTCTCGACATAGGGGGCCGTATCCGGATCGTACATCGCCGCCATCAGCTTGCGGCCTGGCGCCAGCTTGCCGACCAGCTCTACCCACTTGGCCGCCATCGAGGCTTCCTGGTGGGTGAAGCCGGTGATATTGCCTCCCGGGTGCGCCAATCCGGCAACGAACCCGGAGCCGACGGGGTCGGTCACGGCCACGAATACGATGGGGATGGTCCGCGTCTCCCGTTGCACCGCCGCGGTCTGGAGCGTCGACTCGGCGAAGATGACGTCAGGTTGCTGTGCAACCAGCTCTTTCGCATAGCGCCGTGCGAGCTCGAGGTCGCCGCCGGTCGAACGACGCTCGATGTGCAGATTTCGGCCCTCGCGCCAACCCGTCAGTGCAAGTGCCTCGACGAACATCGCCATCGAAGCCTCGGTATCCGGATCGCCTTCGCGCCACGGGATCAGCATGCCGACTCGTCGGACGCGGTCGCCTTGTTGAGCGCCGGCCGCGAGCGGCCACGCGGCTGCCGCGCCGCCCAGCCCCGCGATGAAGTCCCTTCGCCGCATCTCGATTCTCCACAGCCGGTTCGTCAGCTCCGCTCCGCGGCGCGCTGCTTCACCGCAAGCAGCCGCCGGATGGTCGCCAGCAGGCGGTCGAAATCGATGGGCTTGGTGTCGAACTCGTCGCAGCCCGCGGCCAGCGCCTTGTCGCGCGCGCCGGTGAGCGCATGCGCCGAAAGCGCGATCACCGGAATGTCGCGCGTCTGCGGGTTGCTCTTGACCCGCCGCGTCGCCTCCCAGCCGTCGACACCCGGCATCTCGAGATCCATGAGGATGACGTCGGGCCGCTCCGCGGCGGCCATCGCGCAACCCTTCTCGCCGTCTTCGGCCACCAGCACCTCGAACTCGTCGAGCAGCTCCAGCCGCATCTTGAGCATGTAGACGTTGTCGTCGTTGTCGTCGACGTACATGAGCTTGATCATGAGGCTGCTCCCATGCCGGCGTCGGCCGGCGGCTTTTTCACCAGCTGGCGGATGCGCGCGACCAGCTCGGTAGGCCGGAACGTCTCCTTCACCAGGACCGATTGCACGCCTGAGCTCAAACGCTTGCGGTCTTCGGCGCTCAGGTCGCTCGCCGTGATCACCACCACCGGAATGTCGCGCCAGCTCGGCTCGGCTTGCAGCGCGGCGACGACCGCAAAACCGTCCATCTCGGGCATCATCAGATCGAGCAGGATGAGGTCCGGCTTGCTCTCGCGCACGCGCGCCAGCGCCTCGCGTCCGTTCGCCGCTTCCTGCACGATCCAATGCGGCCCGCCGAGCCAGGCGCGCGCGCGCTCGCGCTGGATATCGTCATCATCCACCAGCAGGACGCGCGTCGGCGCCCCCGGCGAGCGGAAGCGGCTCACCATGCGCTGCAGCCGCTCGCGGTCGATCGGCTTGGTGAGATAGCCGGACGCGCCGAGCGCCGTCCCGCGCCGCTGCTCGTCGAGGATCGTCATCATGATCACCGGGATTTCGGCCAGCGTGCTGTCCTGCCGCAAGGCGGCGAGGACCGACCAGCCGTCGAGGTCCGGCATCATCACGTCGAGCGTGATCGCGATCGGCCGCAATTCCTTGGCGCGCTTGAGGCCCTCCAGCCCGCCGGACGCGGTCACCACGGAGAATCCCTGGCTCTTGAGCTGATCGGCAACGAGCTCGCGCGCCGTGGCATCGTCGTCGATGACGAGAATGCAATCGGAGCCCGGGCGGTCGATTTCCTCGGACGCTGCCGGCGCCGTCTCGGCGCTGCCGGGCAGACGCAGCGTGAAGACCGAGCCTTTGCCCTGTTCGCTCGTCATCGTCACGTCGCCGCCCATCATGCGCGCGAGCTTGCGCGAGATCGCAAGTCCGAGGCCGGTTCCGCCGTAGCTCCGGGCGACCGACGAATCGGCCTGGACGAATTCCTCGAACAGCTTGCCTTGCTGTGCCGGCGTCATGCCGATGCCGGTATCGACGACCGCGAGCTCGATCCAGTTGCCGCCGTCGACCACCTTTCTGGCCCGCAGCGTGACGTCGCCTTCCTTGGTGAACTTGCAGGCATTGCCGAGCAGGTTGAGCAGAATCTGGCGCAGCCGCATGGCATCGACCGTGATCGCGCCGAGATTGGCTTCCGCATCCACGACAAGCCGGTTCTTGTTCTGATCGGCGAGGTGGCGCGCGGTGCCTACCACCTCGTCGATCAGCGGCGCGAGGCTCACCGTCTCGGGATTGAGGTCGATCTTGCCGGCCTCGATCTTGGACAGGTCGAGCACCTGGTTGATGAGGCCGAGCAGATGCGTGCCGGCGCGATTGACCCGGCGCAACGGCTCGATCGCCTTTTCGGTGCCGAACCGTGCCGCATTGGTGAACATCATCTCGCTCAGCCCGATGATGGCGTTGAGCGGCGTGCGCAGCTCGTGGCTCATGTTGGCGAGGAACTGCGATTTGTGCTGGCTCGCCGTTTCGAGCTGCTGGCTCTTTTCTTCGAGCTGCCGCATCGCTTGACTGAGCTCGTGTGTCCGCGCCTCGACCTTGTTTTCCAGGTCCGCGTACGATTCCTGCAACCGGCCCGCCATCTCGTTGAACTGATCGGCGAGACCCTCCAGCTCGTCGCCGGTCTTGATCTCGATCCTCTGGGTGAGATCGCCGCTGCCGATGCGCGCAGCGCCTGAGCGCAGCGCCTGGATCGGCCCGACCATGCGCCGCGCCAGGAAGATGCCCGCCAGCACGGCGAAAATCAGCGCGGCGAGCAGCGCCCAGGCGAGGCGCTCCAGCGCCGCGTAGAGCGGCGCATTGGCTTCCTGCGCCGGCAGCTCGACGAAAACGAGCCAACCGAGCGGAGCGATCGTCGCATGCGCGGTCAGCACGTCGCGGCCCTCGATGTTCTCGGCCTCCTCCACCTGCGCGGCTCCGACCTCGCCGCGCGCCTCGCGCACCTGTGGCAGCCGCGAAAGGTCGGTTTTGCGCAGCACCAGGCTGATATCCGGGTGTGCGATCAGCCGCCCCTGCGCGTCGACCACGTAGGCATAGCCGTGCTCGCCGACCTTGATCTGCGACACTACATCCCAGATCAGCTTGAGATTGACCTCGGCGACGCTCACGCCGGCGTCGCGCCGCGCGCCGGCCATCGCGATCGTCATGTAGGGCTCGGACTCGCGGCGGAAATAGACCGGGCCGTAATAGATCTTGTGCGCGACGGCTTCGGTGAACTTAGGATCGCGCGAGAAATCGGCTTGGCTGCCTTCCACGTCCATGGTCAGCCGCGACATCCGCAACTGCTCGTGGCCCTTGGGGTCGAGCAGCGACAGCTCGGTGATCGCCGGCACCTGGCGGAACATCCGCGATCCATCGAAGCGCCGTTGCTCGATCGTGCCGTCCGACCAGGACAATTGCGTCGTCCACCCGAGCTGGTTGTCGATTTCCCTGATGAACTGCTCGATCTTCGCCGCCGCCGCCGCGGCCTGTTCGCGTTGGATGCGCACCAGCGCGACCTTGTGCTCGCGGTAATAGAACCAGACATCGAAGGCGCCGTTGCTCAGCAGCGCGACGCACACGACGGCGACGAACAGCGCGACGTACTTGCGAAAAAGCCGGCCGCGGATCGTTCGCGCGTCCGATGTCGCGCGCGACCAGGCGCGGCCCGCCAGGCGGCGAAGCGCGTGCCAGCCGGCGGCGAGACGGCCGACGACGTCGCGAGCGCTCATTCGATCACCTCGTCGGCGCGGGCGAGCAGCATCGACGGGAGGGCGAGGCCGAGCGCGTGCGCGGTCTTGGCGTTGACGACCAGCTCGTACTTCGCCGGGGTCTGTACCGGCAGCTCGGCCGGATTGGCGCCCTTGAGGATGCGGTCCACATAGTCGGCGACGCGTCGGTAGATGTCGGCAACGTCGCTCCCGTAGGACAGCAATCCGCCGCTCGCGGCAAACAGGCGATAGGGGTAGACCGCGGGCAGGCGATGGGAAGCGGCGAGCCCGATGATGAGATCGCGGTCAATCGTCATGCTCGCATCGGGCAACACGATCAGGCCGGCGTCGGCGGCGCCGGCGAACGCCTTGATGACCCGCTCGATCTCGGCGCCGTCCTGCGCCGGCATCGCGACCGCCTCGATCGCAACCGTCGCCGCCGCAGCCTCGATCGGCTGCAGGAACAATGGCGCGAAAGGCGCGGTCTTCGGATTGAACAGGACGCCGACCCGCCGCACCGCCGGCGCTACCTGCCTGAGCGTCTCGAGCCATTTGCCGCCGATCGAGAATTCGACTGTGGAGAAGCCGGTCGTGTTGCCGCCGGGCCGCGCCAGGCTCGCGACGAAGCCGTCCCCGACCGGATCGGTCACCAGCGTGAACACGATCGGCCGCGAGCCGCCCTCCTTCCTGAGCGCGGCGAGGACCGGGGTGCTGTTGGCGATGATCATGTCGGGTGCCGCCGCCACCGTCGCGGCGGCCTTTTCCTGCAACTCGGCGTTGTCGCCGGGAGCCCAGCGATAGTCGATCCGGATGTTGCGCCCCTCGACCCAGCCGAGCGCGCGCAGTCCCTCCTGCAGGGCCTGAACTCGTCGCCGCGCTTCCGCATCCGCTGCGGCCATCGCCATCAAGACGGCGATCCGCCGCACGCCATCGGCTTGCTGCGCGCCCCCCGCAAGCGGCCAAAGGGAGCTTGCCGCCGCACCGCAAAGGCGCGCGACGAACTGGCGCCGCCTCATTCGACCACCCCGCCGGCGCAGGCGCGCGGCAAGGCGATCCGCCCCACCGGTAGACGCGCGACGAACGCGCCGCGGCATGCAAGCGGGCTGAGAATTCGCGGCCGTGCGTCGTCAAAAACCTCTACCGAAGTTTCACGACGGACGACCGCCAAGAGCTGGGAGACATGAGCGGAACAGGTCATGTTTGCTGGCAAGTGCGAGAGGGAGGCTCCTTAGTCGATAGTACGTCTTTAAGCACGTGAAGGCTTGGGCCGATTCGGCGGCCCAAGTCCGAAGCCCCGTGTGCCGGGGAAAGGTATCACAGTTCTTTGCCGTGCGAGCCTGTGGATTGGCGTCAAGCGGCCATCGTGTCCGGATCGGGCGCCGAATGCGATGAATCCGGCTATCTGCCGATTTCGGCATGCCGGTCGCCGCCGTAGCGCAAGGCTAAGCCGACGATGTCGCGCCGCAGACCGCAGCGGTGACATTGGCGTTGCCACCGCTCGGCTGCGGCTTGGTCAGCCGCAGCGGCCGTAATGGCCTCGTCGCCGCTCGGCTGCGGCTTGATCACCGCAAGACCGACGCACGCCACGATGACCGCCGCATAGAAACTCAATCCCATGCGGATAGAGCCCCTGATCAACCTGCGTTCCTGTGGCGACCAGTGGCGGTCGTGTGCGAGACTTTGCATGATGCTCTGCAGCATGTTGCTCTCCTGAGCCCTGGCCGGGGCGAAACGCGCGCGAGCGTCCATGCCCGCAGCGTCGCGCGCGCCGGCGCCGGCGTCCTTGGGCCGGCTATCTGCTGCTGATCTCGGCATGCTGTTCGCCGCCACCGCCGTCGCGCCAGGCTGAGCGGACGACAACAGGCCGGATACCGCAGCGGTAGCATTGGCCTTGCCACCGCTCGGCGGCGGCTCGGTCAGCCGCAGTGTTGGCATCGGCCTTTCCAGCGCTCGGCTGCGGCATCGTTGACGCAAGCGCGACGAACCCCGCAATGACCGCCGCATAGAAACCGAAGATCATGAGGAGTGAGTGCCTGGCGAACCCGCGTTCCCCCGGCGCCCAGTCGTATGCGAGACGTTGCATATTGCTCTGCATGTTGCTCTCCCTTGAGCCGTGCCCGGGGCGAAACGCCCGCGAGCGTCCATGCCCGCAACATCGCGCGCACCGGCGCCGAAGTCTTTGCGCCGGATCTGAAACGTTCTGAAAAGTGCTAGCGCATGTTCCGGCGAAAGCCTGCCCCGGACTTGATCCGGGGTGGTCGCCGGTTCGCCGACAAGAACATGCGCAAAATGAACAGGGGTGAGAAGCTATTTACAAAGCCGTCCCGTCGAGCCTTCGCAACGCGAGCATCGTGATGTCGTCGGAGGGCAGGGCCGTGCCGGCGAAGCGCTTCACCTCCGCCACGACGGCCGCCACGACCTCGGCGCTGGTGCGGCCGCTGGCCCCGCGCAGCACCGCTTCGAGGCGCTCCTCGGAAAACATCCCGAACGCCGGATTTGCGGCCTCGGTGACGCCGTCGGTGAACAGGTAGATCGTCTCGCCGGCCGCGAGCGTCAGCCGGCCCGCCTCGTATTCGGCCTCGGGGCGTACACCCAGGATGAGACCTCTGGGTTCATCGATCGGCGCAAGCTCGCCGCCCTTGAGCCGATAGGGCGCATTGTGCCCGGCGTTGCAGAACACAACCTCGCCGGTCGCCGGCGCCAGCATCGCGAAGAACATGGTCACGAACATCATGTCGTCGTTGTTCTCGGACAAATCGCGGTTGACGCGCGCGATGATGTCCGCCGGGCCGCCGGGGCCGCCGTCCGCGCCGCGCATCAGCTCGGTCGCGATGCGGATGAGGCTCTTGGTGCGCGCCATAAACAGCGCCGCCGGCATGCCCTTGCCCGCGACGTCGCCGACCAGGAAGCACAGTCGGCCGTCCGCGATGGTGAAGAAATCGTAGAGGTCGCCGCCCACCTCGTGCGCAGGCTCCATCATGGCGAACAGGTCGACCGGATGGTCCGCGGTCGGCGTCGGAAAAACGTGCGGCACCATGCCGACCTGCAGCTTGCGCGCGGCGTCGAGCTCCGCTTCGAGCCGCTCCAGGTGGGCATTGACCTGGTCGCGCAGCCGCTTCTTCTCCAGCGTCGCGCCGAGGCGCGCTTTCAGCAGCACCGGATTGAACGGCTTGAGCAGATAGTCGACCGCGCCGAGCTCGATGCAGCGCACCACGCTGTCCATCTCGTTGAGCGCCGAGATCATGATGATCGGCAGGTCGCGCAGCCGCGGCTCGCCCTTGAGCCAGGTGAGCACCGCATAGCCGTCGACCCTCGGCATCATGACGTCGAGCAGCACGAGGTCGAACCGCTCGGTCTTGAGCCGACCGATCGCCTCCTCGCCGTCATGCGCGACCGCGACGTCCGTATAGCCTTCCAGGTCGAGGTAGAGCGTGAGCGTGTAGCGGTTGTCGTCGTTGTCGTCGACGACCAGGATGCGGGGGCCTTCGGGGTGTGGCGTGCTGTCTGTCGCCGGCATGTCGATTCAGTGCTCGTAGTGGAATTCGAGCGTCGTGCGGCCGTCCTTGCTCGTCGTGCGCACGCGATCGGCGTTCTGCCGGAGCATGAAGCCGGCGAGCCGGCGGATGCCGTCCTCCGCGTCGCGGATCTCGCCGTCGGTCGGCCGGCGGTCGTCGATCATGAACGCGTCTCCCTCGTAGCTGATGCGGACGTCGAGATTATACTCGTCGAACGAGGCCGCGATGCCGATCGGCCCGCGCGCATTGCAGTGCTCGGCGATGCTTTCCACCGCCTGCGCGGTGCCGAAGATCGCGCGCTCCATCACGTCCCGCCGCGCGCCCCAGCGCGCGCCCTGCTGCTCGAGGAAGCCGCGGACCGCTGCGTGCGCGTCCGCGCCGCTGGCGAGCGTCATCGCAGCCTTCGACCGCACCCCGATGCGGAAGATCGCGTTGAGCAATAGCGCCGCCGAGACCCCGAGGACGAAGCCCGATCCGACGAACGATTGCAACACGTCCGGCAGGCCGCTGTAGAAGCCGGGGAATACATCGCGACTGATGCTCAGGACCAGCGCCAGCCCGACGATGAAGGTCTTGCGCGAATCGAGCAGGCGGCTGGTGACGATCTGGATGCCGCTGATCAGGATGAAACAGGCGTTGAACAGCAACGCGGCGCCGATCACGGGGCGTGGAACGGAGACGATGGCGCTGGCCGCAATCGGAAAAAAAGCAAGCACGATGAGAATCGTGCCCGTCCACAGGGCAATCCGCCGGGACGTGACGCCGGTGGCGTTGGCGAGGCCGATGCTCGACGAATAGGTGTTGCCGCCGATGCCGCCGAGGAGCGCCGAGCACATGGTCGAGAGCCCATCGGCGAGGACCCCGTTGCGGATCGACGTCAGGTCCGGCCGGACCCAGTCGCGGTCATTGATCCGCTGGGCATTGGTGATGTCGCCCATCGCCCGGATGCAGCCGGCAAGCGCCGTGATTGCGAACGGGATGACGAGGTCCAGCCGGAACTGCGGCAGCGAGGGGGACCATTTGGGAAACGCGACGATGCTGACGTGCGAAGCCGCCACCGCATCGGCATTGACGATACCCATGCCGAATCCGCCGGCGACGCCGGCGAGAATGCCGATGATCGCACAATACATACGCAGGCTGCCCCTGGACCAGACGTTGAGCCCCATCATCAGGCCGAGCGTGCCGAATCCGAGCGCGATCTCCGGGACGGTGCTGGTGCCGGATGGCCCGACGCTTTCGTCGATCCCGAAAACCTGGCGGATTCCGAGCATGCCCACGAGCAAGCCGATCAGCAGCACGCAGATGCCGGAGATCTCCGCCGGAAAGAATGGCCGCATCTTGCGCAGCAACGGCGCCGCCAGCGCCTCGATGGCGCCGGCGATCAGCGTCATGCCGAAAACGAGCGGCATTCCGCCGAGCTTCACGGCCGCGACGCTTGCCGGGAAATATGCGTTGCTGGGACAGAACGAGATCAGATAACCGGAGCCCAGCCAGCGACAGGTGAGGCTCTGCAGCATGGTGCCGATCCCCAGCGCGATCATCGACACGCTGACAAGCTGCGTCGTGGCCTCCATCGAGCCGCCGGCCGCCCGCATGACGAGAATGGGCACGATCAGGATCGGCGCCAGGATGGCGACGTGCTGCACGCCGCTGATCAGGCACACCAGCTTCGGCGGCTTGTCCGCCACGCCGTAGATGAGATTGCTCGGCCGCGTCATGGTGCATTCCCCTTGTCGCTCACGGCCATGGCGCGCGGCCTCAGCTCGCCTGCGCGATCCCCTCGTCGCGCGTTGCGCAAACGGTGAACAGATTGAGGAAGCGGCCGATCTTGAACAGGCGGCGGAGCTCCGGGGAGACGCCGCAGAGAACGAGCTTGCCCCGGCAATCGTCGATCAGCTTGTGCGCGACCAGCAGCGCGCGGAATCCCGCGCTGCTGATGTACACGATGTCCGTCATGTCGATCAGCAGATGGTGCGAGCCCGCGCCGATCAGCTCGGCGACGCGGTCGCCGAACGGCTTGGCGCCGGCGGTGTCCATGCGCCCGCGCGGCTCCATGATCACGACGTCGCCCTTTTGTATCTCGACGAGTTCCATGGTGACTCCAGTGGATGCCTTGGCGGTTTGCAGCCGACCGACGGCATCCGGTGAGACCAACATGGGACATCATCCATGACTTTCCCGGCGAAGTGAATGAGACCTTTTGCGCTTGCACCACGCCGCCGACAGGCCGCGCCAGGGCGCTTTGCCGATCGCCTCGCGCAGACCGCCTCGAGGCGCCGCCGATGCGACCGGCCACCGGCATTCGGGCGCGACACGCGAGGATGCGGGTTTCGGTCTGCATCATTGGACAGCTCAAGCGCGAACGGCGCGAACGCTCCGGGCCGGATCGGTTTCGACTTCAACTATGCTATTGCGGCTTGTACCATCGTGGCCCGGACTGCGTCGTGGGGGCCGGGCTGAAATGATCTGAAACCTGCTGAAATGGATGAACCGTCGGGTTTTCCTTCGGACAAGAGAGCTTATACAACCAAGGCAGGTCAACGCATGGACATCGTTGTCGAGGAAGTCGCAACAGGAGCCACGAAGGTCATGTTGCGCGGTCGGTTCGATACGACGGCGGCAGTGTTGTTCGAGCTCCCGTTCAACACGGTGGCCAGCGAGAAAAAGGCGATCGTCGTGGATATCTCGGCAGTGGAATTTCTCGCCTCGTACGCGGTACGCGTGCTGCTGCTCGGTGCTAAGGTCGTCGCGGGCAAAGGCGGCAAGCTGGCGATCCTCTGCCCGCACGACAACAACGTCGCCAAGGTGCTGCGGACGGCGGGGGTGGGCAAGGTGATTCCGATCGTCGAGCGTGAGGATGCCGCATTGGCGGCGGTCGCCGGGTGAGCATGGCATCATCTCGAACGACGCCGGCGCGCCGGCGTGTCTTGCGACCCGACCTGGCGGAGCTCGGGCCGCTGACGCAATGGGCCGGGGAGTTTGCCGAGCAGGCCGGCCTGCCGCAGAGCCTGTCGTTTGCGCTCCAGCTCTGCCTCGAGGAGGCGGCGGCGAACATCATCATGTATTCGGGTGCGGCCGAGACCGGTCAGGAGATCGCGATCGAGCTGATGGAAGCCGCCCCCGACGTGCTGGCCATCATCGAGGATGGCGGCCGGCCGTTCGACCCGACCAGCGTTCCGCCGCCGCCCGAGCCTGCCTCGATCGCGCAAGCGCCAATCGGCCAGCTCGGCGTCCACTTCATGCGCAGCTTCGCGTCGGAGATGCGCTACGAGCAGCGCGACGGACGCAACCGGCTTACGCTGCGATTCAACCCGGCCGACGTGGCGGCGAAAGCTTCGGAATAGGCATGGCCGCGACCGGCGACCTCGAGTTCGGTCCGTTTCGGCTGCTGGCCGGCCGGCGCGAGCTGCTGGCGCACGGCGTCCCGGTCGCGCTCGGGCAGCGCGCCTTCGACGTTTTGCTCGCGTTGATCGAGCGACCCGGCCAGCTCGTCACCAAGGACGAGCTGATGGCGCAGGTCTGGCCCGGCGTCGTCGTCGAGGAGAACAACCTTCAGGCCCAGGTCTCGACGTTGCGGAAAATCTTCAAGACGGCGCCGGACGGCGAGCGCTATCTGGTGACGGTGGCGGGGCGCGGCTATCGCTTCGTCGCCCCGGTGCAGCGGGCGGGCGCCGCCGGCTCGGCCGCAAACGTCGCGTCCGCCGCGACCGATGCGGCGCCGGCAAAGACGGATCCCGTCCGGGGCAACCTGCCGCAGCCGCTGACCGGCCTGATCGGCCGCGAGCACGATCTCGCGACCGTCGGCGCGCGCCTGTCCGCGCATCGGCTCGTGACCGTGACGGGCGCCGGCGGGGTGGGCAAGACCCGCCTCGCGATCGAGGTCGGAAACGCACTCATGCCGGCCTTCGCGGACGGCGTCTGGTTCGCCGAGCTCGCGGCCCTCGGCGAGCCGCACCACGTCATGTCCGGCATCGTCGAGGGGCTCGGCGTCGGCGCCGCGATAGCCTCGCTCGACGAGCTCGCCGCCGTGCTGCGCGACAAGCACCTCCTCCTGATCGTCGACAACTGCGAGCACGTCCTCGCCGAGACGGCGCGGATCGTCGAGAGGCTGCTGCGCCATTGTCCGCGCATTTGCGTCCTCGCATCCAGCCGCGAGGCGCTCGGCCTCACGGGCGAGAGCGTCTTTCGCGTGCCGTCGCTGCCGACGCCGGACCCGGATGCGCTGTTGACCGCGCGCGCCGCCGGCGAATACCCGGCGGTGCGGCTGTTCGCCGAACGGGCCACCGCGCTCGGTGTCGATTTTGCCCTCACCGACGACAACGCGGCGACGGTCGGCGCGATCTGTCGCCGGCTCGACGGCCTGCCGCTTGCGATCGAGCTCGCGGCGCCGCGGCTCAAGGTCATGTCGCTGCCCCAGCTCGCGCGCGGGCTCGACGAGCGCTTTCGCCTGTTGACCGCAGGGCCGCGCACCGCGCTGCCGCGCCACCAGACCCTGGAGGCGCTGATCGATTGGAGCTTCGATCTGCTCAGCGCCGCGGAGCAGCGCTTCCTGCTCCGCTTCTCGGCCTTTGCGGGCGGCGTCACCATCGACTCGATCGCGGGCGTCGTCGCCGACCGCGAGATTGCGGCCGACACGATCATCGATCTGCTCTCCTCCCTGGTCGAGAAGTCGCTGGTCGTCGCCGACCTCGCGGGCCGCGAGCCGCGCTACGGCATGCTGGAGTCGACCCGGCTCTATGCCCGCACGAAGCTCGCGCGCTCCGGCGAATCCGCGATCCGTGCCCGGCATGCCCGGCATTTCGCAGCCCGGCTCGCGCAGGCATCCGATGCCTGGGAGGTTACGAGCTCGCCCGAGTGGGGCGCCGCCTATGCGGCGGACGTCGACGACGTGCGCCTCGCACTGGATTGGGCCTTCGGACCCGGCGGCGACGAGGCCGCGGGGCTCGAGCTGGTCGGCCGCGCCCATCTGCTGTGGGGCGAGCTCGGGTTGATGTCCGAGCATCGCCACTTCGTCGAGCAGGCGCTTGCGCGCAGCACGGCGGCGACCGCGCCGGACGTCGTGGCGCGGCTCCTCTCCTGGCAGGCGGGCGACGTGAAGGACATCGACGATCCGGCCGAGCACGCCGACGCGATGCGCGCGGCCGCGATCTACCGTAATCTCGGCGACGGGTTCGCCGAGGGACGCATGCTGTTGCGCGCCGGCGCCGCGCGCCTGCAGCCCGACGACAGCGCGGAGGGCGAGCGCCTGCTGCGCGACGCGCAGGCGCTGCTCGCGCCGCGCGGGCAGACCAAATCCCTGGCGCGCTGCCTGAGCGCGCTCGCGACCGCGCGCCTGTTCGCCGCGGACGTGACGACCGCGCGCGAGCTGCATGCCCGCGCGGTCGGCATCTACCGCGACCTCGGCGAGCCGGGCTCGTAGTCGCGAGTAGTCGCCGGGCCTGCCGTCCCGTTCGCATTTTCAGAACGTTTCAGATCCGCCCCAAGGACTTCCGGCGCGTCCGGCGCGAGGCTGCCGCCATCGAACGTGATGGAGGATGAGATGCGCAAAGAACTCACTGTCGCGCTTGTGTTGATCGCGATCGGCCTCGCCGCAAAGGCGACCCTGGCTTCCGACACGCTCGTCGGCGAGGACACCGTGACCAGTGCGGTGCCGTCGGCCCTGTCGGTCGATGAAGTGGATCAACCTTTGGACAGGCTTGTCCTCCGATCCCGCGCAGACCGTGACTGACGCCAATCGGGCGGGAAGGATTATGCCGAGCCTGCCCGTGCGTGGCAGGACGATCGCATGTGAGGTGAGCACAGCGCCTGCGCTCCTTCTCCCCTTTTTAGGGGGAGAAGGTCGG
>DATBZM010000152.1:0-10526 GCA_036513175.1 Xanthobacteraceae bacterium | reverse complement strand
CTCCCGCAAGGGGAGAGGGTTTCCGAGCGTACCGCTACTCTGTGCTCTGCGGTGCACCGCTCACGCACTGCACCGCGTCCGGGGAAGCAAACCCTCAGGCCGCCAGCATCTTCTGCACCTCGTTGACGAGGTCGCGCAGGTGGAACGGCTTGGAGAGCACCTTGGCTTCCTTGGGCGCCTGGGAGTCCGGATTGAGCGCGACCGCCGCAAAGCCGGTGATGAACATGATCTTGATGTCGGGGTCGAGTTCCGCGGCGCGGCGGGCGAGCTCGATACCGTCCATCTCGGGCATCACGATGTCGGTGAGCAGCAGCTCGAACGGCTCCTCGCGCAGGCGGTGGTAGGCGGAGAGGCCGTTGTCGTAGGAGATCACCTCGTAGCCCGCCTGCTGCAGCGCTTTCACCAGAAAGCGGCGCATGTCGGTATCGTCTTCGGCGAGAAGAATCTTGGTCATGCGATGGATCGCCCGCTACGCTTGCGCCGGCGGGTGACCCCGCCCCACGCCCGTCCCTTTTGCTCGATATTCAATAAGCCGGCAGTCGGGTAAAAATGCGGTGAACTTTGCTCCGGCCATCGGCGCTGCGGCGACACTTCGCCGGCAGACGCGCCGACGATTACGCTTGGCATGAAGCCGCTGGACATGGACAATGGCACTCTTAAGAGGTCGTAAACAGGATAAGACCGGGACCCGATGACCGCAATGCTCTCCGCCATGGCGACTGGCGGCCGCAGCCGAAGGTGAACCTCCCCCCGCAATGACCGACATCCACGACGAACTCGAGCCGCCGTTCGAAATCCTCGAGCCCGCCGACTGGCAGGGCCCGCTGGTGTTCAACTCGCCGCACAGCGGCAACATCTACCCTCCCGCGTTCCTCGCCGCCGCGCGGCTCGACCTCGCGCAGCTGCGCCGCTCCGAGGATAGCTTCGTCGACGAGCTTTTTGCCGGCGTCGTGCCGCGCGGCTTCCCGCTCATGCACGCGCACTTTCCGCGCTGCTATATCGACGTCAACCGCGAGCCCTACGAGCTCGACCCGCGCATGTTCGACGGGCGGTTGCCCTCCTTCGCCAACACCCGCTCGATGCGGGTCGCGGGCGGACTCGGCACCGTCGCGCGCGTGGTCGGCGACGCGCAGGAAATCTACGACCAGCGCATCCCGGTCGACGACGCCCTGCGCCGCATCGAGGGGCTCTACAAGCCCTATCACCGCGCGCTGCGGCGCCTCGTCACCAAGGTGCACCGCGACTTCGGCGCCGCGATCCTGGTCGACTGCCACTCGATGCCGTCGATGGCCGGCAGCCGCGACGAACGGCCGCGCGCCGACATCGTGCTCGGCGACCGCTACGGCACGAGCTGCGTCGCGCTGGTCGCCGACACGGTCGAGGCGGCGCTGCAGGAGGCGGGCTATTCGGTGAGCCGCAACAAGCCCTATGCGGGCGGCTTCATCACCGAGCACTACGGCAATCCGCCGGCCGGCCTGCATGCGATCCAGCTCGAGATCAACCGCGCGCTCTACATGGACGAGCGCAGATACGAGCCGATCGCCACGTTCAGCCGGCTCGCCGCGGATCTGGAAACGCTCGCCGACCGGCTCGCCGCGATCCCGCTGGAAGAGCTGCGGCCGTATCGGGCGGCGGCGGAATAGCTGCGGCCTATGGCAGGGCGCTGCCGGCTGCGCAT
The DNA here is from genome assembly GCA_036513175.1 of Xanthobacteraceae bacterium. Lineage (GTDB taxonomy): Bacteria > Pseudomonadota > Alphaproteobacteria > Rhizobiales > Xanthobacteraceae > JAVDCA01. Next base: position 8,848 of record DATBZM010000152.1, on the reverse strand, counting down.
GTCGCAACGGCAGGCGGCCAGCCCGAGTGATCTGATGGCGTCGCGCGGCGTCACAAAACCGCTAGGGCGAATCGCTTAACCTGCGTCCGCACAAAGAAAAAGGGCCGCCAGCGATGCTAGCGGCCCAAGTCTAGGGAGGAAACGCCCAAGGAGGGCGGCAGCAACACGATCGCTCGCGTCGCTGCACCGCAACAAGATACACCGCGACGCACAAAATGCAAGTGGTAAGCCCAAGAAAATCGGGGTCTGTTAACATATCAAAATAGCGAAATTTTTTCAATAACTTGCGCCGGTCTCCCGGGAGCCGAAAAGTGCCAATGGAGCCCTGTTATGCCAGCCGATCGTCGCCGATTTTTAAGTTCGAGCCGCCGCATCCACCTCGATTAATCCGGGGCAGGCATTTGACCGGACATGCGCTATAGGACATCGGAGCGCAGCGGGGCAGCAGCCGGTGACATGACGGCGGTCGATCTCAGGGCCTTTCTCGACAGACTGGCGACGGCCTCGGGCGAGGTGATTCTGCCCTACTTCCGCACCTCGCTGAGCGTCGAGGACAAGAGTCGCGGCACCGCCTTCGATCCGGTGACGGCGGCCGACCGCGCCGCCGAGCAGGCGATGCGCGCGCTGATCGGCCAGCAGTTCCCCGGCCACGGCGTGGTCGGCGAGGAGTTCGGCGCCGACCGGCCGGACGCCGAATACGTCTGGTACCTCGATCCGATCGACGGGACGAAATCCTTCATCTCCGGCATGCCGGCCTGGGGCACCCTGATCGCGCTCACCCACCGCGGCACGCCCGTGCTCGGCATGATGCACCAGCCGTTCATCGGCGAGCGCTTCTTCGGCGACGGCGTCGACGCGCGCTACCAGGGCCCGGCCGGCGAGCGCAAGCTGATGACGCGCGCCTGCGCGAGCCTTGCCGAGGCCGTGCTCTACACCACGACGCCGCTCTTGATGAAGGAAGCCGACCGCGCGCGCTTCGTCGAGGTCGAGAAGCTGGTGCGCCTCTCGCGCTACGGCGGCGACTGCTACGCCTACTGCATGCTCGCCGCCGGCCATCTCGACCTTCTGATCGAGACGGAGCTCAAGCCGCACGACGTGATCCCGCTGATGCCGATCATCGCGGGCGCCGGCGGGGTGATGACGACGTGGGAAGGCGAGCCGCCGCTCAACGGCGGCCGCGTGATCGTTGCCGGCGATCGGCGCGTGCACGCGGAGGCGATGAAGGTGTTGAGGGGATGAGTCCTTCACCCTCCCCTGCAGGGGGAGGGTCGCTCGACTTCGCGAAGCGAAGGCGAGCGGGGTGGGGTGTCTGAGAATGCCGCCACCCCACCCCGGCTCGCTGCGCTCGCCGACCCTCCCCCTGCAGGGGAGGGTGAAGCGCGCAAGCTTCCCGCTCAATCCGCCGCCAGCTTCCCGAACAGCGGCGTGCCGGGCACGAAGGCGTCGAACGCGGCCCAGAACTGGTGGCGGTACTGGTCCTGCTCCATCAGGATCTCGTGCTCGGCACCGGCGATGATCACGTGCGAGCCGGCGCGCAAATGGATCGCGAAATTCTCGATCGCCGGGGTGGAGACGAGGCTGTCGTGGCCGGCGGCGACGATCAGCATGGGCTGGCGGATACGCGCCGGAAAGCTCGCCGAGCGCATCTGCGCCATCACGCGGAAGGCGGCGTCGGCCCAGCCGACGGTGGGCGAGCCGAGACCGAGCGCGGGCTCCGTCTCGATCACCGCGGCGGCGCGGGCGTAGCGCACCGGGTCGCCAGTGAGCGGATTGCCCGGGAAGGGCCTGGTCTGCAGCACGGCCGGGCCGCCGCCCGGGACGTAGCCACCGCCGCGCCCCGCGAAGCGGACGATGCGGGCGAGGGCGGGCGCCATCCCGTACATGCGGCGCTGCGCGAGGCGGATCATCGGCGCCGTCAGCACCATGCGGTCGAACCAGCGGTGCCCCTTGGCGGCTGCCTGGATCAGGACCGCGGCGCCCATCGAATGGGCGAGCGCGAACAGCGGCGGCGGGCAGTCGGGCAGCACCACTTCCTTCATGAAGGTCTCGAGGTCGATGGCGAATTCGGCGAAGCTGCCGACGTGGCCCTTGCGCGGATCCTTGAGCGCACGCTGCGACAGCCCCTGCCCGCGCCAGTCGAAGGTCGCGACCGCAAAGCCGCGCGCGCGCAGGTCGCGCACCACCTCGTAGTATTTCTCGATGAACTCGGCGCGGCCCTGGAAGATGCACACGGTGCCCTTGCGGCCGGGCGGTGGCGCCCAGCGCGCGTAGCGCAGGAGCACGTCGTCCGGGGTCTGCAGCATCGCGGTTGCCGCGTCGTCGGGCACCGGATTGGCAGGAATGGAGATCAGTCGCATGCGGGGCGGGGCCAGCGGTTGGTGCCGTTATAGCAGGGCGCGGGTGGCGCTCAACGGCTGCGGAGGATGCGGCAGCGGGCGCACAGACGCGCCAGACTGGGCCGTTAACCAACTGTCAAACAAAGACAAATGCCGCCGGCGCCAAATCGCCGGATTCCGCGGCCGGCGCCCCTTGCGAGTCGAAAACATCCTTCCCATCTCGGTGCTGCGCGGGGCCATCCGGCCCGTGCAAACCCAGTGGTCCGGCTCTTATGGCGGACCCACAGCATGTCGCTCAAGGAGGATATGCCATGCGTACGTTCGATCTTGCTCCCCTCTATCGCTCGACCGTCGGATTCGACCGACTCTTTTCGATGCTCGATCAGGTATCGGGCTTCGAGAATGGCGGCTCGACCTATCCGCCGTACAACATCGAGCGCACCGGCGAGAACGCCTACCGCATCACGCTCGCGGTTGCGGGCTTTGCGGAGCCCGAGATTTCGATCGAAGCCAAGCAGAACACCCTGACGATCAAGGGCGAGAAGCAGGCCAAGACCGACGAGAAGAAGGGCGAGGTGCTCTATCAGGGCATCGCGGCGCGCACGTTCGAGCGCGCTTTCCAGCTCGCCGAGCATGTCGAGGTCAGAGGCGCCTCGCTCGAGAACGGGCTCCTGCACGTCGATCTCGTGCGCGAGGTCCCGGAGGCGGCGAAGCCGCGCCAGATCCGCATCGCCAACGGCAACGCCAAGGCCGTCGAGGCCAAGGCTGCTTGAAGTATCGGCGGCCTGATGCCGGCTACCTGCTGACAGGCTCCGTCAGACAGGCCTCGTCAGAGGGAGCGCCCCGGATTTTTCCGGGGCGCTTTTGTTTTACCGCACCACTCTCCGTCATGCCACGCGCAAGCGGGGCATCCAGTAATCATTGCCGTCGGCGGTGCTTACTGGATCGCCCGCTTTCGCGGGCGATGACGAGCCGTGTGTTGCTGGACCGAATCAATCCAGCGGCGTGACCGGCGGCATGGCGGCGCCGCCGTTGTTCCGCGGCGTGTCCGCGGGGGGCGCCGGCGGAACGGCGGGCACCGGATTCTGCGGCGCCGGCGGAGGCGGCGGCGTCTTCTGCGGCTCAGCCTTCGGCGCGTCGGCCGGGATCGAGCTGGTCGCTTCCATCACATAGGGACGCGGACGCGGCAGCGGTGCCTCGGTCGGTGCTTGGGTCGGAGCTTCGGCCGTCTTGTTCGGCTCAGGTGTTTCGACCTGCGTCGTCTTGCTCGGACCGGGCGTCAGGACCGGTGTCGCCTTGCTGGTCTGGGGCGGACGCACCTGCGGCGGCGCCGACGGACGCGGCGCGCCATAGCCGTAGCGCGCGTCATAGCGGTCGTCGTTGGGGCCGAAGATGCGGCCGTAGACCGGTCCGCCCGGGGCGTAGCCAGGCTCGCCGCGATACGTGCGCGCATAGGGGCGGGAGTCGCCGGTCGCGCGGATCGAGACGGTGCGGCCCGTGTAGGCGTCGATCACCAGGCGGTACTCGACCTCGTTGCGGTCGAGCGCGCGCAGCACGTAGGTGTCGCCCTGGCGCATCGGCCGAAACAGCGGATCGAAGCCGGCGGCGCGCACGATGGCGGCGATGCGAAACGGCGGCAAGGCGCCGTAGGCGGGACCGGGCGACTGGGCCGCGGCGGCGCCGGCCAGCGCGAGCGCAGCGGTGCAAGCGAGCAGCAGGGTACGAATTCGCACGATGACTCTCCCCATCCGATGTCATTCGTATTCGGCGCAGCACACCGCGCGATTGCGGCACCCCTGGGGCGGAACACATCCCGTTCCTGCGGAACGCGATGTGTTCCGGATTCTACTCACTGGCGCATGTCCTTGTCGGCGAACCGGGACCCACTTCGCCGGGACATGCGCTAACCTCCCACGAGATCGGCGAATCGATCAACTTCCGTGTCCGTGGTCGCAAAGGACGTCACAAGGCGGGCGAACACGTCGCCGGGCGCCATCCTGATGTCCTCCGGCGCGCCGGCGCCGTCACGCGCGTAATAGCTCGCCCCGGCGGCACGCAGGCGCGCATCGGCCGCGCGCGGCAGCACCACGAACACGATGTTGGCCTCGACCGGCCACACCGGCGCCACCGAATGCCTCGCGAGCCCCTGTACGAGCCGATCGGCCATGCGGTTGGCGTGGCGCGCCCAGGTGAGCCAGTTGCTGTCGGCGAGGAAGCCCGCGAACTGCGCGGCGACGAAACGATGCTTGGAGACGAGGTGGCCGCCGCGCTTGCGCCGCTCGTGCATGGTGTCGGCGGTGGCGCGGTCGAAGATCACGATCGCCTCGGCGGCGAGCGCGCCGCCCTTGGTGGCGCCGAAGGAGAGAATGTCGACGCCCGCCTTCCACGTGAGCTCGGCCGGGCTCGCGTTGAGGCGCGCGAGCGCATTGCCGAAGCGGGCGCCGTCCATGTGAACTTTCAGGCCGCGCGCATGCGCGATCTCGGCAAGCGCTGCGACCTCGGCGGCGGTGTAGATCGTGCCGGCCTCGCTCGCCTGGCTGAGCGACACCGCGGCGGCCTGGATGGCGTGCGGGCGGTGGCCGGTGTGGCGCGCGATCGCGGCATCGACCGTCGCCGGCGCGAGCTTGCCGGCGCCGCCGTCGAGGCCGATGAGCTTGAGGGCGCCGCCAAAGAATTCCGGCGCGCCGCATTCGTCGACCATGATGTGCGCCTGCGCGTGGCAGAGCACGCCGCCCCAGGGCGGCGTGATGTGGGCGAGCGAGAGCGCATTGGCGGCGGTGCCGGTGGAGACGAGAAACACCGCCGCGTCGCGCTCGAACATCTCGCCGATGCGCTGCTCGACGACGCGGGTGAGATCGTCATTGCCATAGCCGAGAGCGTGGCCGTGATTGGCGCTCACGATCGCGTCGAGCACCGCTGGCGCGATCGCGGCCGCATTGTCGCTGGCGAAGTGCATCGAGGTCTCCGGTTTGGCGCAGGCCCGATCACGGACGGCCCGGACTCTCAGTCTGCGGATATCCTTGTCCGCGAACCGCTGTCCACTCCGGATCAAGTCCGGGGAAGGATTTCGCCGGAATATGCGTCGTTTGAGCATATCCCTATCGGCGAACGGCTGGCCTGCGGATCGGCGGACATGTGCGTAGCGTTAGGCGGCAGTGCGAGCCATGCTGCAACGCAATGGGATTGCGTAAAAGCTTGGTCCGTGGTCCTCTTCTTGCTTGAACGGGAAGGGCTGCGGCAACAAAAGGGTCGCAAAAGGCGATTCAGGGATGGCGAACTCTTGTTTCCGTGGCAGAATTTTGGCATGGTGAGTTAGGACAGCATTGCTGTCCCATAACGACTCCATAGCGACGGCCGGGCGCCCGGCCGCAGGCGATCCCCGCCGGTCGGGCGAGCGGGGATGCGCCGCAAGATGCCGATCGCATCGGAGCGCCGACGAGCGGCCACGCATGCACCGCCAGAACGGCGGACCGGCTGCCCGGCACGACATGAGTTCAGCCTCGCACCGGGGCGCCGAGCGGCGCAGCGGGCGAGGCGGGTGCGCCAGCGGCCGGGAGCCGCCGGCGGGAGGCGAGGTCGGAGATGAGCGCCACACCGGTCGGCCGCGACCGCGGCCAGCAGCATGTACGACACGACGCAAGCGATGCGGCGCGTGACCGCAAAGGCGCGTCCGTCTCGCCCGCGACCGCCGATCCCGGCGTGCCGCCGGCACGCGGGATGTACGACCCGGCGCTCGACAAGGATTCGTGCGGCGTCGGCTTCATCGCCGACATCAAGGGGCGCAAGTCGCACCAGATCGTCGCCGACGCGCTCACCATCCTGGTCAACCTCGAGCATCGCGGCGCGGTCGGCGCCGATCCGCGCGCCGGCGACGGCGCCGGCATCCTCACGCAGATCCCGCACAAGTTCTTCGCCAAGAAGGCGGCCGAGCTCGACTTCACGCTGCCGGCGCCGGGGCAATACGCGGTCGGCACGCTCTTCATGCCGCATGAGGTCGAGCGGCAGAAGGAGATCACCGACATCTATGCCGAGGTGATCGCGGCGGAAGGATTCAAGCTGCTCGGCTGGCGCGACGTGCCGATCGACAATTCGACACTCGGCGAATCGGTCAAGCCGACCGAGCCGTGGCACCGCCAGGTGTTCATCGGCCAAAATCTTGAAGGATCTGGCGAGAAGACGCTTTCGGAAGACGAGTTCGAGCGGCGGCTCTACATCCTGCGCAAGACGGTCTCGGGCCTGTTCTATCGGCGCCACGAGCGCCGCACCTCGGGCTACTACCCGGTCGCGATCTCGTGCCGCACCGTCATCTACAAGGGCATGTTTCTCGCCGATCAGCTCGGCGCCTACTACCCTGACCTGCTCGATTCCGACTTCGAGAGCGCGCTCGCGCTGGTGCACCAGCGCTTCTCCACCAACACGTTCCCGACCTGGTCGCTGGCGCATCCCTACCGGATGATCGCGCACAACGGCGAGATCAACACGCTGCGCGGCAACAACAACTGGATGGCGGCGCGGCAAAGCTCGGCGAGCTCGCCGCGCTTCGGCACCGACATCAAGAAGCTGTGGCCGATCTCCTACGAGGGCCAGTCGGACACCGCCTGCTTCGACAACGCGCTCGAGTTCCTGGTGCAGGGCGGCTATCCGCTGGCGCATGCCGTGATGATGATGATTCCGGAGGCATGGGCCGGCAACCCGCTGATGGACGAGGAGCGGCGCGCGTTCTACGAGTACAACGCGGCGCTGATGGAGCCGTGGGACGGCCCGGCCGCGATCGCGTTCACCGACGGCCGGCAGATCGGCGCGACGCTCGACCGCAACGGCCTGCGCCCGGCGCGCTATCTCGTCACCCGCGACGATCGCATCGTCATGGCGTCCGAGATGGGCGTACTGCAGATTCCGGAAAAGGACATCGTCACCAAGTGGCGGTTGCAGCCCGGCAAGATGCTGCTGGTCGATCTCGTCGAAGGCCGGCTCATCCCGGACGAGGAGATCAAGGCGGCGCTCGCCAGGAGCCATCCCTACAAGGAGTGGCTCAAGAACACGCAGATCCAGCTCGAGGAATTGCCGCGCGCGGAGAGCCGGCCGGCGCTGTCGAACCTCACGCTGCTCGATCGCCAGCAGGCGTTCGGCTACACCCAGGAGGATCTCAAGATCCTGATGTCGCCGATGGGCACGACCGGCGAGGAAGCCATCGGCTCGATGGGCAACGACACGCCGATCTCGGCGCTGTCGAGCAAGCCAAAGCTCCTGTTCACCTACTTCAAGCAGAACTTCGCGCAGGTGACGAACCCGCCGATCGACCCGATCCGCGAAGAGCTCGTCATGAGCCTCGTCTCGATCATCGGGCCGCGGCCGAACCTGTTCGACCTCGAGGGCATTTCGACCACCAAGCGGCTCGAGGTGCACCAGCCGATCCTGACCAATGCGGACCTGGAAAAGATCCGCTCGATCTCGGAGATGAGCGAGGCGCACTTCCGCTCGCTCACCCTCGACGCCACCTGGTCGGCCGACGCCGGCGCGGCCGGCATGACGCCGGCGCTCGACGCGCTGTGCAGCGCGGCCGAGCAGGCCGTGCATGACGGCATCAACATCATCATCCTGTCGGACCGCAACGCCGGCTCGGACCGCATCCCGATCCCGTCGCTGCTCGCCTGCGCGGCGGTGCGTCACCACCTGATCCGGCGCGGCCTGCGCATGTCGGTGGGCATCGTCGTCGAATCGGGCGAGCCGCGCGAGGTGCATCACTTCGCCTGCCTTGCGGGCTACGGCGCGGAAGCGATCAATCCCTATCTGGCGTTCGAGACGCTCGTCGCCATGAAGGACGAGCTGGCGCAGAAGCTCGACGAGAAGGAAGTCGTCAAGCGCTACATCAAGTCGATCGACAAGGGGCTGCTCAAGGTGATGTCCAAGATGGGCATCTCGACCTACCAGTCCTATTGCGGCGCGCAGATCTTCGACGCGGTCGGGCTCAAGTCGAGCTTCGTCTCCGAATACTTCACCGGCACCGCGACGCGCATCGAGGGCGTGAGCCTGCCGGAGATCGCCGAGGAGACGGTGCGCCGCCATCGCGACGCGTTCGGCGACGCCCCGGTCTATCGCGGCGCGCTTGACGTCGGCGGCGAATATGCGCTGCGCCTGCGCGGCGAGGACCACGTGTGGACCGCGCAGACGGTGTCGACCTTGCAGCACGCGGTGCGCGGCAACTCGCTCGACCAGTACCGCGCGTTCGCCAAGACCGTGAACGAGCAGGGCGAGCGGCTGACGACCATCCGCGGTCTGTTCAGGATCAAGAGCCCGGAAGAGGACGGCCGCAAGCCGGTGCCGATCGAGGAGGTCGAGCCGGCGAAGAACATCGTGCGGCGCTTCGCCACCGGCGCCATGTCGTATGGCTCGATCTCGCGCGAGGCGCACACGACGCTCGCGATCGCCATGAACCGCATCGGCGGCAAGTCGAACACCGGCGAGGGCGGCGAAGAATCGGATCGCTACAAGCCGCTGCCCAACGGCGATTC